>NZ_JBIARC010000036.1:0-95420 GCF_042889625.1 Streptomyces sp. NPDC002573 | reverse complement strand
AAGCCGCCTGCCTGCGGCGCATCGCCGAATCCGGGCACCTCACCCCGAAAACCCGAACCATCACAGCAGGAGGGGCAGTATGAAGCCGCCATGCCCACCGCGCGGGATCGGGTCGTGCAGGCAGCGCTCAAGATGGTCCTCGAACCTGTCTTCGAGGCGGACTTCAAGCCGGTCTCCTACGGCTTCCGCCCCAACAGGCGGGCACAGGACGCGATCGCCGAGATCCACCAACTGGGCTCCCGCTCCTACGAGTGGGTGCTCGAAGGTGACATCAGGGCCTGCTTCGACGAAATCTCGCATGTCGCCCTCATGGACCGGGTGCGGGCACGAATCGGGGACAAACGCGTCTTGTCGCTGGTCAAGGCGTTCTTGAAGGCAGGTGTCCTCTCCGAGGACGCCATCCTTAGGGACACCCGCACCGGCACCCCGCAAGGCGGCATCCTCTCCCCGCTCCTCGCCAACATCGCCCTGTCGGTCCTTGATGAGCACATCACGGCCGCATGGGCGACGTTCGGCAAGAACAACCAGGCCCGCAGCTATCGGCGACGCAAGGGACTGCCCACCTACAAGATCGTCCGCTACGCGGACGACTTTGTGATCATGGTGTCGGGCACCCGCGCACACGCCGAGGCCCTGCGGGGCGAGGTCGCCACGGTGTTGACCACCGTGGGGCTGAGGTTGTCCGAGGAGAAGACCACCGTCGTGCACATCGACGAGGGGTTCATCTTCCTGGGCTTCCGCATCCAGCGGCAGCGCCAGCAGGGATCGAACAAGTGGTACGTCTATACCTGGCCCGCAAAGAAGTCGCTCGACTCCGCGATGGCCAAGATCAAGGCGATCACCAGGCAGGGAACCAACCAGCCGCTTGCCGAACTGCTCAGGCAGATCAACGCGGTACTGCGGGGCCGGACCGGCTACTTCAAGCACGGCGTGTCCAAGGCGACCTTCGCGTTCCTGCACCAGTACACCTGGGGCAGGGTCGTCGGATGGCTCCGCCGCAAGCACCGCCGCATCAACTGGAAGCAGCTCCGACGCCGCTACCTTCCACGGTGGTGGCCGACAGACGGCGAGATGACGCTGTTCGACGCCCGCGCGGTCCCGGTCACCCGGTATCGCTACCGGGGAACAGCGATCCCAACGCCGTGGACGCCCGCAGCGGTCAGAACAGCCCAATAACCCACCGCATGGACTCGTGGAGAGCCGGATGCGGGGCCAACTCGCACGTCCGGTTCGGGGAGCGGGCCGGGGAAACGGACCAGCCGAAACGCTGGCACCGCGCCCCGGTCCGACTCCACTGGGCCACCGAGGCCCTGGACGAGGTTCGCCGCGCCGTGTGGAACGCCGAGCGCGGCGGGAAGGGCCGCGCGACGCGCGGCTCGCGGTCACTGAAGAAGGCCCGCTTCGCGCTGTGGAAGAACCCCGAGGACCTCACCGCCGGCCAGCGCGTTCAACTCGCCTTCATCGCCAAGGCCCATCCGACCCTGCACCGCGCCTACCTGCTCAAGGAGGGCCTGCGGGTTGCCCTCAAGCAGGGCGAGAACATCGCCGAGGCACTGTGGGACTGGGTGACCTGGGCCCGGCGATCCCGCCTGGAACCCTTCGTGAAGCTCCAGCGCGCCATCGTCAAGCACTGGGACGCCATCGTGGCCGCCGCTGAGCACGGGCTGAGCAACGGTCTGGTGGAAAGCATGAACACCAAGATCCGGTTGATCAGCCGCATGGCCTTCGGCTTCAAGGACCCCGACGCCCTCATCGCCCTGGCCATGCTCAGCCTCGGCGGACATCGCCCCCACCTGCCAGGCCGTCAAACCGCATAACCACCAACCCACGGATCCGACAGGAGAGCCCATTTGAATGACCAGCTGCCCGCCGCCGACCAGCGCTTCCGCCCGTCCCCATGCTCCGAGTCCCCCGCCCAGGACTCGAACCTGCGGACCGGCCGACGCCCATCGGCCACAACGGACCCTACGGCGCCCTGACGCGACGCTCCGGGTGACGGTGCCGACACCCCACCGTCGGCACCAGCCGCCCCGCCGTGGCCCGTCGGATACGGATTCCGCGGCCGGTCTGCGGCAAATCCAGCTGACACTCCGAACGTTGAAGCGGAACTCCACCACGTCGTCAATCCGATGTAACCGGCAGGACATCGGGGGACAACGCGCCCGCACGGGCTGAAGCGCTGGTCATCCTGCGGAGATGATGGCGGCGGCACAGAACCTCGTAACCGATCTCCTCCACCGGGCGGTTGACATCACCCACAACCACCTGAGCACCCTCGACCACCATCTCCCCAGCCACCGTACGGGCGTTGTGCGTTGCCCGCGCGCCGCACCAGCACAACGCCTCCACCTGGAGGGTCTCGATCCGGTCGGCCAGCTCGATCAGCCGCTGCGAGCCGGGAAAGAGCTTGGTGCGGAAGTCGGTGGTGATGCCGAAGGCAAAGACATCGAGCCCGAGATCGTCCACAACCCGCGCCAACTGATCAATTTGCGCCGGTGCGAGGAACTGCGCCTCGTCGACGATCACATAATCTACCTTACCGCCCTTGGACAACTGATCGACCACATATCCGTACACATCCATACCCTCGGTGGCCTCGACGGCTTCTGTCACCAGGCCCAGTCGCGAGGACAGCTTCCCCTCGCCCGCCCGGTCATCCCGCGTGAAGATCACACCCCGAAGCCCCCGAGCTGAGCGGTTATGTCCGATCTGGAGCGCCAAAGTCGACTTCCCGCAGTCCATCGTTCCGGAGAAGAACACCAGCTCGGGCATGGGAAAGTGCGGCCTTTCGGGGCGGGACGGAAGAAGGGGGCGCGCGGAGGCGACGGGAGGGGCAGAGAGCGCGGGCGTGCGCCCCCTGCTCAGGTTCGGACTTCGAGCAGCGGCACCAGCTGCTCCACGGCTGTCATCGAGCCGTGGTTGCCGACCATCGACGACTCCTTCGGCTCCCGCTCCGAGGCGATGATGAGCACGTCGTCGTGGGCCGCCGCGACCACGTCACCGATGCGGGCGTACACCCGTTCGTCGATGTGCGGGCCGAACCAGCCGGCCGCGATCGCCTCGTCCCGCGAGGCCACCCAGAACTGCTCGCCGAGCACCTCGCGCCAGCAGGTCAGCACGTCGTCCTGGGCGCCGGGCAGGGCGTAGACGTGCCGGGCGCGTCCCTCGCCGCCCAGCAGGGCGACTCCGGCGCGCAGCTCCCAGTCCTCGTCGAAGTCGATGCGGTGCTGCTCGTCGAACGGGATGTCGATCATGCCGTGGTCGGCGGTGACGTACAGCGCGGTGCGCGGCGGCAACTGCTCCGCCAGGCGCTGGGCGAGCCGGTCGACACACATGAGCTGGCCGCGCCAGGCGTCGGAGTCGACGCCGTAGCGGTGGCCGGCGCCGTCCAGCTCGGCGTAGTACGTGTACACCAACGAGCGGTCGCCGGCGGCGAGTTGCTCAGCCGCCAGGTCCATCCGGTCCTCACCGGTCAGCCGGCCGCGGAAGGTGCCGCCGCTGAGCGCGACCTTGGTGAGCGGGGTGTGCTCGAAGGTCGGGGAGGACACCTGGGCGGTGTGCACACCGGCCGCGTCCGCGAGCTGGAACACGGTCGGGTACGGCTGCCAGGCGTACGGGTCCGTCCAGGGCTGCCAGCGGAGCTGGTTCATCAGCTCGCCGGTCTCCGGGTTGCGGACCGTGTATCCGGGCAGCCCGTGCGCCCCCGGCGGCAGACCGGTGCCGACCGAGGCGAGCGAGGTCGCGGTGGTCGCCGGGTAGCCCGCGGTCAGGGGGCGGCCGGTGCCGCCGCGGGAGGACGCCAGCAGCGAGGTGAGGAACGGCGCCTCGTCGGGGTGCGCCTTGAGCTGCTCCCAGCCGAGACCGTCGATCAGGAACACGCAGTTGCGGTCGGCGGCGGTCAGTTCCGCGATCACCGGGGTCTGGCCCGGCACGCCCATGCCCGCGGCCAGGGTGGGTAGAAGGTCGGCGAGGGAACCGGATCCGTACTGGGGCAGGGGCGCGGACCCGGCGGCGAGTGGCTCCGGGTGGTCCTCCCAGGTGGGCAGCGCCATCAGTGGTTCAGATCCGCGGTCGCCTCGGAGAGGGACTGCGCGAAGGCGAGCGCCTGGCGCACCGTCTCCGGACCGTCCCCGGCCTCGCTGACCCGGAGGCTGAGGTCGTCCGCCGTCGAGCTGCCCGTGTATCCGTGGTCCGCCTCGCAGTTGGGGTCGCCGCAGGCGGCGGGCTCCAGGTCGATACGGGAGACGGCACCCCAGCCGATGGTCAGCACGACCTCGCGCGGCAGGGTGCCCGGCGTGTAGGACTCGGGGTTGGCGACCATGCGGCTGACGACGACCGACGAGATCCGGCCGAGCTTCACCGACTCCGTAGACGTCGTGGCGTACGGCGACGGGGAGGTGTCGTCCGCGGCCTGCTCGTCGGTGTGGCTCACGATGAAACGGGTGCCGGTGAGAACCAGCACGGTGACATGGCGACGGACCTCGTTCGCGTCGAACGTGGTCTCCTGGTGGACCAGGTACGACCGGATGGGCTCGCCGCCCACCGCGGCTTCCACCGCTTCGGCCACGAGAGCCGGGTAGTAGCCGCTGCGCTCGATCGCCGCGCGCAGCCCCTGGGTCGTCGTACTGGTCTTGGCCATGACGTCCATCCTACGGGGACCCACTGACTGCGAGGCACCGCTCGTCACCGCTCAGTACGGCGGAAGCGTCCTCGGACCGAGATCGCCACGGGCGGGTGGCGGCGCGAGGCGCACGGAGGCGCCGAGCACGCTGAGGCCTCGGGGGGATACGACGACGGGTTCCAGGGTGACCGCGACGACCTCGGGGTGATCGGCGACCAGCCGTGACACGCGCAGCATCAGCTCCTCGAGGGCGGGTGTGTCCACGGGAGCGGAGCCGCGCCAGCCGAACAGGAGCGGCGCCGTCCGGATCGACCGGACCAGGGAACCGGCGTCGCGGTCGGTGACCGGAATCAAGCGGTGCGCCATGTCGTCGAGGAGTTGTGAGGCGGCTCCGGCGAGCCCGAAGGACAGCACGGCGCCCGCCGCCGGGTCGATCACGGCCCGCACGAGCGTGTCCACGCCGCGTGGCGCCATGCCCTGGACGACCGGCCGCAGCTCCTCCGGCTTCCCGAACAGCTCGGTCAATTCGGCGTACGCGCGCCGCAGTTGCTCCTCGCCGGCCAGGTCGAGGCGGACCCCGCCCAGGTCGGCGCGGTGCCGCAGATGCGGCGCGGTGGCCTTGAGGGCGACCGGATAGCCGATCGCCAGGGCGGCCCGGGCGGCGGCGTCGGAAGTGGGCGCGGGCAGGGCCCTGCGGACGTGGATGCCGTACCGCGTCAGCAGGTCGCAGGTCTCGTCGCTGCCGAGCGTGAGGCCCTGGCCCCGCGCGAGCAGCCGCCCGATCAGCGCGGCGGCCCCCTTCTCGTCGATGTCGTCGTACTCGGGCACCTTGCCGGGCTCGGCGGTGTCGCGTCGCCACTGGGCGTATCTGACCGCTTCCGCCAGCGCCCGCACGGCGCGTTCGGCGGCGGGGTAGGCGGGGATCAGCCGGGCGTCCGACGGGGGCTGGACCGTGGTGGGCGGCAGTTCCACCGGGGGCGGAACGTCGGCGCGCCGGCCCTGGGGCGAGGTGCTGGCCGCGGCGGACAGGGCCTCGGCGAGCCCGCCCAGTTCGACGTGGACCACGAGCACCGGCTTCGCAGGGGCCGCCGCGGCGGCCGAGCGGAGGGCCTGTGCGAGCGCCGCGTCCCCGGCCGAGGCCTCCCCCACCGTCGGGATGGCCGTCACGACGACGGCGTCGCACGCGTCGTCGGTGAGTGCCGTGGTCAGCGCCCGGTGGAAGTCCTCGGGCGACGCCGCCGTCGTCAGGTCGAGCGGCGGCAGCGGGCGCAGCCCTTCCGTCAGGCAGGCGTCGTAGGTCAGCAGGCCGAGCGACTCGGAGTTGCCGAGGATCGCCACCCGGGGCCCCGCGGGCAGCGGCTGGCGGGCCAGCAGCAGCCCCGCGTCCACCAGTTCCGTGATCGTGTCCACCCGGATCACCCCGGCCTGCCGCAGCAGCGCCGAGACCGTGGCGTGCGGCAGCCGCGTGGCGCGTACGGCGTGGCCCTGGGGGGCGCCTCCGTGCCGTGCGCCCTGCACCACGACCAGCGGCTTGGCGGCGGCCGTGCGCCGTGCGAGCCGGTTGAACTTGCGCGGGCTGCCGATGGTCTCCAGGTACATCAGGGCGACATCGGTGTCCGGGTCCTCGTACCAGTACTGGAGGACGTCGTTGCCCGAGACGTCCGCCCGGTTCCCGGAGGAGACGAAGGTCGACACGCCGGTGACCCCCGTGACGCCTCCGCCGCGCCGGTGCAGCCGCGAGAGCAGCGCGATACCGATGGCGCCGGACTGGGCGAACAGCCCTATGCGCCCGGTGCGCGGCATCTCGGGTGCCAGGGAGGCGTTGAGCCGGACGTCCGGTGAGGTGTTGATGATCCCGAAGGCGTTGGGCCCGATGATCCGCATCCCGTACGACCGCACCAGGCGCAGCAGATCCCGCTGCCGCTCGCGGCCGTCCGGTCCGCTCTCGGCGTATCCCGCGGAGATCACCACCAGCCCCTGCACCCCGTGCTCGCCGCACTCGGCGACGACCTCGGGGGCGTCCTCCGCGGGGACGGCGACGACCGCGAGATCCACCGGCTCGGGGATCTCACGGATCGACCGGTGGGCGGGCACCCCGTCGAGTTCCTTGCGATCCCCCTCGAAGGCCTTGTTCACCGCGTACAGGCGGCCGGTGTACCCGCCGTCCCTGAGGTTGTCGAGCACACTGCGACCCACCCCCCCGGGTGTGCGGCCCGCGCCGATGACGGCGACCGAGCCGGGGGCCAGCAGCCGCTGCACCGACCGTGCCTCGGCCCGCTGCTCCCGCGCCCGCTGCACGGCCAGCGACCGGTCGGTGGGCTCCAGGTCCAGTTCCAGGCGTACGACGCCGTCCTCGAAGCTGCGCTTCTGCTGGTACCCGGCGTCCGTGAACACCTTGATCATCTTGGAGTTGGCGGGCAGCACCTCGGCGGCGAACCGGCGGATGCCGCGCTCCCTGGCGACCGCCGCGATGTGTTCGAGGAGGGCCGACGCGACCCCGCGTCCCTGGTGGGCGTCCTGCACGAGGAAGGCGACCTCGGCCTCGTCGGAGGGTGCGGAGGCGGGCATGCCGTCGGCGCCGATCCGGTCGTAGCGTACGGTGGCGATGAACTCGCCCCCGATCGTGGCCGCGAGTCCCACCCTGTCCACAAAGTCGTGGTGCGTGAAGCGGTGGACGTCCCTGGCGGACAGACGTGGGTACGGCGCGAAGAAGCGGTAGTACTTCGACTCGGCGGAGACCTGCTCGTAGAAGCTGACGAGACGCTCGGCGTCATCAACGGTGATGGGCCTGATGCGCGCGGTACCACCGTCGCGGAGCACCACGTCGGCCTCCCAGTGGGCGGGGTACTCGTGCCGGTCCGACGCGGTCTGCATGGGCCCCAGAGTACGGCTCGCGTCCGACGACGGCGCGAGGCAGGCTGGGGGAACCGTGCCCGGACCGTCCAGCATGCGGACCGTCCGGGGAGGGGGCTTCCGTCCGGTCCGGGAACGCTTCACCATATGGAAAACTGGTCTAGACAACCCTGAAACCGAAGGGCAGCAACACATGGCTGAGCGCCGCGTCAACGTCGGCTGGGCCGAGGGCCTCCACGCCCGTCCCGCCTCCATCTTCGTCCGGGCGGCAACGGCCTCCGGCGTCCCCGTGACCATCGCCAAGGCCGACGGCAACCCCGTCAACGCCGCGTCCATGCTGGCGGTTCTGGGCCTGGGCGCCCAGGGCGGCGAGGAGGTCGTCCTGGCCTCCGACGCGGACGGCGCGGACGCCGCACTGGACCGCCTGGCCAAGCTGGTCGCCGAGGGCCTCGAGGAGCTCCCCGAGACCGTCTGACCCTTCGGACACCCCGGTCACGAAAGCCGCGCCTCCCCCGGGGGGCGCGGCTTTCGCCGTCCTACGACAGGGGGCGCGGTGGACTTCGCACCCCGGTGGTGTGCACGCGAGAAATTCGGCGCGGTCTTGAGAATTGCTCGCGACACCCGGAAATCACGTACGCCGGATTTATCGGGGCGCGCGAGAACGAGGGCAGCCGAAATGGGCTTCGCGGAATATCTCTCTTTGTATACGGCGCCTGTGTTAATGCCGGAACCCCGACACGTTTACGGCATGTTGCGAAGTCCTCACACGGTCCGCGCGGTTGCCCGCGCCTGGTGGACGCAGCCGGTGCGCGGCGGTCGCGCGCTCGGTGTGCAGCGCCGTGATGGCGCGCGCCCGCTCGCTGTCGCCGCGCGCGACGGCGTCCACGATGGCGCCGTGCTCGGCCCAGGACTCCACGGGGCTGACCGGTGCCTCGACCGCGTACATCCAGACGATCTTGTGGCGCAGCTGGCCGAGCGTCGAGGTGAGCGCGGGGCTGCCGCAGGCCTGCGCCAGGGTCTCGTGGAACCAGCCGTCCAGTGAGCGCAGATCCTCGCTGGGACCCCGCCTGGCGCGCTCCTGGCCCAGTCTGACCAGGCCGCGCAGCACCTTGAGATGGGCCTCGGTGCGGCGCTGTGCGGCGCGCGCGGCCCCCAGCGGCTCCAGCAGCATCCGCATCTCCAGCAGGTCGGCGGCCTCCTGCTCGGTGGGTTCCGCGACACACGCGCCCGCGTGTCTTCGGGTGACGACGAAGCCCTCGGCCTCCAGGGTGCGCAGGGCCTCTCGTACGGGGACGCGGGAGACGCCGTAGCGGCGGGCGAGGAGTTCCTCGGTGAGCCGGCTGCCGCGCTCGTAGAGACCCGCGACGATGTCGTCACGGATCGCCGTGCATACCGAGTGCGCCGGAATACGCATGCCCGACCACCGCCTTAATCCCCGCGAAACGTCCCCGGTCGACGCGTGTCCAGCCGACTCTATTGCAGCGGGCCGGAATTTCCGACGGCAGGCCGGAATCCATGGATATTTTTTGGACAGACAGGAGTTCGAAACGAGGAAGGCCCGGCCGAGGGGCCGGGACCATCACATCAGCGGGCGCCCTGGGGCGGCCGACTCTCAGACGTTCACGCCGTGTGACCTGAGGTAGGCGACCGGGTCCATGTCCGAGCCGTACTCCGGGGTGGTGCGCGCCTCGAAGTGGAGGTGCGGCCCGGTCGTGTTGCCCGTGGCCCCGGAGAGGGCGATCTGCTGCCCGGGGGTGACGTGCCGGCCCACCTGGACACCGATGGACGAGAGATGGCCGTACTGCGTGTAGGTGCCGTCGTTCATCCTGATGACGATCTGGTTGCCGTACGCGCCGCCCCAGCCGGTCTCCACGATGGTGCCCGCGCCGACCGCGTGGACGGGCGTGCCCGTGGCTGCGTGGAAGTCGATGCCGGTGTGGGTGCCGGAGGACCACAGGGAGCCGCCGGCCTTGTAGCCGGTGGAGACGTACGAGTGGTAGATCGGCACCACGAACGCGTTCAGGCGCTCGCGCTCGGCCTCGCGGGCGGCGCGGACCTTGGCCTCGCGCTCTTTGCGCGCCTTCTCCGCGGCTTCCCGGCGCGCGGCCTCGGCGGCCTGCTTCTGGGCGGCCGCCTGAGCGTCGATCTTCTCCGCGACCGAGTCGCCGAGGGTGACGGCCTGCATGAGCCCCGTCTCCTCGACGGGGTGCCCGGCGGCGAAGGCCGGGGCGGCCAGGGTGCCGATGGCCCCGGTGGTGGTGAGCGCCGCGACGCCCATCGCGTTCGCGGCCGTGCGCTGCACACGGCTCGGACGGCGGTGCTTCCCGGTGGCGCAGGTGAACGCCATGAAGTGGCTGGTCCTTTCCTTCCCTCTCGCCTACCGGGTTAGCTGACGGGTTCGGAGCAGGAAGGTCTCCTACGGGCTGGCGCCCGATTCACCCCAGGGACTGCGTGGGCCCTTCCGGCGCGAAGGCGACGAGAGTGGGCCCCTCCGGCCGCGAGCGCGGCGCGAGAAGGTGGGTCCCCGGCTCCCCTGGCTCGCGCCGTACGGGGACTCGGCGATGACTGTCCGGTGCCGCGGGTGCGGCGCACTGCCTGACGGACAGCCCGACAGACGCTAGAAGGGCCCTTCGTCCCCCGGCAAACCGAGCATGGGGTTTGTAGCGCATCCCACAGGGCAGAGGGGCAGCCTCTATGGCAATACGGACAAAACCCAAAGGGCAGGGCCCTGGTGACGGAGGTCGTCACCAGGGCCCCTTCGGAACGTCGCCGTTCCGGGCTCCTACGAGGAGTGTCTACTCGGCCCGTACGACGTGCACTTCGCCGATGCCGAGCGCCTTGACGGGCTCCTCGATCTGCGCGGCGTCACCGACCAGGACGGTCACCAGACGGTCCACCGGGAAGGCGTTCACGACGGCGGCCGTGGCCTCGACCGTGCCTGTGCCGGCGAGCCGCTGATAGAGCGTCGACTGGAAGTCGTCCGGCAGATGCTGCTCGACCTGGTCGGCGAGCGTGCTCGCGACGGCCGCCGCGGTCTCGAACTTGAGCGGCGCCACACCCACCAGGTTCTGCACGGCCACATCGCGCTCGGCGTCCGTCAGCCCCTCGGCGGCGAGGGTGCGCAGCACCTTCCAGAGGTCGTCGAGCGCCGGGCCGGTGTTCGGCGTGTCGACGGAGCCGCTGATGGCGAGCATCGCGGCGCCGGTGCCGTCGGGCGCGGAGCGCAGCACCTGGCCGAACGCCCGCACACCGTAGGTGTAGCCCTTCTCCTCCCGCAGGACGCGGTCCAGGCGGGAGGTGAGGGTGCCGCCGAGGCAGTACGTGCCGAGCACCTGTGCGGGCCAGACCCGGTCGTGGCGGTCCGCGCCGACGCGGCCGATGAGCAACTGCGTCTGGACGGCCCCGGGGCGGTCCACGATGATCACGCGGCCGGTGTCGTCGGCGGTCACCGGGGGCACGGGGCGCGGCTTGGCGGGCTCCCCCGTCCAGGCCCCGAGGGTGTCGCCGAGGAGCGCGTCGAGGTCGACGCCGGTGAGGTCGCCGACCACGACGGCGGTGGCCGTGGAGGGCCGCACATACCGCTCGTAGAACCTGCGGACGGCGGCCGCGTCGATGGCCTCGACCGTCTCCTCGGTGCCCTGACGCGGGCGTGACATCCGCGAGGTCGCCGGGAACAGCTCCTTGGAGAGCTCCTTGGCCGCGCGGCGGGCCGGGTTGGCCATCTCGTGCGGGATCTCGTCGAGTCGGTTGCGCACCAGGCGCTCGATCTCGCTCTCGTCGAACGCAGGCGCCCTCAGGGCGTCGGCGAGCAGCCCGAGCGCCTTCGGGAGGCGGGAGACGGGCACTTCGAGGGACAGGCGCACCCCGGGGTGGTCGGCGTGCGAGTCCAGGGTGGCGCCGCAGCGCTCCAGCTCGGCGGCGAACTCCTCGGCGGAGTGCTTGTCGGTGCCCTCGGAGAAGGCGCGCGCCATGATCGTGGCGACGCCGTCGAGGCCGGCCGGCTCGGCGTCCAGGGGTGCGTCGACGAGCACCTCCACGGCGACGACCTGCTGGCCGGGGCGGTGGCAGCGCAGCACGGTCAGGCCGTTGTCCAGGGCGCCGCGGTCGGGTGCGGGGAACGCCCAGGGCCGGGCCGTGCCGGGCTGGGGCTGCGGGTGGAAGTCCATGGTCGCGAGCTCGGTCACTTCGCCGACTCCTCGTCGTTGCTGGTGCCTTCGGCGGTGGTGGTCTCGGCGGCGTCGGCCGCGATCGGCTCGTACACGAGCACCGCGCGGTTGTCGGGGCGCAGGCGGGCCTTGGCGATCTCCTGCACCTCCTCGGCGGTGACCTCCAGCACGCGCCGCACGGCGGTCAGGGCCAGCTGCGGGTCGCCGAACAGCACCGCGAACCGGCACAGTTCGTCGGCGCGGCCGGAGACCGTGCCGAGCCGGTCCAACCATTCGCGCTCCAACTGGGCCTGGGCGCGCTCCATTTCCTCGGCCGTGGGGCCCTGCTCGGCGAACCGGGCCAGCTCCTCGTCGATGGCGGACTCGATGACGGGCACCTCGACGTCACCGGAGGTCTTCACGTCCAGCCAGCCCAGGGAGGGCGCTCCGGCGAGCCGCAGGAGACCGAAGCCGGCGGCGACGGCGGTGCGGTCACGCCGTACCAGCCGGTTGTAGAGCCGGGAGGACTCGCCGCCGCCGAGGATGGTGAGGGCCAGGTCCGCCGCGTCGCACGCGCGCGTGCCGTCGTGCGGCAGCCGGTAGGCGGCCATGAGGGCGCGCGCCGGGACCTCTTCCTCGACGACCTCGCGCAGCTGCTCGCCGATGACGTCGGGCAGCGAGCCGTCGCGCGGGGCGGGCTTGCCGTCGTGGGCCGGGATGGACCCGAAGTACTTCTCGACCCAGGCGAGGGTCTGCTGCGGGTCGATGTCCCCGACGACGGAGAGGACGGCGTTGTTGGGCGCGTAGTACGTGCGGAAGAAGGCGCGGGCGTCCTCCAGGGTGGCCGCGTCCAGGTCCGCCATCGAGCCGATGGGCGTGTGGTGATACGGGTGGCCCTCGGGGTAGGCGAGCGAGGTCAGCTTCTCGAAGGCGGTGCCGTACGGAACGTTGTCGTAGCGCTGACGGCGCTCGTTCTTCACGACGTCCCGCTGGTTCTCCATGGACTCGTCGTCGAGAGCGGCGAGCAGGGAGCCCATGCGGTCGGCCTCAAGCCAGAGGGCGAGCTCCAACTGGTGGGCCGGCATGGTCTCGAAGTAGTTCGTGCGCTCGAAGCTCGTCGTGCCGTTCAGCGAGCCGCCGGCGCCCTGCACCAGCTCGAAGTGGCCGTTGCCCGTCACCTGCCCCGAGCCCTGGAACATCAGGTGCTCGAAGAGGTGGGCGAGGCCGGTGCGGCCCTCGACCTCGTGACGCGAGCCGACGTCGTACCAGAGGCACACCGCCGCGACCGGGGTCAGGTGGTCCTCGGAGAGCACCACGCGCAAGCCGTTGGCCAGGCGGTGCTCGGTCGCTGTCAGGCCCCCGGAGCCTGCCTCGGCTGTGGCCGTGTGACCCATGGGCATGTACGTCCCTTCGATCGCGGAGTCGCGGAAACCCGCGGTTTCCTGCCGGTCCTGTCACTGTATGCAAGCGTGTGGACCAGTGGCCAAGTTCCCGGGCTGCGTACGCCCAGAGCGAGACCGTGATTACGGGGGGTGGAGGACACCGTACGGTGTTGACAGCCCCAGGACGCGCCCGTTTCCGGGCCGAGGGCTCCGTAGTACGGGTCCTGGTCCGCGTTGTCGGTGCGGCGGTCCACAATGGTCGGCGTCAGATCACGTTCATGCCCAGCACAGACTGTGAAGGAGCCGGCAGCAATGGCCCGCCGCAGCACGAAGACCCCGCCGCCCGACGATGCCTACGAGGAGAAGATCCTCGACATCGACGTCGTCGACGAGATGCAGGGCTCCTTCCTCGAGTACGCCTACTCGGTCATTTACTCCAGGGCCCTGCCGGACGCCCGCGACGGCCTCAAGCCGGTGCACCGGCGCATCGTCTACCAGATGAACGAGATGGGCCTGCGCCCTGAGCGCGGCTATGTGAAGTGCGCCCGTGTCGTGGGCGAGGTCATGGGTAAACTGCACCCGCACGGCGACGCGTCCATCTACGACGCCCTGGTGCGCATGGCCCAGCCCTTCTCGATGCGCGTACCCCTCGTCGACGGCCACGGCAACTTCGGTTCGCTGGGCAACGACGACCCGCCGGCCGCCATGCGGTACACCGAGTGCCGGATGGCCGAGGCGACGAGCCTGATGACCGAGTCCATCGAAGAGGACACGGTCGACTTCGCGCCCAACTACGACGGCCAGGAGCAGGAGCCGGTGGCCCTGCCCGCCGCCTTCCCGAACCTGCTGGTGAACGGCGCCTCGGGCATCGCGGTCGGCATGGCCACCAACATGCCGCCGCACAACCTCGGTGAGGTCATCGCGGCCGCCCGCCATCTGATCCGCCACCCCAACGCGGATCTGGACACCCTGATGAAGCACGTCCCGGGCCCGGACCTGCCGACCGGTGGACGGATCGTCGGCCTCTCGGGCATCCGGGACGCCTACGAGACGGGCCGCGGCACCTTCAGGATCCGCGCCACCGTCTCTGTGGAGGACGTGACCGCGCGCCGCAAGGGCCTGGTCGTCACCGAGCTGCCGTTCACGGTCGGCCCGGAGAAGGTCATCGGCAAGATCAAGGACCTGGTCGGCTCGAAGAAGCTCCAGGGCATCGCCGACGTCAAGGACCTCACCGACCGCGAGCACGGGCTGCGCCTGGTCATCGAGATCAAGAACGGCTTCGTGCCGGAGGCGGTCCTGGAGCAGCTCTACAAGCTGACGCCCATGGAGGAGTCCTTCGGCATCAACAACGTGGCCCTGGTCGACGGCCAGCCGCTGACCCTGGGCCTCAAGGAGCTGCTGGAGGTCTACCTCGACCACCGCTTCGACGTCGTCCGCCGCCGCTCGGAGTTCCGCCGCGGAAAGCGGCGCGACCGCCTCCACCTGGTGGAGGGCCTGCTCACCGCACTGGTGGACATCGACGAGGTCATCCGTCTGATCCGCTCCAGCGACAACTCGGCGCAGGCCAAGGAGCGCCTGATGGAGCGCTTCTCGCTGAGCGAGGTCCAGACGCAGTACATCCTCGACACCCCGCTTCGCCGTCTGACCAAGTACGACCGCATCGAGCTGGAGGCGGAGAAGGACCGGCTCAACGCCGAGATCGCGGAGCTGACCCGGATCCTGGAGTCGGACGCGGAGCTGCGCAAGCTGGTCTCCACCGAACTGGCCGCGGTGGCCAAGAAGTTCGGCACGGAGCGGCGCACGGTCCTCCTGGAGTCCTCCGGCTCTCCGGCCCCGACGGTTTCGCTGCAGGTCGAGGACGCCCCCTGCCGGGTGCTGCTGTCGTCGACGGGCCTGCTGGCGCGGACGGCGAACGGCGACCCGTTCGAGGAGGACACCGAGGGCAAGCGCGCCAAGCACGACGTGATCGTCTCGGCGGTCGCGGCGACGGCGCGCGGCGAGGTGGGCGCGGTGACGTCCGCCGGGCGGCTGCTGCGGGTGAACGTGATCGACCTGCCGCAGCTGCCGGAGACGGCGGCACGGCCGACCCTCTCCGGGGGCGCGCCGGTGTCGGAGTTCGTCTCCCTGGAGGCGGACGAGACGGTGGTCTGCCTGACGACGCTGGACGAGTCCTCCCCGGGCCTCGCGCTCGGTACGGAACAGGGCGTCGTGAAGCGTGTCGTCCCCGACTACCCCACGAACAGGGAAGAGCTCGAGGTCATCACCCTCAAGGAGGGCGACCGGATCGTCGGCGCGATCGAACTGCGCACCGGCGAGGAGGACCTGGTCTTCATCACGGACGACGCACAGCTGCTGCGCTACCCGGCGTCCCAGGTGCGTCCGCAGGGCCGCCCGGCGGGAGGCATGGCGGGCATCAAGCTCACCGACGGCGCGAAGGTGATCTCCTTCACGGCGGTGGACCCGGCGGTCGAAGCGGTGGTGTTCACCGTCGCGGGCTCGCGCGGCACGCTCGACGACTCGGTGCAGACGACCGCCAAGCTGACCCCGTTCGACCAGTTCCCGCGCAAGGGCCGGGCCACGGGCGGTGTCCGCTGCCAGCGGTTCCTCAAGGGCGAGGACTGTCTGTCACTCGCCTGGGCGGGTCCTGTGCCGGCCCGGGCCGCGCAGAAGAACGGCACGCCGGCCGAGCTGCCCGAGATGGACCCGCGGCGTGACGGCTCGGGTGTGTCGCTGGCCAAGACGGTCGCCGCGGTGGCGGGACCGATGTAGGTCAGACCTCCGGGTCGCCGGGGTCACCGAGGTTCTCGGTGACCCCGGTCTCCGTGTCCTGGACGTGTCGGACGTATCGAAGAACGCCCCACATGCTGTGCTCGTCGGCCTGTGGGGCGTCGTCCGTGCACGTCTGGAGTTCCTTGCGCAGGGCGGTGGCGTCGATGCCGGACCCGATCAGGACGAGCTGGGTGAGCCGCTCGTCGCCGGCGCGCCACGGCTCCGGGTAGAACCGCAGAAACCTTCCGACCGCGTGCACGGCGTACCGGTTGCGCGGGTCCGCGGCGCCGAAGTCGACGTACCCCTTGATCCGGTAGAGCCCCTCCGGCCGGGTGTCCAGGAAGTCCAGCAGCCGCCTGGGGTTCATGGGCACGGCCGAGCGGAAGGAGAGGCGGGCCGCGTGCAGATGGGTGTGGTGCGCGTGGTGTGCGGGGTGCGGGTGGCCCGGGTCGTCGTGGTCGTGCTGCCGGTGGAGGTCGTCGAAGGACAACTGTCCGATCCGCTCCTCGGCCGGCCGGCAGTCGAAGAGCAGCTCGGGATCGATGCGCCCGTAGGCGGCCGGTACGACCGCGGCCTCTTCGGTGAGCGTGTGCACGAGCCGGAGGACCCGTTCGCCCTCGCCGCTCCGGCCGCACTCGCCGACCCGGTCGGTCTTGTTGACGACGACGAGGTCGGCGAGGGCGAGATGCCGGTCGAGCTCGGGATGCTTCTCCCGGGTGGCGTCGAACTCCACCGCGTCGACGACCTCCACGAGTCCCCCGTAGACGACCCGCGGCTGCTCGCTGGCGAGCACCATACGGACGAGTTCCTGCGGCTCGGCGAGCCCGCTGGCCTCGATGACGATGACGTCGATACCGGCGGACGGCTGGGCGAGCCGGTCGAGATAGCCGTCGAGTTCGCTCACGTCGACGGCGCAGCACAGGCATCCGTTGCCGAGGGAGACCGTGGAGTCGCCGAGCGCCCCCGCGACCGCCATTGCGTCGATCTCGATGGCCCCGAAGTCGTTGACGATCGCGCCGATGCGGCTGCCTCCGCTGTGGTGGAGGAGATGGTTGAGCAGGGTGGTCTTGCCCGACCCCAGGAATCCGGCGAGTACGACGACCGGAATCTGCTGCGGACCCGACGACGGCTGACTCAACGTGCGCCCCTTCTCCCACCGACGTCCGTCCGACGCCTCCTGATGAACTCGCGAGCCCGCGACCACGGTTGGCTGTCCGAGCACTGTCCGGCTCTCGCTCGACCGGTGCGGGCGAAGCGCGCCACTACAGTCGGCTGGACGTTACGGACGCTACCACCCAGGGGGAACCGATGACGGCCGCCGATGCGGTGCCCGTGGTCTTCGTGCACGGGACGCGTTTCAGCGCGGGACAGTGGAGCATGCAGCTCACCGCGCTCCGGGACGAGTTCCCGGTGGCCGCCGTGGACCTGCCCGGCCATGGGGACCGCTCGGCTCAGCCCTGGAGCCTGAGCGGTGCGACCGAGATCATCGCTTCCGCGGTGGACTCGCTCGGCCGTGGGCCGGCCCTGGTCGTCGGGCACTCGCTCGGCGGATACGCCGCGCTGGAGTTCGCACGGCGTCGTCCGGACCAGCTGCGCGGGCTGATCCTCGCGGGAGCCAGTTCCGCCACCCGCGGCCTCCGGTCGGCGCCGTATCGGCTGGTCGCCGAGTTGGTCCCGCGGATACCGCCGGATCGGCTGACCCGGTGGGACGACCGGCTGCTCCGGCGGCTGTATCCGCCGGAGGTGGTGGAGGCGACCATCCGCGCCGGCTACGCCTTCCATACCCTGCCCGCGGCTGGGGCGAGGTACTGGGGCGCTTCGACGCGGGTGCGATGCGCTGGGTGAAGGCGCCGGTACTGATCCTGAACGGCGAGAAGGACGCCCTCTTCCGGGCGGGCGAGGCGGACTTCGCCCGCGCCCATCCCCACGCCCGCATCGAGCTGATCCCACAGGCACGGCATCTGGCCAACTTCGACGCCCCGGACGCCTTCACCGATGCCGTCCGCCGCTTCGCCCGGGAGCTCTCCTCTGCCCGGTGAGCGCGTCGGGTTCCTCTTGTCGAGGAGGTTCGTGAACAGGCGACAGGTCGGCGACGGTCTCCTCAAGCCTGGTGGTGTCGCGCAGGGCTTCGCGGCCGATGGCGTTCGTCCACTCGGCTCGGTCGGGACGGGCCGGTGCCAGTGCGAGGCGGGCTTTCAACGTGGTGAGGGGGCCGCGCAGTTCGTGGGACGCGTCCGAGGTGAAGGTCCGCAGGCGGCCGACGGCACGGTGGAGTTGATCGAGAGTGCCGTTCATCGTCGTCGCCGGCAGGGCGACCTCGTCGTCGGAGCCGGAGCCGGAGCCGGGGACACGTTGCTGCCGGGTACCCCCGTCGTCGAAGGGGACCAGGGACGCACGCTGGGAGCGGTCGGGCTCTGGTGATGGTCAGTCGGCGGCGTGTCGGTCGTAGGCGGCGCGGGCGGCCTGGACCTGGGCGGCGCGGGTGTGGGTCCAGGTGCACAGGACACGGAGCCCGACCGGCCTCGGCACAGCGACGGCTGCCACGCCATGAAGTCACGGAGAGGGTTCGCCTCATTACGAAGCATGACCGGCGGGGCGGCTCACAACAACGGATCGCGGCTGCAGTCATGGCCCTCCGGAGTAACCATGGGGAGTGGATCGCACATCCGGCCCGCGAGACAGGGGCGACCGACCGTGCGGCCGTGGCGACCACCCCGCCGCGCGCTTCGGTCATCTCAGGAAGAGAATCATGAGTCGCCACGCGGCAGGCAGCCCCAGCCCCCTCTGCGGCGCCGCTGAAGGAGACGCGGCAGCGCTCGACGCGCTGCTGGCCACCGCAGCGCGCGAAGCGGTGGAGCGGATGGACTCCGAAGCGAGCATCGTCTACCTCTTCAGCCCGTCGGAGAGACAACTGGGCGCGGCGATGATCTGCGGCACCCCTCCCTCGATCTTCATGGCGCCGGAGCGGATGGCACCGGACGCCCCGTACGCATCCGCACGGGCCTGGCAGGCCGGGAACATGGTGGTCCTCGGGGAGCCGTGGGTGTCTCCGCACGAGGCTCGGTACGCCGGGCTCGGGCCCTTTCCCTACACCGTGGCCTCCACGCCCCTGATCTTCGCCGACCGCCGGTTCGGGGTGCTCACCGTCCTCCGGATGCCGTCGCAGGTGGGCACTTTGAGCGACGACCTGCGCGAGCGCCTCCGTGAGTCCGGCGACCGGCTGGCGCGCGGGCTGGCCTCGCTGGTGGAGCACGGGGTGTCGCTCGCGCTTCGGCCCGCGCCCCTGCTGGTGCCCGCGGTGTTCGGAGCACGCTCCTCGTCCGCGGCGTCCCGTGCGGGCGGCTGGGGCCTTCCCGGTGTCCCCGGCTCCGCCCCCATGACCTGCATGTATCACTTGAGCAAGCTCAGCGACGCGCTCAATCAGGCGCTGGACACCGATGATGTCACCCAGGCCGCCCGGATGCGCATGATGACGCCTTTCGGCGCCCAGGTCCTCGTCCTGAGCCTGGTCCGGGACGGCCGGCTGTGGGTGGTGGGCCACAGCGGCAAGTCCGCCGCGACCGTGAAGCATCTGCACGGCTCGCGCGCCGACGGCGGCACACCGGAGGCCGACACCGTTCTGGGCCGTGACCCGAGGTTCTTCCGGGACCGCGCCGACCTGCTGGCCGCTTACCCCGACGGGCTCGACGTCGGTCAGAACGCGTGGGCGTTCCTGCCGCTGCGGGCCAGTGGGCGGACGACGGGTGTCTGCTCCCTGGGCTTCGGCAAGGAACATGCCTTCGAGTCCGAGGAGCAGGCGGTGCTGATGTTCATGGCGGACATGGTGGCGCCGGCGCTGCAACGAACCCGTCTGAGCGAGAGCGAGCACATGCTCGCCGTGAGTCTTCAGAAGACACTGCTGCCGCGCATCCTCACGGACCTGCCGCAGGTGGTCACCACGGCCCGCTACCTGCCCGCCCCGGCGACCACGGGGGTCGGAGGGGACTGGTACGACGTGATCACCCTGCCCCAGGACAAGATGGGGCTGATCGTCGGGGACGTGCAGGGCCATGGCATCGAGAGCTCTGCGGCCATGGGCCAGTTCCGCAGCACGGTGCTCGCCTACGCCACCGAGGGCCATGGTCCGGCAGCGGTGCTGAACCGGGCCGGCAAGTGCCTCGCCGCACTCGGCACCGAGTTGACGGCGACCTGCTGCTTCGCCTGTCTGGACACCACCGGCGGTCTGCTCGAAGTGGCCCTGGCCGGTCATCCGGCACCTCTGCTGCGCGAACCCGGCGCAGATGTCCAGGCCCTGGACGCGCCGCCGAACGTACCGCTCGGCATGCAGTCCGACACCCCCTACCAGGCATTCGACGTCACCCTGGAGCCCGGCTCGCTCCTGCTCCTCTACACCGACGGCCTCGCCGGCCGGCGGACCGCGGACGTGGTGGACATCGCCCAGTCCATGCTCTCCGCCGGCATCCGGGACGCCGGCGGCAATCTGGAGAGGCTCGCCGACCGGCTCACCGCCGCGGTCCCCGAGCCGCCGGCGCGCCGTGACGACGTCGTCCTGCTGCTCGCCCGCTACGAGGGCGCGCTGCCGGGCACCCATGGCCGGGTCAACCGCATGATGATCCAGCGGCACGATCTGCGGGGCGTCCGCACAGCACGCAGATTCGTCCGCGACAGCATGCACGAATGGGGCCGGGACGCGACGGCGGACGATCTGGAACTCATCGTCTCCGAAGTGGTGACCAACGCCCTGATCCACGCCGACAGCGAGGTCGACCTGCGGCTGCGCGAGTACCCGGACCACGTTCGTCTAGAGGTCCGGGACTCCGCCTCGACGCCCCCGATCCCCTCCTCGATCTCCGTCCTCGAAGAGGAGAGCGCGCAGGCCGAACACGGACGTGGGCTCGTCATCGTCGACGGCCTCGCCCGTATCTGGGGCACCTCACCCAGTGGCCGCGGCAAGACGGTCTGGTTGGAGCTCACCACCTGAGCCGCAGCGCAGCACCGAACCAGGTGGTACGGGCCCGCGGGCCGGACGGTCCTGATCTGCTCGACACAGTCCGCCGCCATCTCCCGAACGGACCGGGAAAGCTACCCTGAACCGTCAAGTCCCCGGGCCTGCAACCCGTACAGCGGGAGTTCGGCGAGCATGAACCGGAGCAGCGGCGCACCGTCTCCGGACCCTCGCTCACCTCACCGCCCTCCCGACCGGAAAGCCCCTTCATGCCCGTCGCCACTCCCTGGGTGCGTCCGCTCGCCGCCCGTCCGAACGCCCGCCTTCACCTGCTCTGCTTCCACCCCGCGGGCGGCGGCCCCAGTCTGTTCCGTGACTGGCCCACCGCCCTGCCCACGGACATAGAGGTCCTGGCGGTGCATCTGCCGGGACGCGAGACAAGGCTGGACGACCCCTGCCTGACGGACTATCAGGATGCCGTCGAACAACTGCACACCGCGCTGCGCCCGTTCCTGAACGGCTCGTACGCGCTCTTCGGACACAGCCTGGGCGGCCTGCTCGCGTACGGCGTCGCGAAGGCCGCCGCCCGGCACGGCGACCCGGCCCCCGCCCGTCTGCTGGTCAGCGGCTGCGCGGGCCCCGGTTCGACCCCCGCCAAACCGGGCCGGGGAACCTGGACCGACGCCGAACTGATCGAGGGGCTACGGGAGATGGGCGGTACTCCCGAGGAGATCCTGGCCGATCGCATGCTGCTGGACCTGATCCTGCCACCGCTGCGTGCCGACTACGCGCTCTACGACTCCTTCGCCGAGCCGGGCGGCCCGCCGCTGGACTGCCCGGTCTCCGTCCTCGGCGGCGAGGACGACCACGTGTCCCTGCCAGACCTGCGACGCTGGTCGGCCACCACCGGCGGGGGAAGCTCCCTCCGGCTCTTCCCGGGCGGGCACTTCTTCCTCCTCGACCCGTCCGCCGACGCCGTCCTCACCGCGGTCACCGCGGATCTCGGCGTAGGTACTTCGGTCTGAGGGTGACTCAGCGCGCCTTCGCTACGGCGTCGACGAAGCCGTCGGCCGGCACAGCACGGGCCGGAGGGCTGCCCAGGCGCCGGACGCTGAGTGGCCGTTGACGAACAGGAGTTGGCGCCCGGTCTCGGGGCGGCGGACCACGACGGGGTGCTCGGTGCGGGGGACGTCGTACTCCGCCGGCGGCGGGGCCGGTCAGCTGAAGAACGGGGCGTCCACGACGTGGACCCAGCCGCCGTCCGGCCGGCGTCGGAGGATCTCGGTGGTGGTGGAGACCACCGGCTCCGGTCCGGCGCCGGTGAGGGTGGCGTTGTTCGACACCAGGGCGACATCGCCGACCTGCCGGATCTCGCGCAGTTCGAGCTTGAGGCGGACGCTGCTGTCGATCATCTGCTGCAGGGCCCCGCGGATGGCTTCGGTGCCTACCAGGTGGGTTCCGGGGGCGGGGACGAAGTGGGCGTCCGGCTCGTAGAGCGGCACCAATCCCTTGATGTCACCGGCCTCCAGGTACTCCATGAACAGCGTCCCCACCTGCTGGGGCGTCTCGGCGGGGCGCCGGGCGGTGACGCCGACGGGCTTGTCGCCCCAGCCGGCCGCGGCGAGCAGGTCGTACCAGCTGGGGTGGGCGCCGTAGGGCAGATGGCGGCGCAGCAGGTCGCCGGGAAGGTCAGCGGGGACGCCTTGTGGGGCTTGGTCCTGGCCTGGGTGGCGATGGCATCGCTGAGCGCGTGGGCCAGGTCCTGGCGCGGGAGCAGGGCGTGCACCTCGCGGCGAGCCCGGCCGGAAGGCTCTCGCGCCGGGCACCGAGGATGTCGGTGCCGATGCCCGCCTCGGCCAGCGCCACCTCCGTGGCCTTCCGCGGGGCGATGCCGTCCGAGGTGTGCAGGGCGATGGCGTCCCAGGCGATGGCGATACGCCGTTCGTCGGCACCGCGCTCGCGGAGGAAGGCCGCCGCGCATGCGTCCCGGGCGAGGCTCGTGTCGGGGAGGCCGAGCTGCTCGAAGACGGACAGGGGTGCGTCGGTGGTCACGATGTGTCTCTTTCGTCGGATGCCCGGTCCGGGGCGGATCGGTGCGATGGCCGGGCGGCACACTCACGCGTGCCGGGTGTGGGGGGTGCGGCTGTGCGGCATGTAAAGCGACGGCCGACCGCCCACGGGGGATGTGCCGCTGGAGTGCTGTGACGGGGCTACAGCTGAGCGACGAACGCGGCGATGTGCGCGGCCACTTGGGCGGGCACCTCCAAGGGCGAGAGGTGGCCGGTGTCCTTCAGGACGGTCAGCGAGGCGGTCGGGATCAGCGGCAGCAGGTGGTCGGCGAGCACGGCCGGCGGGTCGACCTTGTCGTGGCTGCCCGCGAGAACCAGCACCGGCACCTCGATGGCTCCGACGCCGTCCGAAACGTCCTGGACCAGGCCGTGGCGCGGCCACGTGAGGCGGGCCTGGTCGCCGCCGCGCAGGCTGTCCTCGACGACCTGCCGGCGCAGCTCGAAAGTCAACCCGCCGTGGCTCAGCATCAGATCGATGCTCCGGAGAACCGCCTCCTCGTTGTCATAGGCGTGGGACACCGTCTCCTGCACCTGCTCGGTCACCCCGATCGGTGCGGGTGGCGCGGGCGCCACCAGGACGACTCCGGCCAGGCCCTCGGGCCTGCGTGCGGCCAGCATCTGCGCCACCTTGCCGCCCATGGAGTGCCCGACGAGCACATGGCGGGAGTGGCCGAGCGCCTCGATGACGCGCCGTGCGTCGTCCGCGAGCTGCTCCAGGTCGTAGGGCCCCGGCACGCTCGTGGAGTCGCCCCATCCGCGCTGGTCGTAGGCCACGAAGGCCTGCTCGGGGTCCAGCCGCCGCAGCACCGGGAGCCAGGTGCGGCGTGAGCCTCCCCAGTAGTGCAGGAAGACCAGCGCCGGGCCGTCGCCCTCGCGGACGTGGGCGTACAACCGGCCGCCCTGCACGTCGAAGAAACGGCCCACCACATGCTGCGAAGTCATTGTCGGTTCCTCGTCCACGGCCGGGGCTCGGACCGCTCCACCGGTGTGTGGAGCCGGCTGCCCCTCGCTCGCCTTTCGATCCTTCTCCGGAACCTGCCTGCGAGACCACGCCTCATATGCCAGCATGCGTATTTTTCGGGCCAAGCTGGTGCAGGCGAGCCATTGCTGTCCCGCGGCAGAAAACTGCCATCTGACCAGGGAACCTGTCGGAGACGGCCGCGGAACCGGGGGCCAGGGCGGCCCGTCGGCCCTCCCGTGGAATGTGCGACGGCCGTAATATTGCGGCCATGAACAAGCACCGCGTCACAGTTCTGGCGGTGGACGGCGTGCTACCCATGGATCTCGGCATTCCCACGCAGATCTTCAACGCCCGCCCGAACACCCCCTACGAGCTCACCGTGTGCGGCGACACCGAGGAGTCCGTGACCACCAGCGCCGGTTTCACCCTCGGACTGGCCGCGGGACTCGAAGCGCTCGCGGAAGCGGACACGATCATCGTCCCGGGCTTCGACGACTTCCGGCGCCCTCCACACCCCCGGGTGCGGGCCGCTCTGAAGCTCGCCGGTCGCGCCGGGATCCGTATCGCCTCCATCTGCACCGGCGCCTTCGCCCTCGCCGCGGCCGGACTGCTCGACGGCCGCACCGTCACCACCCACTGGGCCACTGCCGATGACCTCGAAGCGCTCTACCCACAGCTACGTGTCGACCGCAACGTCCTCTACATCGACAACGACACCATCCTGACCTCCGCGGGCGTCACGGCCGGCATCGATCTGTGTCTGTACCTGGTGCGCAAAGACCTGGGGGCGGCCGTCGCGAACGACATCGCCAGGGACATCGTCGCCGCTCCCCACCGTGACGGCGGACAGGCGCAATACATCACGAGGAGCCTTCCGGCCCCCCAGGCCACCACGCTCGCCGACACCCGCGAGTGGGCGCTGCGCGGTCTCGAGGAAGACCTCACCATTCCCGAGCTCGCCGGTCATGCCGGCGTCTCCCCCCGCACCCTGACCCGGCTGTGGCGCCAGGAGACAGGCGTCAGCCCCCACCAGTGGCTCGTGACCGCCCGCGTCAACCGTGCACGAGAACTCCTGGAGACCACCGATCTTCAGGTGGAACAGATCGCCACCCGGTGCGGCCTCGGCAGCGGCGCCAACATGCGCGCGCGGTTCCGTGAGGCCGTCGGCGTCACGCCCACGGCGTATCGCCGCGCCTTCCAGCACCAGGCCGCCTGACCGCGCGGGTCAGCCGGATCGGTCGGATCGGTCGCAGAGTTCGTCGACGTAGACGCGCGGGTCCACGTCGGGCAGCGTCCAGGGCAGGAAGATCGCCCGGTAGATAATGGGGGCCACCAGGTGGTCGATGACATCGTCGCCGGTGCAGGTGCTGCCCGGCCGGGCCGCGAAACCGGCCGCTTCCGCCCGCCGGTCGCGCAGGCAGTCCGACTCGCTCTCGCCGGCCGCCGCGGCCCCGCCCCGCAGCAGAGCCGCGTTCACCGGCACGCTGTAGTGGCTCACCATCTCCTGGCCCCAGGCCGCCAGATCGGCGCGTAGGTCTCCCGTGTCCGGAAGACCGCGGTCCGGGTCCAGCCGGTAGGTCGCCAGGTCATTGATCATGGTCCGTGCGTCACCCCAGCGCCGGTAGATGCTGGAGTGATTAACTCCCGCGCGCTCCGCGACCATCGGAACGGTGATCGCGTCACTGCCGCGTTCGGCGATCAGCTCCTCGACGGCCTTCCGGATGGACGCCAGCACCACGGCACTACGGCCGCCGGTGCGCCGCCGCGGAAGAGATTCATCAGCCACGCCTCCACTATAACGCACAGTGGTTGGCATTAAGCCTTCGAGAGTTCTATGGGCTGCTAACGCACACGTCTTTGCCTTAGGGGGGTTCTGCGGTGTCCCTCACCCAATCAAGTCCCGACCGGAGTTTCAGCCACACCGCCCTCGAACCCACCCGCGCCCGCAGACTGCTCCCCTCCGGCGCGGCATTCGCCGGGTCGGCCGCCGTCTTCGCCGCGCTCTACCTCGCAGCGGGCGCACCCACGCCGCAATGGCACTTCCCCGCCTGGGTACTGACGGTTGCCTTCGCCTCCTACTCCCTCGGCCTGCTCGCGGCCCTCCTCGTCACCGGCTCCCTGTCCGACCACATCGGGCGCCGCCCCGTCCTCGTCACCTCGCTCCTCGTGGAGCTCGGCGCGATGCTGATGTTCGTCTTCGCCCCGGACATCGGGTGCCGTGCGCCTCGAGGTGGTGGCGTTCCCGTCCCGCGAGGAGGCCACCTTCGACAACCTCGTCGAGGTCGATAAGGCCGCGCATCGCGGACATGCCGCATTGCTGGGGCCGATCATCCGTCACTTCAGGCAGTTGGAGAATCAGAACGCAGGCAGACGGAGGTCCGCAGAGGCCACGGGGGAAGGCCTCTGCGGGCTACCACGATCGTAGCCAAGGATCACAACAAGCAGAGCCCTCGGAGTCCCGCAAGGGACACTGTGCCCCAACGGGCAACATCAACGTGGACACATCCGCTCCGCACGGCACATGGTGTGCCCATGGGGGAACGTGTCAGGAGTCCGTCCGCGGTTCCTGGGGCTCCTCGACCGCGTACCTGACCGACTGGCCGTCACGGCACCTGCGCGCGACACCCTTGGCGACCAGCGACTCCAGGGTATTCCTCACCACGACCTTGCCCGGAGGGGTGATGGGCGAGCTCTGGAGCGCGACATGAACGTCACGGACGGAGACGGGTTCGGTGGCTTTGTGCAGGAGTTCCAGCACGACATCCCTGACCAGCGGGCCGCGTCGCCGTCCGCCGGGCCTGCGACGCTCCCCGGCGCCGCTCCCGTTCTTCGGTACGGAAGCCTTTTCGGGCAGTGGAGACCGCGGCGCCTCCGCCGGACCGGGCTCGGTGACCGGAGACATCGGCCCCGACTCACCGAAGATGTTCTCCCACAGTTTGCTCAGCAGGGCCCGGTCGACGGCCAACTCATTGAGTCTGGTCTGGACTTCGACGATCTCGGCGTCCACCCGCTCCAGGTCCGCACGGACCCGCGTGGCGTACGCGTCGGTCAAACCCACTCGGCCGTTTGCCTCTACGGACATCGCCATCCTCCCTTTGGGGCAGTGTATCGGATGTGCGGTGTGCCAATACGTCCGGAAATCAGCAGGCTTGTGACGGTGGGTCAGTGACGACATCATGCTTCGCGGTCGTCGGTTGCGTCGTCGTAGCGCAGATGTGCCAAACGTCCTCAGTCGACGGGCGCACCGAACCATGTGGGAAGCCGACCGAGCAGCTCCTGCTGATCCTCACCGACCCACGCGACGTGGCCGTCCGGCCGCAACAGCACTGCGGGCGCCTCCAGTTCCCCGCTGACGTCGATGACGTGGTCGACCCGATCCGCCCAGCCCCGCACCGAGAGTCGGCCGGTCTGGTCGAGCAGCAGCCCACGCCCGCCGTGCATCAGCTCGTAGAGACGACCCTGCTTGAGTTTCACGTCCCGCATCCGCCGGCCGAGCAGTTCTTGGCCCTCGCCAAAGTCGTAGCGGACCCCGACCGCCGTGATCATCTCGGTCACGTACCGGTTCACCTCCTCGAAGTCCATCAGCCGCGAGAGCAGTTCCCGCAGCGCGACCGCACCCGGGTCGGTTCCCAGCAGTGTGATCTGCGCGCGGGTGTTGTCCAGCACGCGGGCGCCCACCGGGTGGCGCTCGGTGTGGTAGCTGTCCAGCAGACCTTCCGGGGCCCAGCCGTCGACCGCGGCGGCCAGCTTCCAGCCGAGGTTGAACGCGTCCTGCACGCCCAGGTTGAGCCCCTGTCCGCCGGTCGGCGGGTGGATGTGGGCCGCGTCGCCGGCGAGCAGCACCCGGCCGACCCGATAGCGCTCGGCCTGCCGGGTGGCGTCGCCGAACCGGGACAGCCAGCGGGGCGAGTGAATCCCGAAGTCGGTGCCCGCGTAGGTCCGCAGCTGCTTCCTGAACTCCTCCAGGGTCGGCGCGGCCGCGCGGTCCTCGGCCACGCCGTCGGCGGGCACGCCGATGCGGTACATGCCGTCTTCGAGAGGGATGGCGCCGAACCGCAACTGGGTCTTGCGGACCTCCTCGACGACGGCGGCGACCGTCGCCGGATCCTCGGTCACCCCCATGTCGCCCAGCAGCGTCTCGACCTTGGCGGGTTCGCCGGGGAAACCGACGCCGAGCCGCTTGCGCACCGTGCTGCGGCCGCCGTCGCAGCCGACGAGGTAGCGCGAGCGCAGGTGCGTACCGTCCGCCGTCTCGACGGTCACCCCGTCCTCGTCCTGGCTCAGTGCCACCACTTCGCAGCCGCGCCGGATCTCGGCCCCGAGTTCGAGGGCGCGCTCGTTGAGGAGTTGCTCGATGACCGGCTGCGGGATGCTGAGGCCGTACGGGTGCGCCGTGTCCAGCCGCTCCGGCCACGGCTTGTGGATACCGCCGAAGAACCCTCCGGCCCGGAACTTCTCACTGACCGCGAGGAACCGGTCCAGCAGACCGCGCTGGTCCATCATCTCGACGCTTCGGGTGTGCAGACCGCGTCCGCGGGACTGCTCGGTCGGCTCGGGCAGTTTCTCCAGCACGACCACGTGCACATCGTGCAGCCGCAGCTCGGCGGCCAGCATCAAGCCGGTCGGTCCGCCGCCGACCACGATCACATCAATCATCACTACGCCCGTTCGACGAGAGGGGATTTCGGCCGTCCGCTCCCGCGAAATACAGCGGCACGCGCACTCCGGCGAATCCGTGGTTTCCGCAGGTACTGGCTTCGGCCGGAGATTGTGCAGCACGAACGGGGCCTTGCCGCAAGGCCCCCGGTGCGCTATATCTTGAGAGTGGCAGGGAGTGGGTGATCTCCTTGCCCTTTCTTTTGCCGCCGCACCGGCCGGCCCACGTACCCGGATCATCAGTCCCGGGGTACTGCGACCGCCTCAAGGGTCATTTCGCGAGAAATCCTCACGGCGAATGATCACGCAGTGCGTTCGCCAGCTGCACCCGGGAATGAATCCGTGCGGCTCAGGTGGTCCACCCATTGCAGGTCGTTGATGGCGATCAGGGCGGGTGACTCACCAACCGCCTCGTCGAGCAGCTTGGCGATATGGTCGATGAACACCATCGGTTCGTCCACCAGGGCGAAGGCCACATCCAGTTGACTGCTCGGCAGAAAGGGAACTCGCCCACAGCTCGGCGTCAGAAGCAGTGCCGAGCCGGGAGCGAGCCGGTCTGCCGCGCGCGCCTTGAGCCACGTCGCCCGGAAGCCGGCCGGGCGGGCCTCACGCCGTAGCGCGGCGAGGAGCGCCGACTTCCCGATGCCGGCCTCCCCACCGATGACGACCACTCCGCCTTGGCCGGTTCGTCGTGTGCGGCGCAGTTCGGCGAGGGACTCCGAGATGGCGGCCGACGTGCCGCGGAGAACCGGCGACGGCGCCACGTTGTTCAAACTCCGTTTCACAGGTGTCGCTGCGCCGTGCAGCCTCGCTGAAGTGGTTGCCTCCAAGTGTGTGGTGTCCAGACCATAACCGAGCACTCCTGGGTGGCCGGGGCGGTTCACCGGCGGTGTTCGCCGTGAGTGTCTGCCAGGTTGGTGTTCGGTGTGTCTGGTGATCGGCCGTCTCACCCCTCGATGTGATGCAGCGGCATCACATGGTCATGGTCGACGGGAGGGAGGTGCCCGGTCATGGGAAGAGGACGACGGGATGTATGTGCATGTCATCGTGTTGCCCGGGGGCGGCTATGTGCAGCACGCGCCGCACGAGGCCGAGCCGGTGGTCGGTCGGCTCAACGGGCTGGGCTGGGAGGCAGGCGTCTTCCGGTATCCGCTCAATGTGCGGCATCCCGCGCCGCTCACGGCACTTCAAGCCGAGGTCGGGCGGCTGCGAGCCACCACCGGACCCGGCAACGCGGCGATCGACGTCGACACCGCCCGGCAGCTGGGGATCACCGTGTGCGGCACAGGGTACTTCTCGTATCCGACGGTCGAACTGACGTGGGGCCTGATTCTCTCCGCCACGCGCCTGATTCCTCAGCAGGTCGCGTCCGTGCGCAACGGCGGCTGGCAGGTGGGGCTGGGCACCAGCCTGCACGGTGCCACTCTGGGAGTCCTCGGCCTGGGTCGGCTGGGTACCCGTGTGGCGGAGATCGGCCGGGTCTTCGGCATGGAGACGATCGCGTGGAGCCAGAACCTCACACCGGAGGACGCTCAGACGAAGGGCGTAACGTACGTCTCACGTGACGAGTTGTTCGCTCGCTCGGATGTGCTGAGCGTTCACGTCGTGCTCAGCGAGCGCACGCGCGGGCTGGTCGGCGCGCGTGAACTGCGCCTGATGAAGCCCACGGCGATCCTGGTCAACACATCACGAGGGCCTGTGATCGACGAGACCGCGCTCTTGGGCACCCTCCGGGAGAAAAGGATCGCGGGGGCGGCACTGGACGTCTTCGACCGCGAACCGCTGCCCGCCGACCACCCTCTGCGCTCCATGGAGAACGCCGTGGTGACCCCGCACACCGGCTATGTGAGCCGGGATCTGTACGAGGTCTTCTACCGGGACGCGGTCGAGGACATCGCAGCGTGGGCCGCGGGTTCTCCGCAACGCACCTTGACCTGACGGCGCCACCCTCTCCCTCAACGGGCGCACTGCCTGACCAGGTGGATGCGCCGTTGAGGCGCGCTGTCGCCGGGTGGGTCCAGCGCCCCGCCGGTTCGGTTCGCGGGGTGAACATGGGGTTGCCCGCGCCGGTCGCTCGGGGCGCGCCCGACTCATAGCGGAGAACGGGCTCTCGCCGGTGAGGCGCGTCAAGGACTACCTCCTCGGTGTCATCGACGGCGCGTTCCTCCAGTCCTCGCGACGGGGGTGCTACGTCACCAAAGTCACGGTCGACCTGGCGGTCATCGACGAGGAGGTGGCCAAGATCGCCAAGAGTGCCCGCGCTGCGTACCGCGTAGACGAATCCTTCTCGTCCCGCCTACGACGCCGGGTACGGTACGGTCACTCGGCTCCGGGGCGCGGAGCCGCTGTGCCGGTGGACGGCGTCCCCAGCGCGCCGTTCGGGCGCACCCGCGCACAGGGACGGGGGGCGAGAACGCTGCCGGGGACACGGACGCGGCGGAGGCAGGGAATCTCTTGAACGGCTCCGTGTCGCTTCATGGTTGCTCCCGATCGATGCGTGGTTCCCCAGGCACTGTGGTTCCGGCCTGTCGAATAAGAAGAACCAGCAACAAGGAAGCCCGCATTCCGCAGCCCTGTGTGAGGCAAGCCACACCACACAGCACGGGTGACGCGGGTGCGCGGCGAACCCACTCGTGCAGCAGGCTCGCCGTGCCGGACCGTCGAAACCGCTCAGTGCTGCGTACCGGACGCCCAGAGCGCGGCACCGCCCTGGCTGATGACCACGTTGCCGTCGTTCTGCAGCACCAGGTCGGCGCCGTTGTGTCCCTCGGTGCCTGACGACCACACGGCCTGATTCGCGCTGTTGTACACGACCAGGTTGCCGTCCGCCTGGAAGACGGCGTGGTTGCCCGCTCCAAAGGTGTTCGACGCCCACCGGGCGTGTCCCTGCTCGTCGTAGATGACCAGATTGCCGTCACCCTGCATCGTCAGGTGAGCGAGGGTGGCGGACCACGACTGCCCGGCGGACAGGGTACGGGTCGCCTGGATCACCACCGTGGTCGCGTGCGCGTGCGGGTCGGCGCTGTGCCTGGGGCTCGTGACCGTGTGCCGGACGGGCACCGCGCTGCTGCGGGGCACGGCGTGCTTGGGCGTCTTCCGCTGCTGGGGCACGGCGCTCGGGGACGCCGTCACGGCCTGCTTCTCGTTCTTCGCGGCGGGCCCTCGGTGCTTGCCGGTCCCCGTGGAGGTGAGAGCGCTCGTGCCGGTGGTCCCGGCCGAGGCGTCCGGGGTCCCGGCGCCGGCGTCCTCGGTGCCGAGTGCGGCGCGTACCGGGGTGTCGTGGTGCTCGGCCTGCTGCTTCTGGTCCCCGGGGCCACGGCCGAACAACAGCAGGCCACCCCCGACGAGGAGGACTCCCGCGGCGCTCGCGGCCGCAAGCAGCGGCCTGCCGGAGCGGCGCATGTTGCGCGTGGCGCGGTCAGCGGCGCCGGAAGCCGCCTGGGTGCCGATCGCGGAGGCCTGACGCACCGAGGCGACCGGGGCCGCTTCGGTACTGATCGCGGGGACCGGAGCCGCCTCGGCGGCGATCACGGGGGCCTTACGTTCCTCGGCGGCCGGAGCGGCCTCGGCACCGATCCCGGCGGCCGGAGCCGCCTCGGCGGCGATCACGGGGGCCTTACGTTCCTCGGCGGCCGGAGCGGCCTCGGCACCGATCCCGGCGGCCTGAACCTCCACGGCGGCCGGAGCCGCCTCGGCGGCGATCACGGGGGCCTTACGCTCCATGGCGACCGTAGCCGCCTCGGTACCGATCGCGGCAGCCGGAGCCTCCTCCGCATCCACAGCAGCGGCCGGAGCGCTCCCGGCGAGGCCGTCCGGCCGTATCTCCTTGGAAGCAGAGACGGAGAGCTCCGGTGCCTCTGCCGCGGCCGTCGTCTCCTCCGCGGCCCCCGCGGCCCCCGCGACCACGCCGTACTCCACGCCGTGCGCGGATGCGACGACGGGGGACGGCTGCTCCGACGGCAGAAGCGGGGCGTCAGGGGCTACGAGGCCAGGAGCAGGGTTGTCTGATCCGGCCGCGGTCTCCTCCATCGGCTGCGGCGCCGCCTCGGCCTCACTGTCCGGCGTGGCGGGGACGGCCCGCTCCGCGGCTGCCGGAGCGACACCCTCTTCGGCAACGCTCGCCACAGGCCCGTGGTCCTCCGCGGCCGTCACCGGCGCCTCATCCGCGCCGGGGGCACCCGGGTGGGCGCGCTCCTCGTCGGTCTCCGCATCGGCGGCCTCGTAGAGCGAGTCCATGCCCCAGGCCTTGAGGTCGTCGCCGGTCATGGTGCCCCAGGACTCGACCTCGTTGTCCGTACCGGTGTCGGAGGCCCTTGCCGGACTCCCTTGCGTCTGCCTCATGCGATGTCCAAGCGTTAATCAAGAGTGGATACCGTGGAGTACACCGATCATTTCATGGCACCATCCGCTCCTGAAGCACCATCAGTGTCGTTGGCTGTCTGATGCTTTCACAAGGCAGGCTGTCCGACTGGTGATCAGGTGAGCGGAAAATGCCTCCGTCCGGAGAGAATTGGGATGGTTGAGGCCCACAATTCCCCCTTGCGTAAAACACCCGACGGCTATTTTTCGCCAGACTGCGCAGAATTCAGCGCGAGTCGGCCACCGAGTGGGCCACCGTGCCGGCGCCCGGTCAAGCGGGCGTGTCCCCGTCGACCAGCGCGCGATGCAGGGCCTTGAGGTCGCCGACCCGCCGCCGAGGTGTGGGCTCTCATCGGTGACTTCTACGCCGTGGAGAAGTGGATGCCCGGCGTCGCCGGTGTCCTGAAGAACGAGGACCGGCAGACCCGGGTCATCACGATGCATGACGGTGCGCGGCTCGTCGACGCCCGCCTCACGGTGACGGCTCTCGGCCCGGACCGGTCCGAGATCGACTGGGCCGCCGAGTTCGAGCCGGCGCCGGGAGTCACCGAGGAAGCGGCCACGACCGCCATGGTGGGCTTCTACCAGGCGTGCCTTGACAAGGTCGCGGCGGAACTCGGCGCGTGGGAAGCCCTCATGGGCTCACCGGGACAGGTCGGCGGTCAAGGGCTGTTCGGTCCAGATGCATTTGCCGGAGACGGTGTAGCGGGCGCCCCAGCGGCTGGTGAGAGCGGCGATCAACTGGAGCCCGCGGCCGCTCTCGTCGGTGTCGGTCGCGCGACGGATCCTGGGCATCGTCGGGCTCGCGTCGGTGACCTCGCAGACAAGGGCCCGGCCTCGTAGCAGCCGTAGCGTGATCGGTCCTCTCGCGTGGCGTACGACGTTGCCCACGAGTTCGCTGACCACGAGTTCGGTGGTCATGATCAGCTCGTCCAGATTCCAGGCCGCGAGCTGATCCCGGACGCAGGTACGAGCCTGACCGGCGGCTTTGGGATCGTCCGGCAGTTGCCGGCAGAAGACGTCCTCGGCAGCCAGTGCGTGCGGGCGGGCGACGAGCAGCGCGCTGTCGTCGCGGACGATGTGCCGCTCGGGCAGCAGGGTGGTGATCAGGCGGTCGCACAGGTCGTCGAGGGTCTCCGTCGCCTGAACGCATACAAGATCGGGCCGGTCGAGGTGCAGCTGGCGGGCCAATCGGTCCATGCCTTCGTCGATGTCCAGCTCGTCGGATGCGACGAGGCCGTCCGTGTAGAGCGCGAGCAGGGCGCCGTCCGGCAGGCTGAACTCGGCCATGTCGAAGGGCGGGGCGGCAGCACCGAGCGGCGAGTTGACGGGCAGGGCGGGGAAGTAGGTGGTTCCGTCGGGCAGGAGTACGGCCGGCGGGGGGTGACCGGCGGTGATGGCCTGGCACACTCCGGTGGCAGGGTCGTAGATGATGCAGAGGCAGGTGGCGTAGAAGTCGTCCCCGAAAGTGCTCACGACTTCGTTGAGGTGGAAGAACAGCTCGTCCAGCGGCTGCTCCAGGTCGGCGAGCGTACGGCCCGCGCTGCGCAGGCGGCCCATGGCGATGGCCTCGGCCATGCCGTGGCCCATGACATCTCCGATGACCAGGGCGACCCGCTCGGACGACAGCGGGATGACGTCGTACCAGTCGCCGCCGACATCCATGCCCTCACCGGCGGGCTGGTAGCGGGCGGCGGTGCTCACAACGGGCAGGCCGGGCAGGGTCCGCGGCAGCAGACCGCGCTGGAACTCATGGGCCTGGCGGTGCTCGGCGTCGAACAGCCGGGCTCGCTCCACGGCCTGGGCGACCATGCCGCTCATCGCTGTGAACAGGGTGCGTTCTTCGCTGCTGAAGAGGTGCGGACGCTCGTAGACGATGCAGGCGACGCCTACGGAATGCCCGGACGCCATCAGCGGCAGGATGGCCCACGCCTGGGCCCCGCTCGTGGCCGGCAGGGCGGAGAGCTCCGGGTAGCGGCCGAGGAACTCCTCGACACAGGAGATGAAGTGCGGAGGGCCTGTGATAAGGCTCTGGACGGACGCGGGGAGGTCGGTGACGCGGGCGCCTTCGAATCGGTGCAGGGTCTCGTTCGAATAGCCGGAGTTGCCCACCAGAAACGCCCGCCCGTTCTCGTGAACCCACACGCCGACGCCTTTGGCGCCGAACAGGGGCACCATACGGGTGGCGATCACATCGGCCACATCGTGTCCGGTGACCGCTACGGCCAGGGTTTGGGTCAGCTCCGCGATGCGGGCCGTGCGCTCGACGGCGGCGCCCTCGGCGGCCGCCGCCTCGGCCTGCCGCCGCCGCCTGCTGCTGATGTCGGTGACACGCAGGGTCAGGCCGTCCGGCAGCGGGGTCAGTCGCACATGCAGCCATCGGCCGGTGTCCGAGTGGATGTCCAGTTCGGTCTGCCCGTCCTCGGCCCCGGCCTGCAGGTCCAGCGCGCGCAGCGCGGGCACCGCCTCCCACAGCACGCTCCCGAGCAACTCCCCCGACGGCGCGAGAAGGCGCTCTGCCTCCGGATTGGCGAAGATGATCCGACAGGTGCGATCGACGGCGAGGAATCCGTCGCCCATACGTCGTAGGGCTTGCTCCGCCGATTCCCCGGCCAGGTGGCCCGAGCTGATGTCCCGCACGATCCCGGCCAGACGAGGGCCGGAGCCGTCGTCGGGGCTCGAAGCCTGCCCCCGGACCTCCACCCGGCGCAGGCTGCCGTCCGGCTGACGGACCCGGAACTCCACCTGGCAGAGCGTGTGGGCCCGGATGGCCTCGTCGAGCCGGGCCAGCACCAGCGGCAGATCCTCCGGATGGACCAGCCGCCGCCATGTACGGATCCGACCGTCGAACCCCTTCGCGTCGATCCCCAGGATGTCGAGCGCGGCACCGTCCCAGATCACCTGGCCGGTGCGGAAGTCCCAGCCCCAGAATCCGACAGAGGGGTCCGCGGCGGGATAGCGCCCCGGGCGACCCGTGTCCGCGGCCCCGGGGTGTCCCGCACCGCCGTGCAGAGCGTCGGCGATCCGGCCCGCCGCGACCGTGAGTTGCCGGTGCAGCGCCGGCTCCTGCGGTCTGCGCGTGAAGACGGAGAGCGCGCCGAGCGGCTCGTCCGGGGCCGGTATCGGCACCGAGAGCAGTCCGGTTCCCGCGGGCAGGCCCGGAGAGGACGCGTCGAGACCGGGACTAACGGCCGTCCAGGCCGGGGCGTTCGTACGGACCGCGCAGGCAGGCGCGTTCGGCGAGCCGCGGTCGACCTCGTCCCAGTGCCGGGCCGACGGCCCCTGGAGGCCACCGTCCACTGCCAGATACAGGCTGTGGCTTCCCGGGGCCCCGAGATGCACCATGCCACCCACTGCGTGGAGCACCGCGACCGCGCAGTCCAGTCCGATCCGTAGCAGTTCGTACGTGCTCGATCCCGCACTGTACGGACGACAGGGGCGGGGGCACGGGTTCCCGGGCATCGCCGGAAGCCCTGCCCGCTCCCGCCACGTCCGGGCCATACCTGCTCTTGCCCGACATCATCTCCCCACCTGTCAAACCGGTCAGAAAAGATACAGACAAACACTATCCGAAGTGGTGCAATTGCGTGGATTTCGAGCTTCCAGGATCAGAAGGTCCGATGCAGCCCTGCGGACCTCGCCGATCGGCCCGGGTCGCGCGCGGACGGCGCGCCCCGGACCCGGCAGGCAGCAACCCGGTCGTGCGGTGGTCACCTGTGACCACGGCACGCCTCACGCCTTACGCCTCACGCCTCCAACGCCGGGTAGTCGGTATAGCCGGCGGCGTCCGGACCGTGGATGAGCGCCCTCTTCGGTTCGGCGAGCGGCGCATGGGCGGCGAATCGGGCCAGCAGATCGGGGTTGGCGATGAACGGCTGCCCGTAGGCGACCAGATCGGCCAGGCCGTCGGCCAGGACCGCGTTCCCCCGGCTCCGGTCGAAACCGACGTTCGCGATGACGGTGCCCTGGTAGACCTTGCGGAAGTGCCGGAACATGCCGTCACCGGCCATGCCCTCCAACGGCCCTCCGGTGACGTCGGCCATCATGCCCATGAGCAGGAGATGTGACAGTTCGTAGTCGTTGAGCCGTCCGAGCACGTACTCGCTCTCGGGCAGCGCCTCGGGCCCTGAAACGAACTCTCCCGCCTCAGCCCAGGCGGGTCCGGCCTTCACGCCGACGCGCCGCAGGTCGACGAACTCACCGACGGCTTCGATGATCTCGAAGAGGAACCGGGCACGGTTCTCGATCGAGCCGCCGTAGACGTCCGTGCGCACATTGGTGCGGGGATTGAGGAACCGGCTGATCAGATAGTTGAAGCCCCCCTGGAGCTGGACACCGTCGAATCCCGCCGCCATACCGTTGCGGGCCGCCGCCGCATAGTCGGCGATCGTCTGCCGGACGTCCTGCGCCGACATCGCCAGGGGCTCCACGGTGGGCCGGCGGCCGGACGACGTCGGAGACAGCAGCCCGGGGTTCACGGCCGACGGCGCAAGGGGCGGGTGGCCGTCGAAGAAGTCGGGGCGGGAGGCCGAGCCGGTGTGCCACAGCTGAGCGAAGATCACACCGCCCGCCCGGTGGACCGCGTCCGTCCCGCGCCTCCAGCGAGCGACCTGCTCGTCGCTGTACAGCCCCGGGACGTCATGCCATCCGACCGCATCGCGGCTGATCCACACCCCATCGGAGATGATCAGACCGGCCGATGCCCGCTGCGCGTAGTACCCGACGTGGAGGTCGGTGGGCAGGAGGTCGCTGTTGCGTGCGCGGCTCCGGGTCAGCGGCGCCATGACCACGCGGTTCGCCAGAGCGAGGTCGTGCATCTCGTACGGCTGAAGCAAGGGCTGTGCGGAACTCATGTTCGTCTCCTGGTGTGGGGCTCCGGGAGCGGCGACGGGATGCGGTCGACGGCATTGTCCGACCTCACACCGTTCCTTAAAGCGCGGATATGTGCTTTAGAGGCAGGCTGGCACTTTCGCACACTAAGGCAAATCTTTGTGCTCTAAGGGGGTGGTGCGGCATCGATCACCCCCTCCCGCCACTGCCGCGCGACCGCCATGATGAGCGCCCGCGGGGTCCGGCGTCGGGGGCGGCGGACCGATCGGGCGGGCCATCCATCGAAACCCTGACGGGACGTCATTTCGGGTACTGGACACGGCGCTCGGGCCGTGGGCGACGTGATCGGCGCCCCTCCGCACGCTCTCGTCGAGGTTCTGGCGCGCTTCAACGCGCCCCAGGAGCGCGAGGCTGGAAGTCGGCACAGAGGAAGTCAGGTTAGGCTCACCTCTGTGAGTACGTGCACGACCGCGTCCCGGGACCTCGACGAGCCCCTCGCGGGGACCGCGGCGACCGCCAGGACCTGGCTGCTTCTGGAGCAGCCCGGCCCCTGGGGCCCGAAGGCGCTCACATCGAGCCATCTGGATCCGGCGCTCGGCCGCGCCCTGGAGGCAGCCGCGGACGGCACCGGCGTGCGCATCGCGCTCATCCGCCGCCCCGGCCGGCACGCCGACCACGGCACGCCCGCCCAACGGCAGGTGTACGCGGCCCACACCGTTCCCGGAAAGGTATGGCTGCACGCCGCCATGACGGCCGAGCCGGAGCGGTTGCTCGACCTGGACTTCACGGCGCTCGGGAGCGGCGCTCCCCGTAGCTTCGACGTGTCGCTCCAGGGCGAGCCCCACACGGGCGACCCCCTCGCGCTCGTCTGCACCAACGGCAGGCGGGACCGCTGCTGCGCCCTGCTGGGGCGCCCGCTCGCGGCCGAGCTGGCGACCTCGGGGGTCAAGGGTGTCTGGGAGGTCACCCATCTCGGTGGCCACCGCTTCTCCCCCACACTTCTCGTCCTTCCGTTCGGATACGCCTACGGGCGGGCCCAGGCACCGCACGTCAAGGAGGTCCTGCACGGCCTTCGCGAAGGGCGGGTCGTGGTGGAGGGCTGTCGTGGCAACTCCGCCTGGGAGCGGCCCGCGCAGGCGGCGGAGCTGGCGGTGCGCACATCGGCCCACGAGTACGCGGCGGACGCGCTGACCGTCGTCCGTACGGACGGTGCCGCTCCGCGCTGGGAGGTCACCGTCGCCCACGCCGACGGCCGGCTGTGGCGCGTTCTGGTGGCGCAGGGCGCCTCTCTGCCGCCGCGCCCGGAGAGCTGCGGTTCGCCGCTGGGTTCGCCGGCCCGGATGGATGTCGTGTCGGTCCGGGAGCTGCGTGCCACGGCCCTCGCGGACCACGCGCACTGCTGAGCCGCCGGCCCGGCGGCCGCCTCGGGGAGATCGGTGTCACCCCACCTGTGGCAGGGGCCGTCCGTCCCCGTACCGTCGTACGCATGAGCCCATCTCCCCCTGCACGACGGCTGCGTCTCGGGCTGCCGCGGCGGATGTTCTCGCAGCTGCTGCTCATGCAGGTGGCGATCGCCGCAGGCGTCGCCGTGCTCGCGACCGGGCTGTTCCTGGCCCCGCTCGGTCGCATGCTGGACGACCAGGCGATGCGTCAGGCCTTGGCGATCGCGCAGGCCACGGCCGCCCAGCCGCAGATCGCCAAGGACCTGCAGTCGACACGGCCGTCGGTCGACGGGCCCGTGCAGGCCGAGGCGGAACGTATCCGCAAGGCCAGCGGGGCAGAGTACGTCGTGGTGATGAACATGCGGCATGTGCGCTGGTCGCACACGGACCCCACGCAGATCGGCAAGAAGGTCTCGACCGACCCGAGTGAGGCCCTGGCCGGCAAAGAGGTCATGCAGATCGACAGCGGCACCCTGGGCCGCTCGGCTCGCGGCAAGGTGCCCCTGCGGGACGCGCACGACCGGATCATCGGCGCGGTCTCCGTGGGCATCGAGTACAACAGCGTGCGGGCCGGGCTGCTCCACGCGATACCGGGGCTGTTCGCGTACGCGGGCGCGGCTCTCGCGATCGGCGCGCTGGCCGCGTATCTGATCTCGCGCAGGGTGCAGCGGCAGACCCGCGACCTCGCCTTCTCCGACATCTCGGCGCTGCTGGCCGAGCGGGAGGCGATGCTGCACGGCATCCGGGAAGGCGTCGTCGCCCTGGACCACACGGGCCGGGTGCGCCTCCTCAACGACGAGGCGCAGCGGCTGCTGGGCATCGGCGACGAGGTCGTCGGCCGGTCCCTAGACGACGCGCTCGGCGAGGGCCGTACGACCGATGTGCTCGCCGGACGGGTCACGGGCACCGACCTGCTCACCGTGCGCGGTCACCGGGTCCTGGTCGCCAACCGCATGCCCACCGACGACGGAGGTGCCGTCGCCACCCTGCGCGACCGCACCGAGTTGGAGCAGCTGGGCCGGGAACTGGACTCCACACGCGGCCTGATCGACGCCCTGCGCGCCCAGGACCACGAACACGCCAACCGGATGCACACGCTCCTGGGACTGCTCGAACTGGAGATGTACGACGACGCCGTGGAGTTCGTCGGCGAGGTGGTGGGAGATCACCGGGCCACCGCGGAACAGGTCACCGAGAAGATCCACGATCCACTGCTCGCCGCGCTGCTGGTGGGCAAGGCCACGGTCGCCGCGGAGCGCGGTGTGGCCCTGTGGATCGCGGACCGCACGCTGCTGCCGGACCGGTTGATCGATCCGAGGGGGGTGGTCACGATCGTGGGGAACCTGGTCGACAACGCACTGGACGCCGTCGCGGGCACACCGCACGCGCGCGTGGAGGTCGAACTGCGCGCCGAGGGGCGTACGGCGGTCCTCCGGGTGTGCGACACGGGGCCCGGAATCCCGGCCGAGCGACGGGAGTTGGTCTTCACCGACGGATGGTCGACCAAGCAGCCCCCGGCCCACGGCAAACGCGGGATCGGTCTGTCGCTGGTGCGCCGGCTCGCCGAACGCCAGGGCGGCACGGCCCATGCGGACGAGGCGGAGGGCGGCGGCGCGGAGTTCACCGTCGTACTGCCGGAGGCCCTTGAGGAGCCGGGCCCGCCGGCTGAGGACCGCCTTGGCCTCATTCCCACGCAGAAGACACCCGTAGACAGCGGAACCGGTCTGCGGGCACCTGTGCGCGGGCACAAGGAGGAGTCGCGATGAGCCGGCCGATCGATGTCCTCGTGGTGGACGACGATCTGCGCGTCGCGCGGGTCAACGCCGCGTACGTGGAGAAGGTCCCCGGCTTCCGGGTGACCGCGAAGGCGCACAGCGCGGCCGAGGCACTGCGCCGGTTGGAGGCTCCGCCCCGACCGGACCTGGTCCTGATGGACCACTATCTGCCCGACGACACGGGGATCGCGGTCGTCCAGGAGATGCGCCGACGTGGTCACGACACCGATGTGATCATGGTGACCGCGGCCCGTGACGTGCAGACCGTGCAGGCGGCGATGCGGCACGGCGTCCTGCAGTACCTGGTCAAGCCGTTCGCGTTCGCGGGCCTGCGGGCCAAGCTGGAGGCCTACGCCGAACTGCGCCGCACCCTCGACGGCGGCGGTGAGGCCGAGCAGCCCGAGGTCGACCGCATCTTCGGCGCCCTGTCGGCCGGTTCGGTGTCGGGGCTCCCGAGGAGCCACTCCCCCACCACCGCGGACCTCGTGCGCCGTGCCCTGATGAGCGCCGAGCAGCCGCTCTCCGCGCAGGAGATCGCCGACCGGACCGGGCTGAGCCGGCAGACCGCCCAGCGCTATCTGAAGCTCCTGGAGCGCACGGGACGGGCCACGCTGACCCTCAGGTACGGCGACGCGGGCCGCCCGGAGCATCGCTACTCCTGGACGGCCCGCGCCTGAGGGCACGGCCGGTGGGCTCAGCCGGCGGCCTTCTTGGCGAACTCCGTGGTGTACGTCTTGTCGAGGTCGATGGTGGCGTTCTTGATGTTGGGGTTGAACGCCTTGAGGACCTTCTCGACTGTCTCGGGGCCGTTCTGGGGCATCACGCCGTCCGTGGTGAACATCGGCAGCGTGCTCTTGATGGCGCTCGCGTAGAGCGTCTGGTCGCCCTGGGAGTAGTCGGCGGGCATCTTCGCGGCGATCTCGTTCGCGGAGTGCGTGGACATCCACTTCAGGGTCTTCACGAACGCGTTGACCAGCTTCTGGACCGTGTCCTTGTGGCTGTCGACCCAGTCCGTCTGCATGTAGAGGCTGGACGACGGGTACGGGCCGCCGAGCGCGTCCTGCGACCCCTGGGGGGTGCGCATGTCGACGAGCACCTGCCCGAGGTTCTTCTGGATGACCGTGGCGACGGTCGGGTCCGTGGTCATACCGGCGTCGATGGAACCCTTCTGGAGGGCGGAGACGAACGTCGGGCCGGCTCCGACAGCGACCGGGCTGAACTCGCTCACCTGCACGCCGCTCTTGACCGCCAGGTACTTGGTGAGGAAGTCCGTCGAGGAACCGAGGCCCGTGATCCCGAGCTTCTTGCCCTTGAAGTCCTTGGGCGAGCTGATGTCCTTGGCAGCCTTGTTGGAGACGATCTCGACCTCACCGGGCGCGTGCGAGAACTGCACCACGGACTCGACGTGCTTGCCCTTGGTCTGCAGGTCGAGCGTGTGGTCGTAGAACCCGACGGCTCCCTGGACCTGTCCGGAGACGAGCGCCGTCTCGGCCTGCACGCCGGCCGGCTCGCTCAGCAGCTCCACGTCGAGGCCCTCGGCGTCGAAGTAGCCGAGCCGCTGGGTGAGCATGGCGGGCATGTAGATGACCTTGTCCAGGCCGCCCACCATGATCTTGACCTTCTCGCCCTTGCCGTCGCCCTTGCTGCCGGAACCGGAGGAGGCGGTGGAGGCGGCGTCGTTGGCACAGGCGGTGAGCGAGGTGGCGGCGAGCAGGCCGCTGACGGCGAGAGCGGCGATTCTGGCGGACTTGCGCATGGCGGTTCACGTCCTTGTGAGATGGCGGTGCGGGAGAAACAAGCGGGGAAGGAGCGAAGGGAGGGATCAGTGCTCGGAGTCCGACGGCTTCCAGCGGAAGATGCGGCGCTCGGCGAAGGTGAGCAGTCCCTCGGCCACCAGCGCGACGACCGCGAGGATGACCATCGCGGCGTACACGCCCGCCGCGTTGAAGGTGCCCTGCGACTGGGCGACGAGCAGACCGACGCCCTTGGTGGCCCCGATGTACTCGCCGACGATGGCACCGATGAGGGCGAAGCCGAAGCTGACGTGGAGGCTGGTGAAGATCCACGAGGTGGCCGACGGGATGACGACCTGAAGGGTCACACGCCGGTCACTGGCGCCCAGGATGCGGGCGTTGGCGACGAGGTTGCGGTCGACCTCACGGGCGCCCTGGAAGGCGTTGAAGAACACCGGGAAGAAGACCAGGACGACGGCCGAGGCCACCTTGGAGGACGGGCCGAGCCCGAACCAGATCACGAAGATGGGCGCGAGGACGATCCTGGGGATCGAGTTGAGCACCTTGATGTACGGGCCGAGGACATCGGCGAGGAAGGCGATCCGGCCCAGCGCGATACCGCAGAGCACACCGGCCACCACACCGATGATCCAGCCGATCAGCGCCTCCTGGAGGGTGACCCAGATCTGCTCGCCGAGCGAACCGAGCGCGGTGCCGTGGGTGATCCAGGTGTGGATCTGGTCCCAGATCTTCGAGGGCATCGAGAAGTTGAACGGGTCGATGACCTCGGTCCGGGCGAGCACCTCCCAGAGGCCCAGCACGGCGACCAGCAGCAGTACACGCGCCAGCAGGACGACGGCCTTGCGCTTGCGGGCGGCACGCGCGCGTGAGTGGGCGCGGTCGGACTGGGGCGTGTCGACCGTGGCCGGCGCGGAGATGACGTCAGGCGACACGGGCGGCACCCCTCTCGCGGGTGATGCGGACCTCTTCGCCGAGCGACTCCCAGATCTCGCGGTAGATCTCGATGAACCGCGGCTCCAGACGCACCGACTCCACCTTGCGGGGGCGCGGCAGATCGATGTCGAAGACCCGCTTCACGGTCGCGGGGCCCGCCGTCATCACGACGACCTTGTCGGCCAGCGCGATCGACTCCTCCAGGTCGTGGGTGACGAAGACGACGGAGGCGCCCGTGCCCTCCCACAGCTCCAGCAACTCGTCGGACATCAGCGCCCGGGTCTGCACGTCGAGCGCCGAGAACGGCTCGTCCATGAGCAGGATCTCGGGGTCGTTGACGAAGGTCGCGGCAAGGGCCACACGCTTGCGCTGGCCGCCGGAGAGCTGGTGCGGGTAGCGGTCCTCGAACGCGGCGAGCCCGACCCGGCCCAGCCACTCGCGGGCCTTCTCCCGGGCCTCCGCCTTGGGCATGCCACGGAAGCGGGGGCCCGCCATGACGTTGGACAGCACCGTACGCCAGGGGAACGTGGCGTCCTGCTGGAAGACGAAACCGACCTTGTCCCCGACGCCCGCGACGGCCTCGCCCGCCACCAGGACCTCGCCCTCGGTGGGCTCCTCCAGACCGCTGACCAGGGTCAGGGTCGTCGACTTGCCGCACCCGGTGGGCCCCACGACGGCGACGAACTCGCCACGCCCCACCGTCAGGTTCAGGTCCCGGACGGCCGTGTGCAGACCCCCCGACGGGGTCTTGAAGATCTTGCTCGCGCCCCGTAGCTCGATGGCGGGGCTGGTGTCTGTGCTCATGGCCGGGACCGTAGATGTGGTGCGAGCCACAACTGCAGTCTTGTGAGCGCAACCCCGTCTTCTGCTTGCAAGAGTCTGTTGTGCTCATTTTGCTCGCGCTACAACAGCGGAGCCGAAACACGGGCTTAACGCTCGCCTGGGCTTGAGGGAGAGAGGCCCGATGATTGACGTCCTGGTCGTGGACGACGATTTCCGCGTCGCCGAGATCAACGCGAAGTATGTGGGGAAGGTTCCCGGCTTCCGGGTCGCCGCCCGCGCGCACAGCGCCGCCCAGGCGCTGGCCGCCGTGGAGCGTGCCCCGATCGACCTGGTCCTGCTCGACCACTATCTGCCCGACCGGACGGGTCTGGAACTGGTCCACCACATGCGGGAACGCGGGCACGGCACGGACGTCATCATGATCACGGCAGCCGGCGACGTGGCGACCGTGCAGAACGCGATGCGCCTGGGCGCCCTGCACTACCTGGTGAAGCCGTTCACTTTCGCGGCCCTGCGCACCCGCCTCGACTCGTACGCCGCCCTGCGCCGCACCGTCGACCGGGTCGGCGGCCGGGGGGTGGCGGGCCAGGAACAGGTCGACCGTATCTTCGGCGCGCTGCGCACCACCCCGGTCTCCTCGTCGCCCAGGCTGCCCAGCGGCCACTCCGAACCCACGACGGACCTCATCTGCGACGTGCTGCACCACGCCGAACGGCCGCTCTCGGCCCACGAGGTGGCCACCAGGACGGGCCTCAGCCGTTCCACCGCCCAGCGCTATCTGCGCCACCTGGAACAGGCCGGGCGACTGCGGCTCTCCCTGAAGTACGGCGACACGGGCCGGCCGGAACACCAGTACACGTGGGTGGCGCCGTAGGGCAACGGCCCGGCGGGACCGGGGTCTTGCCCCATGGCCCGCCGGGGGGCGATGCGGCCGGCACCGGGAGCCTCGGCGCGGGCACCCCGGCTCGTCGGGTACGTCGCCGAGGGCGCCCGCACGCCGCCCCGGCGCCCTGGACCGTCAGACGGCCCCCGCGCCCGTGAGCGACCGGACCTCGGTCTCCGCGTGTTTGGCCTCGTCGGCCGGTTCCGCCGAGGTGACGGTGCCGAGCCAGCCGACGAGGAAGCCGAGCGGGATCGAGACGATGCCCGGGTTCTGCAGCGGGAAGTACTGGAAGTCGACGCTCGGGAAGAGCGATCCGGGGCTTCCCGAGACGACCGGGGACAGCACCACGAGTCCCAGCGCGGGCACGAGACCGCCGTAGACCGCCCACACGGCACCCCTGGTGGTGAAGTTGCGCCAGAAGAGCGAGTACATCAGGACCGGCAGATTCGCGGACGCGGAGACCGCGAAGGCGAGCCCCACCAGGAAGGCCACGTTGAGGTCACGGGCGAGCAGCCCGAGCCCGATCGCGACGCCGCCGATCCCGACCGCGGCGGCCCGCGCCACCGCCACCTCGCTGCGCGGCCTGGAGCGTCGCCGCCGCAGCGACGCGTACAGATCGTGGGCGACGGCGGCCGAGGACGCGAGGGTGATTCCGGCGACCACCGCGAGAATGGTGGCGAAGGCGATCGCGGCGACCATGGCGAACAGGACCGTTCCCCCGGTGGAGTTCGCTCCGCCGCCCAGGTTCAGCGCCAACAGGGCCACCGCTGTGTTCCCGGCCGCGTTGGACTCCCGCACCGCGGTGGGTCCGACGACGGCGGCGGCCCCGAAGCCGAGCACGATCATCATCAGATAGAAGCCACCGATGAGCCCGACCGACCAGACCACCGAGCGCCGGGCGGCCCGGGCGGTCGGCACCGTGTAGAAGCGGGACAGGATGTGCGGCAGCCCGGCGGTGCCCAGCACCAGCGCAAGGCCCAGGCTGATGAAGTCGATCCGCGCGGTCCAGTCCCCGCCGTACTTCAGGCCCGGCGCGAGAAACGCCTCACCGTGCCCGCTGCGCTCCGCCGCCGTATGCAGCAGCGCATCGACGTTCCCGTGGAAGCGCACCAGGACGAGCACGGTCAGCGCGATCGTGCCGCCGAGCAGGAGCATGGCCTTGACGATCTGGATCCAGGTCGTTGCCCGCATGCCGCCCATCGACACATAGATCACCATGAGCGCGCCCACGACGATCACCGTCCAGGCGCGCGCGGCCGCGCTGGTCCCCCCGAACAGCAGCGCGACCAGGCTGCCCGCGCCCACCATCTGCGCCACCAGATACAGCACGGACACCGTCACCGAGGACATGCCCGCTGCGATCCGCACCGGCCGTTCGCGCATGCGCGCCGCGATCACGTCCGCGAGCGTGAACCGCCCGCAGTTGCGCACCAGTTCGGCCACGAAGAACAGCACCACGAGCCAGGCCACCAGGAAGCCCACCACGTACAGCATCCCGTCGTACCCGAAGAGCGCGATCAACCCGGTCACGCCCAGGAAGGAGGCCGCCGACATGTAGTCGCCCGCGATGGCAAAACCATTCTCCATGGACGAGAACAGCCGCCCGCCCGCATAGAACTCCTCCGCCGACCCATGCCGGTTGCGACTCACCCAGGTCGTGATCCCCAGGGTGATCGCGACAAAGACGCTGAAGAGCACCAGCGCCAGCGCCTGATGGTGTCCGGTCACCGCTCGCCACCCCTGAGTCCTCGCGTGAGCTCCTGGGTGTCCCAGCGCAGATCGAGCGCGGCCCGGTCCCGGCGCAGCCGGGCATGCCGTGCGTACGCCCAGGTGAGAAGGAACGTCGTGAGGAACTGTCCCAGCCCCGCGAGCATCGCCACGTTCACGGAGCCCGCCACCGGCCGGCCCATCAGCCCAGGGGCCGTCTGCGCCGCCACCACGTACCCCACGTACCAGGTGAAGAAGACAGCGAACCCCGGGACCACGAACCGCCGGTACCTGCGGCGCACCTCCCTGAACGCCTCACTGCGCTGAACCTCCAGGTAGACGTCCGCCACCCGGCCGGTTTCCTCCTGCTCCGTGCGCATGTGCGGCAGATCGGGTGCGGGAGCGCCCGTTCCGTCCAGTTCGCCCCACCCGGGTGCGAGCGCGTCCTGCCAGGGGTCCTCGTAGCTCGCCTGGCCGTCCGTGCCGGCACCTTCCGGGGCCGGAGCGCGGCCTTCGCGCTTCTCAACCGAACTCTCGGGGCCTTCCCCGCGGTTGCGGAAATGGCCATTGCTTGACTTCATGCCACAAGGATGGACAGACCGGGAAGATCCCCGACTCTTCTTCTCAGAGCTCTTCACCCCATCAGGTGACTCACTTCGACGGGGGCCTCACCAGCCCCTCCGCATAGGCGTAACGGACCGCCTGCGCACGGTCCTTGACACCCGTCTTGGCGAAGAGGTTGTTGATGTGGGTCTTCACGGTCGCCGTGGAGACGTGCAGTCTGCGGGCGATCTCCTGGTTGGTCAGCCCGTCGGCGATCAGCACGAGCACCTCCGTCTCCCGTGCCGTGAGTCCGTCCGGCGCGACCGCGGGGGCGGGCGGCTCCGGCTCGGACTGCGACAGCCGCTCGAGCAGGCGCCGTTGGACACCCGGTGACAGACCCGCGTCCCCGGAGAGCACGCTCCGTACGGCCCGCACGATCTCGTCCCCGCCCGCGTCCTTGGTGAGATAGCCGCGCGCACCCGCTTTCAGCGCCGCGAACAGCGAGTCGTCGTCCGCGAAGGTGGTGAGCACCACGACCTGGGTCCCCGGGTGCTCCGCGCGGATACGCCGGGTCGCCTCGACACCGTCGCAGCGCGGCATCCGCAGATCCATCAGCACGACGTCCGGGGCGAGTTCGGCGACGAGCTTCACTGCCTCGTCACCGTCCGCGGCGGCACCGACAACCTCGATCCCGGGAAGCAGCCCGAGCAGCATCACGATGCCCTCGCGCACCACCGTCTGGTCGTCCGCCACCACGACCCGGGCGGGCTTCCTGCTCTCCTCCTCCGTCATACGGGCACCTTCAGCGTCACCACGAATCCCTCCTCGCCCGGCCCGGCGTCCAGCGAGCCGCCCAGCAGCTCAGCACGCTCCCGCATGCCCAGGAGACCGTACCCGGCCCCCGATCCGGTCAGCTCGCCCGGCGAACCGCCCGAGTCCCTGACGTCCAGCGTCACCTGGTGCTCGGCGTACTCCAGCCGTAGGTGCACCTTGGCGCCGGGAGCGTGCTTGCGGACGTTGGTCAGGGCCTCCTGGGCGACCCTGCGGACCGCCTGCGAGGCCTCGGCGGGCAGCGGTCTGCGATCACCCGCGACGGTGACGTCCGCACCGTCCGCCGCGGCGACGAGTTCGCTGAGGAAGTCCTCGATCGGGGACATCTCGCCCCGGAGTGCGGAGAGCGCCTGCCGGGTCTCGGCAAGTCCTTCCCGGGCCATGCCCCGTGCCGCCACCACCCGCTCGAGGATCTTGTCTCGCTCGGCTCCGTTCTCGATCAGCAACCGGGCCGCCTCCAGATGCACCATCTGGGCCGAGAGGCTGTGCGCCAGCACATCGTGGATCTCCCGGGCGATCCGGGCCCGCTCCGCCAGGGCCGCCGACTCCCTCTCGGCCGCCCTGGCGGCTCGCTCCTGGGTGAGGAGCCGCTGGGCATTGCCCCGGGCCTCCGCGTCCAGGCGCAGCACATAGCCCGCGAGCGCCATGCCCACCACCGTGGCAGCGGTGGTCAGCCACACGTCGTCGTTGACCGCGGAGTAGGAGGCGAGCGCGACCGAGCTCACGGGCACGGCGGCCGCGAGCGGCAGCCGCTCCAGGGCGGTGATGCCGCAGCCGCACCAGATCACGAGGGCCGGCATCCGGAAGCCGGTGGCCTGGGCCGCGACCGCCAGCCCGAGCAGCACGGTGAGGAGCCCCAGGGACGGCCAGAGTCTGTGCGCCAGCGTGGTGCGGAAGAAGGCCCACGCGAGCAGGGCGGTCACGATGAGGCCCGCAACCGCCGCGACCGCACCCCAGCCGTGGACATGATTGCTGCGGAAGACGCCCCACAGCAGCATGCCGAGGACCAGCATCCTCACGATCCAGGCGAGCAGTCGCCTGGGCTCCGAGAGCCTCCGCCGGTCGAGCGCCTCACGAGAGGGCCAGCGTGTCCACGTGCTCTCCGTCATACACGCTCCTTCAACGTGGGCCGGGGCACGTCGTCACCGTACGCCGTGGCCGGACGGGGCGAGGAGATGACGGACCGCGCACGCCAGACCAGGATCCCGGAGCGCACCAGCAGCGTGACCGAGAGGGCCAGGAGCAGTGCGGAACTGTCCTGGTGGACACCCAGCGACGCACCGAGGGCGAAGAGGCCGGCGCGCAGGGCGATGCCGAGGGTCCAGACCGCCACGCTCGCCTTGGTGCTCTTGCTCCACACGACGCGGTCCGCCTCGGCCCACATACGGGTCGTCCAGGCCCAGCCGGCCCCGGTGGCCAGTCCGATGATCAGCTCGATGCCGAGCAGTACGGCGGACTCCGTGTGGTGGTGGGCATCGAGCAGGCCGGACCCGCGCAGCGCCACGGCCGCCAGGATCACGGGCAGGAGCCACCAGCGCCGATCGGCGTCTATCCGGCGGGCGCGGAACTGCCGCGAGATCACCAGGGCGGCCACCGCCGCGATCACCAACGCGTTGACAAGCCCGGACATCACAGCCTCCGTGAGCGGAAAAGGAGCTGTCGACGGCGAGTGCTGTCGACGCCTATGACGCTACGGAAATCCGCTGGTCAGCCGGATCGGAGCCGAGGTGGATCGTGGGTGGAACCCGGAAGGCCCCCGGTCTCCACCCACGGGTGGAGGGATGTCCGGTCGCTCTCCCCCGCACGGCCCGAGGGCGGCCCACGGAGTACCTTCCCTGGCCGCCCTCCGACTGTTCCCCTGCGCAGGGGCTAAGCGTCGATGCGCGAGCGGTCCAGCGTCGCCGCCGAGCTGGAGATGAACTCCTTGCGCGGTGCGACGTCGTTGCCCATCAGCAGATCGAAGACCTGCTCGGCGGCCTCCAGGTCGGACAGGTTGATCCGGCGCAGGGTGCGGTGGCGCGGGTCCATCGTCGTCTCGGCCAGCTGGTCGGCGTCCATCTCGCCGAGACCCTTGTAGCGCTGGATGGAGTCCTTGTACCGGACGTTCTTGCTCTGCAGCTCCAGGAGCTTGTCGCGCAGCTCGCGGTCCGAGTACGTGTAGATGTACTTGTCCTGGCCCTTCTTCGGCTGGACGACCTCGATGCGGTGCAGCGGCGGCACCGCGGCGAACACCCGGCCCGCCTCGACCATCGGCCGCATGTAGCGGTGGAACAGCGTCAGCAGCAGGGTCCGGATGTGGGAGCCGTCCACGTCGGCGTCGGTCATCATGATGATCTTGCCGTAGCGGGCCGCGTCCAGATCGAAGGTCCGGCCGGACCCGGCCCCTATCACCTGGATGATGGCACCGCACTCGGCGTTCTTGAGCATGTCCGTCACCGACGACTTCTGAACGTTGAGGATCTTGCCGCGGATCGGCAGCAGCGCCTGGAACTCGGAGTTCCGGGCGAGCTTGGCCGTACCGAGCGCGGAGTCACCCTCGACGATGAACAGCTCGCTGCGGTCGACGTCGTCGCTGCGGCAGTCGGCGAGCTTGGCGGGCAGCGAGGAGGACTCCAGGGCCGTCTTACGGCGCTGCGCGTCCTTGTGCTGGCGGGCGGCGATGCGGGTGCGGGCGGCCGCGACGACCTTCTCCAGGACCGTGCGGGACTGCTGGGCCGCGTCACGCTTGGTGGAGGTCAGGAAGTCCTTGAGCTCCTTGGAGACCACGTTCGTGACGATGCGGCGTGCCGCGGAGGTGCCGAGGACCTCCTTCGTCTGTCCTTCGAACTGAGGTTCGGCCAGACGGACCGTGACGACGGCGGTGAGGCCCTCCAGGGCGTCGTCCTTGACGACGTCGTCCTCGGCGACGCGCAGCAGCTTCTTGGCGCGCAGCACCTCGTTCATCGTCCTGGCGACGGCCTGCTCGAAGCCGGCGACGTGGGTGCCCCCCTTGGGGGTGGCGATGATGTTGACGAACGACCTGAGCGTCGTGTCGTACCCGGTCCCCCAGCGCAGCGCGACGTCGACGCCCAGTTCCCGGGTGACCTCGGTGGGCGTCATCTGGCCATGGTCGTCCAGGACGGGGACGGTCTCCTTGAAGCTGCCCTGCCCGGAGAAACGGAGGACGTCGCAGACCGGCTTGTCGGTTGCCAGGTACTCACAGAACTCGCTGATTCCGCCGTCGAAGCGGAAGGACTCCTCACCCTTGCTGCCACCCTCACCGAGGCCGTACTCGTCGCGGACGACGATGGTCAGGCCGGGCACCAGGAACGCGGTCTGGCGGGCGCGCTGATGCAGCGTCTCCAGGGAGAGCTTGGCGTCCTTGAGGAAGATCTGGCGGTCGGCCCAGTAGCGGACCCGCGTGCCGGTGCGGGTCTTGGGGATCTTCTTCGCCTTGTGCAGACCGCTCCTGCTCTCGAACTTCACGTCCGGGCCCTCGCCGGCGAAGGCGCCCGGCACACCGCGCCGGAAGCTGATCGTGTGCGTGTGGCCGTCGCGGTCGACCTCGACGTCCAGGCGCGCGGAGAGCGCGTTGACCACGGACGCACCGACACCGTGCAGACCGCCGGAGGCGGCGTACGAGCCGCCGCCGAACTTGCCGCCCGCGTGCAGCTTGGTCATCACGACCTCGACGCCGGACAGCCGCGTCTTGGGCTCCACGTCGACCGGGATGCCTCGCCCGTTGTCCCGCACCTCCACCGAGGCGTCGTCATGCAGGATCACCTCGATGTGGTCGCAGTGTCCACCGAGGGCCTCGTCGACGGAGTTGTCGATGATCTCCCAGAGGCAGTGCATGAGACCGCGGCTGTCGGTCGAGCCGATGTACATGCCAGGGCGCTTGCGTACGGCCTCGAGACCTTCGAGGACGAGCAGGTGCCGCGCGGTGTAGTTGGAACCGTCCCGGTCTGCTCCGGTCAGCAGCGCTGTGGACGGCACGGACGTCTCGGCGGTCACGCGGTTCGCTCCTCGCTGAATTTTGGATGGGGCCCATTTGGGTAAGGGGCCGGCTTGGGTCATCGCTCCGAGGGTACCGAGGCCTGGTAGAGCCGTTGTAACGCCACCCTCGTCTGGCCCCCAGACTAGTCCAGACTCGTACGAGCGTTCGATCCTCAGGGGGAGGTGAAGCGCACATCACGTTCCCTTCGAGGCATGAACCATTTAGGCTCCGGGCACGTCCTCATGAACAACCGGCAACCCCGCCGGGAGGACGCGACAATCGACAGACAGCGCGAATCCGTACTACACAAGACACGCAATACGGCACATTCGCCGCCAACCGGCAGCAGACAGCCGGCTCGGAAAGAAATTTTCGAGGAAAAGCCGCGAGCGGGAACGTTTTCGGCCTGGTTGGATGTTGACCCTGGTACGACAGCTCGTCGAGCTAGAGAAGAGGCGACGTGACTACTGTTCTGACCCCCGCGAGCCCGCTGACGGCCGCTGACCGCTGCGACCGCTGCGGCGCCCAGGCGTACGTGCGCGTCGTCCTCCTGAGCGGCGGAGAACTGCTCTTCTGTGCCCACCACGGGCGCAAGTTCGAGCCGGAACTCAAGAAGATCGCCGCTGAGATACAGGACGAGACGGAGCGGCTCACCTCCGTTCCGGCGAACGCCTCCGAAGAGGAACGCTGACACCTCGCATCACGACGAGCCGGCGCCGGCGCCGAAGCCGGTGAACGGGCGACCACCCCTCATCACGCGGGGATGGCCGCCCGTACTCGTAAGGGCGCTCCTCCAGGCCGGCATCCTTCGCGATGCCCTCCCGGTGCACTCCCTCGAAACAGCCGGCCGCAGACACGAAGCGGGCCGGGTCGCCTCGCACGGCGGGCGCCTGGCCCACGACGTCCGGCAAACGGAACGCCGTACTCAGTGGACGCCGCCCAAGGTCCTGACGACCTCGGAGATGCGCGTGTAGACCCCCGGGCTCCCTGCCCGCCCGCAGCCGCTGCCCCAGGACACCAGGCCGATGAGCCGCCCGTTGGCGACCAGCGGGCCGCCACTGTCCCCCTGGCATGCGTCGCGCCCGCCCGTGGGCTCTCCGGCACACAGCATGGAGTGAGCGTCGTACTTCCCGTCCGGACCGCCCGGGTAGGCCCGTGCGCAGTCCGTGTCCGGAAGCACCTGGAGATTCGCGGCCCGCAGGCTGTGCGCGTACTCGGCATCCCCTGACACATCGCCCCAGCCGTACACGGTCGCGGTCGCACCGGGCTTGTAGCCGGGGTCGCCGGCTGCCGCCATCCCGATCACCGAACTCGCCGGAAGCGGGGAGGCCAGGGTGAGCATGGCGAAGTCGCCCGAGTTCGTCTCCCCGTTGTACCGGGGATTGACCCACGCGGCCTGCACCGGGATCTCCGCACCCTTGGCGGACAGCAGGTCGGTGCGCCCCGTGATGACCTTGAGATCCCGCACCCGTCCTGGCGGTGCGCCCAGAACGGCCGCGGTCATGCAGTGAGCCGCGGTCAGGACCGTGGTCCGGCCTACCGCCACACCTCCGCAGAACTGTCCGGCCCGCGTACCTCCGAACCGGTCACGGCTGGCGATGGCGACCGTCCACGGACTCTGGGAGATGTCCACCGGGAAGCCTCCGATGACGACACTGTCCGCAGTGGCGGGCGCAGGGGATCCCAGCTGTATCAATGCGGCTGCGGCTGACAGGACCAGCGCTCGGGCGAAGTGGCGGCGCATGTGCACTCCTCACTGTGACGTACCGATGGAACACCCACAGTGATCCAGCTCGCCGGATCGCGCACACGCAGAGGGGCCGGTTCCCCGGGAACCGGCCCCTCGTCGCTGTCGGCCGAGGCCTAGTCGAGGTAGTCGCGCAGCACCTGGGAGCGCGACGGATGACGCAGCTTCGACATCGTCTTGGACTCGATCTGGCGGATACGCTCACGCGTGACGCCGTACACCTTGCCGATCTCGTCGAGGGTCTTCGGCTGACCGTCGGTGAGACCGAAGCGCATCGAGACGACGCCCGCCTCGCGCTCCGACAGGGTGTCGAGCACGGAGTGCAGCTGCTCCTGGAGAAGCGTGAAGCTGACCGCGTCGGCCGGGACAACCGCCTCGGAGTCCTCGATGAGGTCACCGAACTCGCTGTCGCCGTCCTCACCCAGCGGGGTGTGGAGGGAGATCGGCTCACGGCCGTACTTCTGGACCTCGATGACCTTCTCCGGGGTCATGTCGAGTTCCTTGGCCAGCTCCTCCGGGGTGGGCTCGCGACCCAGGTCCTGGAGCATCTGGCGCTGGACGCGGGCGAGCTTGTTGATGACCTCGACCATGTGCACCGGGATACGGATGGTGCGGGCCTGGTCGGCCATCGCGCGGGTGATCGCCTGACGGATCCACCAGGTGGCGTACGTGGAGAACTTGTAGCCCTTGGTGTAGTCGAACTTCTCGACCGCACGGATCAGACCGAGGTTGCCTTCCTGGATGAGGTCCAGGAAGAGCATGCCGCGGCCGGTGTAGCGCTTGGCCAGGGAGACCACCAGACGGAGGTTGGCCTCCAGGAGGTGGTTCTTGGCACGGCGGCCGTCCTCGGCGATGATCTCCAGCTCGCGCTTGAGCTTGGGGGCGAGCTTGTCCGCGTTGGCCAGCTTGTCCTCGGCGAACAGTCCGGCCTCGATGCGCTTGGCGAGCTCCACCTCCTGCTCAGCGTTGAGCAGGGGGACCTTGCCGATCTGCTTGAGGTAGTCCTTGACCGGGTCGGCGGTGGCACCGGCCGCGGCGACCTGCTGCGCGGGCGCGTCGTCCTCGTCCTCGTCGGAGAGCACGAAGCCGGCGCTCTCGGCACCCTCGGGCTCCTCGCCGCCGCCCTTGGCCTCCTCGAGGACCTCCTCTTCGAGGAGCTCGGCGTCGTCCTTCTTGGCGGTCGTCTTCTTCGCTACCGTCTTCTTGGCGACGGCCTTCTTCGCCACGGTCTTCTTGGCGGCCGTCTTCTTGGCAGCGGCCTTCTTGACGGACGCGTCCTCAGCCGGGTCGTCGGCGACCGGCACGGCCGGAGCGGCAGGGGCGGCGGCCTTCTTGGTGGTCACCGGCTTCGCCGCGACGGTCTTGGTAGCGGTGCGCTTGGCCGGACTCTTCGCTGCGACGCTCTTGCGGGTGCGCTTGGGCTCTGCGGCACTGACCATCAGCGTCACACCCTCTTCCTCGAGGATCTGGTTGAGGCTGCGCAGTACGTTCTTCCACTGAGTGGCCGGAATCTGGTCAGCTTCGAAGGCCCGACGCACATCGTCGCCGGCGATCTGCCCCTCAGCCTTTCCCCGCTCAATGAGAGCCATGACAGAGACGGACTCGGCGATCTCCGGCGGGAGCGTACGGGATGTGCTGGCCGACACGAACAACCTCTCGGAACGTTGGAAAACGGCTTCCGGCCCCGTCCACGACGGACAGGGGCCGACCGCCGGCTTGGGGATGGGCCGACGGCGCGGGCGGGGGCCGGGGAGATCGACAGCGCCGTGAACGGCGTCCGCATTCCTTCCTCGGCTATCACCTCTTAGGTCATCGCGCAGTTCCGGCGAGCGTTACGCCCAATCTGCGTGGCCCGAGTCACACCCCGTAACCGCTTAAAAACGCCCAGATGTGGGCAGAGGTGATCGATTGCTTTCATGATCGACGTCTCGGTCCTCGCGGCGCCGGGCCCCTCCCTCATAGATGCCCCGCGACCGCCCTTGAAATCCATGACCGACGGCGGGAGTCCATGGCCGGGAGCATCCTCCCCGGATTCCACCGGCGACCGGGACCCGGCGGCGGACATCCACCGCGGCACCTCCGGCCGACGGTGCCGCGGGCCGCCACCGGCCTCCGTCGGGCTCCGCCGGGCCCCTGAAGGATCCGACGGAGCCCGACGGCGGGAGATCGGCGCCCGGCGCGGCGGGGACGGGTAGGGCCCGGCGAGGAGCCCTGCCCCGTTCACACCGGCCGCGGGTCGCGGATCAGTGCTCGCGAGGCGCGGGCACCACGCGCTCCACCTCGGGGTGGACGGTGAGCAGTTGACGCATCGCCCCCTCGGCGGCCGCACCGTCGCCCGAGGCGAGCGCGTCCACGATCCGGCTGTGCTGGGCCAGGGCCGCGTCGTTCGGGCGCTCGCAGCCGGTGACCGGGCCACCGGAGACCTGGAGGGCGGCCGAGACGATCCCCGAGAGGTGCTCCAGCATCCGGTTGCCGGCGACCTGGATGAGCAGCGAGTGGAACTCCGCGTCGGCGCGCGTGAAGGTCAGGGAGTCGCCCTGGCCCATGGCGTGGCCCATGATCTCGACCATGTCGCCGAGCCGCTGCTGCACCTCCTCGCGCCCGTGCCCGGCGGCGAGGCGCGCCGCGAGCGGCTCGATGGTCCAGCGCAGCTCGCTGAGCTCGCGGCGCTGGTCGTCGCGCTGTGGCCCGAAGGCCCGCCACTCGATGATGTCCGGATCGAGGAGGTTCCAGTCGCTCACGGGGCGCACGCGCGTGCCGACGTTCGGGCGGGCGCTGACCAGGCCCTTGGCCTCCAGGACCCGCAGCGACTCACGGACGACGGTGCGGGAGACCTCGAAGCGCTGGCCGATCTCCTCGGGCACCAGCGGGCGGTCCGCGCCGAGATCACCGGAGACGATCATCTGGCCGAGTTGCTGGACGAGTTGGCCGTGCAGGCCGCGTCCGCGGCTGCCCGCGGCGCGTCGGCCGACGCGGCCCAGTTCCTGTTCCGCGCCCTCCCAGGAGGGCGTGCCGACGCGGTCGGGGGAGGGCGCCTCGGCATAGGGGTAGCGGTCGAGTTCGCCCGGTCCGGCAAGGCCGGAGTCTGCTGAACGGGCGGCGGTCATCATGGTGTGCGCAAGGGTACTCACGGATCCTTTGTCGGCGCCCTCTCCAACTCCCTTGAGGTCTTTGGTGAAAAGCACACGAAAGGGTGATCGCTCACCCTGTCGCAATTGACGCCTTATCGGAAAGAAATGGGCTTTCTCCGAGGAACTTACGCACAGGGAAGATACAGATCGACACGGACGGTGTTCATCGGGCCCTGCCTCGCAGGGTGGTGAGCAGGTAGGCGCCGAGCAGCGCGGCCAGGGACAAGGCCAGTGCGCCACCCACGGGTTGGGCGATCATCCGCACCGCGGCGGCCAGATACCGCTCCCCGCCGAACGGCCATTGAGACAGCACCGCCTCCCGCAACCGCGCGGCAAACCCCGCCGCGGTCCCGACGGACCCTGCCTCCAGCGCGTTCCGCACCACGGGTACGACGACCACGGGCACCGCCAGCACGGCGGCGAGCCCGGCGGTCGTGGACCGGAAGATGCCGGCGGCAAGCACCCCGGCCCAGGCGCATCCCACGACCATCCCGGCCCAACTCGCCCCGATGGTGAGCCAGTCGGCGGGAACCTCGGCGGCCTTCCGTCCGTAGACGACGGAGAGCACCTCGAAGTCGAAACCCACGGTGAGAAAGGCCAGTGCCACCGCCGTCGCCCCGGTGACGAGGAGCTTCGCGGCGAGCAGCCCCAGCCGGCGGGGGACGCCGGCGCGATCCGCGGCCAGCGCGGGGTGACGGAACTCGTCCCCGAAGGCGACGGCACCGAGCAGTCCGGCGCCGAGCGCCGCCGGCGGCAGCGGGAACAGCCACGGCCAGGCGACCAGCAGTCGGTGCTGCGGGGCCTGCCCGGTGCGGGCGAGGAGCAGGGAGACGACAGCGGAGACGGCGAGTACGGCGGCCGCCACGAGGGAGGCGGTGCCGATCCCGGTGGCGCGGCGCAGTTCGTAGCGCAGCGGGTGCTGAGGGCCGGGGGCGGACCGGACGCCGAGGGGCGGCGGCAGCGGAGGCAGATCACCCGGCTCCGGAGCCTCCGTCGGCGCGGACGGTGTCGTCCCGGCACCGGCGGTCGGCCCCATGTCGGCGATCTCGTCGGCGATTTGATGGACGGGGATGCCGTGCTGGAAGGCGGTCTCGCCGACATCGGCACATGTACTGCCGTACACCGACAGCCGGTTGCCGTCCTCGTGGACGACCTCCACGGAACGCCGGGCGATTCTGGCCTCCTTGACGAGGAGGTCACCGAGCCGCGCGGCGTGCGGGCTGCGGACGGTCACACGGGGCCGCAGCCGGGTGCGGGCGAAGTCGGCGACCTCCTGGTCGGCGACGAGCCGGCCCTCGTCGAGCGTGATGACGCGGTCGGCGGTGAGTGCGGCCTCCCTGGGGTCGGCCGTGGCGAACAGGACGGTGCCGCCCCGAGCGGCGTGCGCCCGCAGCACGCCGTGCAGCCAGCGGCCTTCCCGGGCGGACAGTCCGGCGGCCGGATCGTCGAGCACCAGGCTGTGCGGATCGGCGAGCAGGGCGCAGGCGAGGCCGAGGTGGCGGTCCATGCCGCGCGAGAGGGTGTCCAGGCGTTCGTCCTGCACACCGATGAGGCCGACCGCTTCGAGGACTTCGTCGGCGCGCCGCGCGGACACCCCTACGGCAGCGCACAGCATGCGCAGATGACCGCGGACCGTCCGAGCGGGATGACCGGGGACGTCTCCGAGGAGGACTCCCACTTCGTGCGCGGGATGGGCGAGGCGGTGCAGCGGTCGGCCTCGGAAGTACGTGATGCCGCGGCCCGGTTGGAGTTCGAGCATCAGCCTCAGCACGGTCGTCTTGCCGGCACCGCGGGCTCCGAGGAGCGCCGTCACCTGACCTGTGCGCGCCTCGAAGGACACATCGTCGACGACGGGCGACAGGTCCTTACGGGGATCGCCGGTCAGTCCGATCGCCTGGATCACTCGAAGCAAGATAGCGCGATATGTCTGCTTTTTCGGTCACCGTGACGGGGGCGTCGGCTTCCGTCCCGCGCGGCCCGTGCCGGAAGGCGCGGGTCGGCACGCTGCTCGGACCTCGGGCCGCAGCGGTGATCAGACCTCGGGTCGCAGCATGGGAGGGTTGAGCAGTGTGGCGCCGCCCGCGCGGAACAGTTGCGCGGGGCGGCCGCCCTGCCGGGTCGTCGTACCGCCCGTGGGGACGAGGAAGCCAGGCGTGCCGGTCACCTTGCGATGGAAGTTGCGCGGGTCCAGCGCCACGCCCCACACGGCCTCGTAGACCCGTCGCAGCTCGCCGACGGTGAACTCGGACGGGCAGAAGGCGGTGGCCAGCGAGGAGTACTCGATCTTCGAGCGGGCACGCTCGACACCGTCCGCCAGGATCTGCGCGTGGTCGAAGGCGAGCGGCGCCGCCTGCTCGCCGTCCCTGCCGTAGCCGCCCTGCTGCAACAGCTCTTCCACGGGCGCCCAGCGCGCGCTGTTGGCGTCTCCTCCGGCCCGGGGTGCGGGCAGGTCGGGGGCGAGCGCGAGATGAGCGACGCTCACCACTCTCATTCGCGGGTCGCGCTTGGGGTCGCCGTATGTGGCGAGCTGTTCCAGGTGGGCGCCGTTGTCCTGTGCCGGTGCCGCCGGGTCGTGTGCGCGCAGCCCCGTCTCCTCGGCCAGCTCGCGCGCCGCCGCCTGCGCCAGGTCCTCGTCCGCCCTGACGAAGCCACCCGGGAGCGCCCACCGCCCCTGGAAGGGCGGCTCCCCCCTCCGCACCGCCAGCGCACACAGGGCATGGCGGCGCACGGTCAGCACGACCAGGTCCACGGTGACGGCGAAAGGGGGAAAGGCTGACGGGTCGTAGGGCATGCCGCGATCATAGTCGTCTGCCTGACGATAAACACTCCCTTCGTCAACCGCTTCGACGGTAGATCCACATCCGTCCGCTACGGCCGTCACCGGCCGCCACCGTGCACCACCCACGAGCGCGTCTCCCGAGGTCACACCCCCAGCTGCAGACCGGCGGCCGCCTCCTCCACCATCGCGAGGCCGAGGCGGCCGACGCGCACGGAGAGCGGGGCTCCCGCGAGTCTCAGTCCCCTCAGCACGATCTCTCCGAGCGGCGCGCTGCGGACCGGGTTCAGGGTCACCGTCCCGGCCGGGACGTCCGGGCGGATGCCGACGAGCGCGGTCAGAAGCAGCACCCCGGCGGCGGCTGCCGTGGCGGCCGGACGGCAGGCAGCCGGATGCGGCAGGGGCGCGCCCCCTTCTGTGCGCGGTTCTCCGGCGAACATCTCGGGCAGCCGGTATCCGAATGCCTCCGCCGCGGTCAGCAGTCCGTGCAGCAGCCCGCTCGCCTCCTTCTCGCAGCCTGCGGCTGCCAGCCCTGCGACGGCGACGGCGGTCTCCGGGACCCGCACGGCTCCGCCGCGGTGCCCGAACGGGTTGTACGCCGACTCCGTGGCGGCCAGGCCGCGCAGTCCCCAGCCCGAGTCCATGGCCGGCCCGGCGAGCAGCCGGGCGAGTTGCTCGGTCCTCACCTTGTCGAGCAGTCCGGGCGCCTGCGTGCCCGAACCGAGCAGGCCGGTGTCGAGGAGATGGGCGGCGCCCGCCGCGAGGTGCGGAACCAGTCGTCCGTCGCGGGTACGCGCGGCCGCCGGTCTGCCACCTGACCGGTCCTCGATCCAGAAGTCCCCGCAGAACGCGTCGCGCAGTTCCTCGGCCCACTGACGCAGGTGCGCCCCGCCGGGACGCCCGTACGCGTCCAGCAGATCGGCACCGAGTACCGCGGCCCGGTGGGCATGGGCCTGGGTCTCGCAGCGCAGCAAGCCGCCCGGCTGCGGATCGGGGAGGTAGACGCCGTCGCCGACGGTGGTGCGCAGCCAGCGCAGACAGTGCTCGGCCACGGGCAGCAGGTCTGCCGTCTCCCGCTCCGGAAGCCCCCAGCGCCGGGCCTCCGCGAGGAGCACGGGGAACAGCAGGGTGGCCTCGGTGCCCGTGCAACTCGGCGGAAGGTGCGTCCCCGCGTCCCGTCGGGGGCCCGGGAGCATGCCCGAGCGGAGGCCCGGGCCCCCGAGTTGGGTGCGGGCCAGGATGCGCAGGGTGCCCGCGGCGAGCCGAGTGCCGAGCGGCAGCGTCATCCGAGCCGCAGCCAGGGACTCGGCGGGGGCAGGTCCGCAGCGCCAGGGGGCGCCCGCCGCAAGATGGGTGTCGGAGGGGTGCAGCGGGTCACACAGGAGAAGGGCCCGCAGGTCCTCGACACAGGTACGCAGAAACGGCTCGACTCTGGGGTCGTCTCCGCCGGCCCGGGCCTGCGCGAAGGGGCTCGTCGCGGCGCGCCCCACGGCCCTGGCCGGTCCTGTGCCGTCCGGCCGCACCCTCAGTTCCAGACTCCGTGTGCCCCCGGGCGGCAGCACCCAGTCCCAGCGCAGGAGACCCGCGGAGGCGACTGCATCGGTGGGCGGCGGGTCGACGGTGACCGCGCAGTCCCCCTTCGGACCGGACCACCGCAGCGCCGAGTCGTGCACGCTGGCGGTGAGTTCGGGCCCTGGGTCGCCCGCGGCGATCGCACCCAGATCCGCGAGGTCCGCGCCGAGGGCCACCTCCACCGGCAGCCGCAGGGGGCGCGGGGTCGCGTTGTACAGGGTGATCCGTTCGACGCCGTCCGCGGACCGGATGCGCTCCACGACGACATCCGGGTCGGGTCCGGGGTCCGGGGACGCGTGCACGGTGCTGACGAACCGGGCCCGGTCGGCCCCCACCATCCGGGCCTGCACCGGGAGCGGCTCCCGCCCCGCCACTCGCAGCCGGCAGCGGGAGAGCACCCGTCGGCCCGCCCGGTAGAACCCCTCCAGCCCTTGCCCGGTCAGCTGCCCCTCATGGGTGGAGATCGCCAGTCCGGGCAGAGCGACACAGATCAGCGCGGTGTGGGCGGGCGGCAGGTCGGCGATGCGACGTACCGGAGCGGCCGGGCGCTGAGGCGGACCCTGCGGTGGGGGAAGGGACATGTGGCGGCTTCCTGTGCGCCCCGGGCGCGGCCGGCACCGGGTGAGGGGCTCCGGAGGGTCATGAGCGGTGATGGGTGGCGCGACCCGGGCCCGGGTTCCACCACTCCGGTGAACGCCACGGACCTGCACGGGGTCACGCCCATGGGAGGGGAAGCCCACCGAACGGTGGTCCCACGGACGGCCGGAGTCACTCATGTGGCCTCCTCCCCCGCACGCCGGCCGAGACCGCGACGGGCCCTGAGCAGCCGACTGTCGGCGCCTTCGACCGCCCGAGGTGACCCGTCGCGATGTGGCCCGTCGCCGGCAGGGGTGTCGCTGGGCTTCCGTCGGCGGGCATCGAACGCCTCCGGCGAAGGGCGGCTCGACCTGGTCCCGCTCCCCAGTCGCACCCTGCGCCGCCTGCGGGCAGGGACACGCTGTGGCGTGGAGGGTCCCGCGCCTTCGAGACGCTCTTGGATCGCGGCCTGGGACGAGTCGGATGTGTCGTGTGCCGACGGGGCGGGCGGGTCGAGTGGTGACGGGCCAGGTGGGTCCAGTGGTGACGGCGTAGATGTGTCGAGTGCTGAGGTGGCAGACATGTCGGCTGTCGGCGTGGTGGTGGGGCCCGGCGTCATCGCCGCGGTCTCGTCCGGTCCTGCTCGGTCCGCTCGCTCCGCTCGCAAGCAACGACGGACGGTCTCCGGATCCAGTCCCTCGTTGCATGCCTGGTGCAGCAGGCGGGCGAAGAGGTAGTCCGGGTCCGCGCCCAAGGCCATGGCGAAGGCTTCACGGGCCTCCAGTTCGTCGCCGCTCGACCAGGCGACCCATCCGGCGAGCGTCAGGGGCGCCGCGGCGTGCTCACCGTACGGGCCGACGCAGCGGCGGGCGAGGGAGCGCCACAGGCGTAGTGCCACAGCGGCCTCGGCACCCTCCATCCACTCCGCGGCCCGGTCGCGTGTCGTGCGGTCCTGCAGACCGAGGATCAGGGCCGCTGCCTCGTCGTGGGCCAGGAGTGCGTCGTCGCGCAGGTCCGCCGCATCCGTACCCGGTACGGATGGTGCTGCGCCGAGCCGGGCCATCACCCGCTCGGCCAGTGCGAGCGTGTCCGCGGCCACGTCCGCGCGGCTTTCGCCGTCGAGGATCCGTGGGACGAGCGCACGATTCGCGCTGTCCAGCGCGGCCACCTGCACGCGGGCGGCCTCCGTCTCGCACGGGCTCAGCCTGGCCCTGAACTCCTTGAGACTGCCGCGCACTTGAAGCCCCGCATAGGTCGCCGCGGCAGCCAGGACCGACGTACCCGGCACGCCCATCGGCTGTCCCTCGGGCGGGCAGCAGACCGGGCTCGGGCAGCAGTACGACCAGAACCGTCCGTCGGAGATGCACAGGGCCTCCACCACCGGGACGTCGAGGCTGCCGCAGGCCGTGCGCAGCGACTGGGCGAACGGACGGAGGCGTTCCATCACGTCGCGTCCCGTTTCGCCACTCTCGGGTTCCTGGACGAGGTAGGCGACCATGCTCTCGGGCGGTGCGCCTCTGCGCTCACTGCCGATCACCAGTCCGCGGGCCAACTGCTCGGCCACGGGCGGCCAGTCGTCGGGGTGGGTGGGGATACCCAGCCGTGCGCGCCCGCCGAACCTCCCCCGCCTTTCCCGGTCGTGCAGCGCGACCAGCACGATGCTGTCCTCGGGGCGGTACCCGAGCAGATAGGGCAGGGCGTCGGCCAGCTCGGCCGGTGTGCGCAGGGTGACCTGGGGCTCGCCCTGCGGTCCCGAGGGTCCGTGCCCGCCGTGGGCCGTCGTCTCGCGGTCGTGGCGGGAGAGGCCACCCCTGTCACCGATGCCGGAGCAGCCGGCCGCTTCGTCGTGGTTCGTCATGCCGCGACCATCCCGCGGATCTTCAAGTTCCGCTTGGGCTGTGGACAACCGCGGCCATGCGCACGCCAGGAGTTGTCCACAGGCCCTGGGGCTCGACCTCGCGATGTCCGGTGGATCGGGTTGCATGGATGCCATGACCGACGAACACAGCGAAGGCCACACCGTGCGGGTGCGGCCTTCACATGCACTCCGGGTCCGGCCCGGCAGCACCTACTCAGTCAGAGCAGGGCACGCCCAGTCCCGGAAGCCGCGCGTCCGCCAAGCCGCCCGTGATGGACCCGAAGGGAGCTGTGCGCACGCATCGAGTCAGGGTCGCCGTGAAGAACCCGCTGTTGTCGGAGAAGTAGTCGTCGTTCACCGCGAGGAACAGTTCCCCACGGCCCACCAGCGTTGTCGGCCCCGCCCCGATGAACTGCCACGGCCCGTTGCCGATCCGGCCGATCAGCGACCAACTGGGCACCCCCTGCAGCGGGAAGCCCTGCCCGGCGAGCCGCGTGGCATCACCTCCGGGACCGAAGGTGGGAGTGCCGATACCGGTGACGGTGATCAGTCCCGTCGCGGTGAGGCGCACGGCCTCGCGTACACAAAGGCCGGTGTCGATCTCGCCCGTGGCACTCGGGAATCCACGGGGGCCGGCCACTCCCGGAACATGAACGGTCCGGGCGTACTGCTGGATCACGGGGCAGGTACGTACGCCGGTGCCGTGTTCGGCCGCCACCGCGCCGGGGGTCGTCACCAGGGCCAGCGCCGTCGCGGCGGAGGCGCACATCCATCTGCGACGGCTCACCACCCCCGCGATCGCCTTCAGACGTGCTCTTGCCTTCATACCCGCGAGCCCTTTCGTCGTTCCTGAGCCGCAGCGGCACACCCGTGCAGCCCTGCCTGAGGAAGGCCGACCGCGCAGCCACAAGAGGCACATCCGAAGGAAGACCGCCGGCCGGTCACTCCAGTAGTGCACGGGTAGGCCGCGATGAGGCTGCACGGTGATACGAAGGGCCCGTGGACCAACCGAACGGCGCACTCACCGTCGGAGGGCGGCGATCGGCGCTCACATCAACGTGCGCCTGGCTCCTACTCCGTCGTTCGAGGCACGAGGCGCCATAGGGCTGCTGCGGCCGCGAGCAGCGTGAGGGTCATGACGATCCACCACAGCCGGAAGGCAGTGGCATGGAGGGCGGGGAGACTTGACGCGCCCGCCGAGGCGAGAAGGGAGGTCAGTTTTCCGTACTTCGTGGGTCATCGCTCCTCGCCGGCGAGGTGGTGCCACTGATGGCTCTTACGGCGCGTCACATCCGCGACCGCACGGATATGAACCCACTGCTGGACGCCGTCGTAGGCGAACTCGAGGACCAATAAGGCTGCCAGAGCCATGGCCCTGAGCCCTTGGCGGCGTACGGTCCAGATGCGCTCGGCGGTGAAGACGGTCAACGGGATCCACAGCCACCCGTGGGGTGCGGTGTACAGGCCGAGGTAGACGAACAGTGCGCTGGTGAACAGCATGAGAGAGACGGCCACGATGCCGAAGTACATGGAGCACTGCTTGAGGATGCAGGGCAGAGTGACGCGGGTCAGGCCGTAGATCTGCAGGTTTTCCAGGGTGCCGCGCTGCCAGCGCAGGCGTTGGCGGACGAACTCACGCCAGGTGGGCATGCTCTCGGTGACGCCCCGGCAACTGCGGGGGGATAGCGTGACCCAGCCGAGGTGTTTGACGGCCAGGGTGATCTCGTTGTCCTCGGTCAGCGCTGCGGGGTGGACGCAGCCCTGCGGCCCCGGCAGGCGGGTGCCACGTGCGGCGGCCACGGCCCGCAGCACGCTGGCGCGGAAGACGGAGGCGGTGCCGGTGAGCACGGTGGCCCGGGCTTTGCGACGGGCGACTTCGCTGGCGTAACGGACGTACTCGTTACGTTGCAGTGCTCCGAGGAGTCCGGCTCCGTCCTGGCCGTAGAACACGCCCCCGATCGCGGCCACTTCGAGGCGCGCATGCAGATAGTGGTGAGCGACAGCGGTGAACTCCGGGCAGATCGTGGAGTCGGCATCCATGATCAGCAGGAGCTCCGCCTCATCGAGTGTGTCGAGGAGTTTGGGCAGGACCTGGTTGAGCGCACCGGCCTTGAGGTTCTTGTTGCCGACGGTCTCGATGACCTGGCAGCCGTGCCGACGGGCGATGGCGGCGGTGCGGTCGGTGCAGCGGTCGGCGATGACGATGATGCGGCTGACCGATCTGTGCTGTGCTCTGACCGACTCGATCACGACGGCCGGGCGGGACTGCTCGTCATGGGCCGGAAGAACGGCGACGATCGCCGGCGAGCCGACGGCGGGGCGCCGAGGGGCGGCAGGGTCGGACGGTACGTGGGGGCTGCGGCGGACGGGCACCTGGTCGCGGCTCTTCCACTCGTCCTTCCCGGGTACAGCGGTCATCCCACGGCGTTCACACTCGCCAGTCCTTACGGTGACCCGCCGACCCGACTGCCGTAACTAAGCGCAATCAACGGATTTCGCACTGTGCCATCCGCTCGGCACTCCATCCTCCATCCGGTCGCACTCCTCCCCCTGTTGTGCCGATCGGCCCTCCCACGCGACGGCAAAAGACCTCCTCGTCCGACAGCACGCCGGTCCGCGAAGAGCGTGCGGAACGGAGTCAGCGTGGCCACGAGCTACTGGATCAACGTCCTGGACTACGGAACGACCGGCAACGGAAACGCCGACGACACCACAGCGGAGGAACCGGCTACGACGGCTACGGCTGGAAGATCAACGCCGCGATGGGCGTCGGACTGTGGAACTGCTTCACCTACGCCAGCCCCAACGCGAGCATCTGGGTCACCGGCAACGCCCGCACGGTCAGTGTCTTCGGCTTCACGGAGAACACGCCGACCGTCTCGGCCACCAACTCGATCGTGGTCGACTCCGGCTGCTCCGCCTCCCTCGGGGACTTGAGCAACGTCAAACCACTGTCTCTGGCGGGCTACACCAACGACACCCAGGGCGGCACGTCGCCGCCGGCTTCGTCTACGGCGCCGGCTCCGCGTACTACGACGGCGATGTCTCCACGACCGCCTCCCCCGCCCAGTCCCAGCACCTGACCCGCAAGGACTACGTCGACTCCAAAGCGGCGCCGGCCCCGGTCACGCTGACCGACGTGTCCACCATCGCCACCGACGCCTCCCAGGGAAACCTCTTCCGCGTCACGCTCGGCGGCAACCGCACACTCGGCACGCCCACCAACCCCACCGACGGACGGGTCGCCACCTGGGAACTCGTCCAGGACGCCACCGACAGCCGGCCCCTCACCCTCGGCTCCGCCTTCGGTCTGGGCTCGGCCGTCTCCTCCGTGACGCTGACGACCACGGCGAACAAGCGGGACTCCCTGACCGCGATCTGCAACGCCGCCAAGAGCAAGTGGTACGTCATCGACTTCGCCAAAGGCTACTGAGCGGGCGCCGCGCGGCTGTCGGCGCCCGACCGGACAAACCTCACGCTCACGAACGCGGCGTTCTCCTGCCCCGAGTCGGGGGGAAGAGTCTGTTCGGCGTTGCCACGGCAGCCGGAATCCGCGTACAGCTCGACGCTGCGGTTGGTCTCGTTGAGGATGCGCCCCTGTCCGCTGACGTTGCAGCAGACGTCGTCGAGCAGGTTGTGCGACATGTACCGGGTGTTCCCGGGTTGCGTGGTGTGCAGGAAGAACCCGGTGGCGGCATGGGCGCTGCCCAGCGGCACCGTGAGGGCCAGCGCGGTGGCGGCCGCGCCGGCGAGCAGGGCTCTGCGCACCCGCATCACAAAACCTCCCAGGGGCATTTCCTACCTGAACGCCCTCGGGCTCCCCGGCACCCGCTCCCCTCACTCGCGGTGGCCCGGCACGTCACCCCCTCGCGTGGCCGGGACCTCGGGCAGCGACTGCCGACGCGCTCGGCGCTCGTACTGCCACACCCTCAGGGTCAGTCACTGCCACACCCTCAGGGTCAGTCGGCTCGTACTGCCACGCCCTCGGGTCAGTCGCGGGAGTTGCCGAACAGGATGCGGTAGCCGATCAGCAGGACGAGGGAGCCGGCGATCGCCGCACCCCAGGTGTAGAGGTCGAAGAAGTTCTTCTCCACCGCGCGGTGAAGGAAGCGGGCGGACAGCCAGCCTCCGACGAAGGCGCCCGCGATGCCGATGAGGGTGGTGCCGATCAGGCCACCCGGGTCACGGCCGGGCAGCAGGATCTTGGCGATGGCTCCGGCGAGCAGTCCCAGGATGATCCAGCCGATGATGCCCACGTCGTCGTCCTCCAGTCGATGGGGCCCGGCGGTGTCCGCCGGACGCCTGTCGCTGTGTATTGCTTGGTTGCGCAAGCGTAAGGAGCGGCACTGAGGCGTGGCGAGAGCTGACTGACGCCTGGGAATGAGCCGTTGAGGTTCTGTCACATGATCAAGACATTTGCGCAATCGGGGAACTGAAGCAGCTAGGGTCGCGTTGATCAGGATGAGCGCGGGAAGCGGAAGCAGCTGCGGAGGACGTGCATGAGTGTGTCCCTGGCCAAGGGCGGCAATGTGTCGCTGAGCCAACAGGCCCCCGGCCTGACTGCGGTGACGGTCGGGCTGGGCTGGCATGCGAACACCGGATACGAGCTGGACGCCGGCGCGCTCCTGTGCGACGAGTCCGGGAAGGTGCTGTCCGACGAGCACTTCGTCTTCTTCAACAACCTGACCAGCCCGGACGGCGCGGTCCGCCACTCCGGAGACGGAAGCCCCGTCGAGGGAGACGACCAGCGGATCCACATCGACCTCGCCCGGGTCCCGGACCAGGTCGCGAAGATCGTCTTCTCGGTGTCCGTCTACGAGGGCGCGGCGCGCGGCCACAGCTTCGGCCAGGTGCAGCGTGCCCACATCCGCGTCCTCGACCAGGAATCGGGCGCCGAACTGGCCCGCTACGACCTCCGGCCCGGCGGCCTGTCGAACGAGACCGCGCTGGTCTTCGGCGAGCTGTACCGACACGGCGCGGAGTGGAAGTTCCGCGCCATCGGCCAGGGCTATGCCGCCGGACTCTCGGGCATCGCCGCCGACTACGGCGTGGACGTACTGCGGGAGACGGCGCCGAACCCGGACCCCGCCCCCGCGCCTCAGACGAAGACCGGCACATACGTGCCGCCCCCGCCCGCCGTGCCGACGCCGAGCGTCGTCCCGCCGCCCGCATCGGCTGCACCGGTTGCACCGATGCCTGTCGCACCACCGCAACCTACAGGGAGTTCCTCCGTGACGTGCTTCTTCGACCCCAGCCACGGCCCCGGCATGACGACCGTGACGTGGTCCCCGCAGTGGGGTGTTCCCCGGCCGATCCAGACGTGCGGCGGCTGCGCGCAGCGGGTGCAGACCACGCCTCCCCCGTTCTACACGCCGCCCCAGCAGGGCTATCCGCAGGCGGTGCCGCAGGGTTATCCCCAGCAGGGCTATCCGCAGCAGGGATACCCGCAGCAGTACGGAGAGCACTACGACCACCACGACCACCAGCAGGGCGGCGGACGGCGCTTCGGAGCCGGGGCGCTCATCGGCGCCGGTGCGGCCGGTCTGATCGGTGGCGCGCTGCTGAACGAGGCGTTCGACGACGACGAGCCGGACGTGGTCGTCAACAACTACTACGAAGAGGAATGACCGAAACCACGACGAGGACCGACCGGCCGATGCCGTCGTGATCCGGCCCGGCCGTCCGCTGAGGGCGGCCGGGGCTCTCCCGGCAACGCGTGTGTGCCGAGGGCGGACGCCTACACTGGGTGGGCGCGTGTGCGGCGGCTGTGATGTGGGCGGAACGGGAGAGGACCGTGGGGGAGAGCGTCGGTGGCTTCGAGGACCCGTCCGCCGAGGTTCTGGCGGAGGCGGCCGCGGCGTTCGGACTGCTCGCCTCGCCGGCCCGGCTGCACATCATGTGGGCGCTGTCCCAGCGTGAGAGCGATGTCACGCACCTCGCGGATCGCGTCGGTGGTGCGCTGCCTGCGGTCAGCCAGCATCTGGCGAAGCTGAAGCTCGCCGGGCTCGTACGGTCCCGTCGCGAGGGTCGGCGGCAGGTCTACTACGTCGACGACCCCGACATCGCGACCGTGGTGCGCGTGATGCTCGGGCAGCTGACCGTGCGCTCGTACCAAGCCTCCGCGCCGGTGGACTCGCTGCGCCGGACCGGTGGCTGAGAGCACCACGGCCGCGGGGCACGACGCCGCGGGCAGGGCGGAGCGTGCGGGGCGCGATCCGTCTTTGCGGGTGCGGAGTGGTGGGATGCCGTGTTGGTTCCATGAGATCCCTCACTTGTGAATTACGGCTGGCGCTGTGCTGCTCCGGCTACGGATTTGTTAGATTGCGCAACTACGCAACCAAGGTGAAGTCCGCACGCCGCGTCTCACCTGCCCGTACACCGCCGTGCACGCCCGGCCCCCATCCGACGGCCCGGCCTGCTGAGCCCGACCGTTCATGGGAGTGGGAGATGAGCGACCCGTGGGACGGCCCGGGCAGCCAGGCCACGCGCAATCACAACGCCCGGGTGGTCGCACAGCGAACGGCCCCGCCTGACGAAGCGCGCCTGCCGGGTGGCCGGGCCGCGACACGAGCGGCCTCCCGCTCACGCGGCGGCCCGGGCTCGCGGCGGTCCCGGCCGGGCGGACGCGGCAGGCGGGTCCTGCGGATCGTGGGACTGTGCCTGGCGATCGTCGTGCTGGGCACGGCCGGTGTCGGCTGGTGGTTCTACGAGCACCTGAACGACAACATCCACAGCGTCTCGCTGGACGGCAAGGGCGGCTCGGAGAAGGCTGACGCGTTCGGTCGCACCCCGATCAACATCCTGGTCATGGGGTCGGACGGGCGTACCAGCGCGGAGGACTGCAAGCTCGGCGGCGGCTGCTCGCAGACCGGCGTGCAGACCGGCAGCGGGAACGCGGACGTGGAGATGGTGGTGCACATATCCGCCGACCGCTCCAACGCCACCGTCATGAGCATCCCCCGTGACACCATGACCAACGTCCCGGCCTGCAAGGACAGCACGTCCGGCCAGACCACGAACGGCTACTACGGTCAGATCAACAGTGCGCTTCAGTACGGCCCCGCGTGCCAGGTGGCCACCATCCACCAGCTCACCGGCATCCCCATCGACCACTTCGTCAAGCTCGACTTCTCCGGCGTGGTCAAGATGTCCGACGCGGTCGGCGGCGTCTCCGTGTGCGTCAGCGACAACGTCTACGACACCTACTCGCACCTGAAGCTGTCCAAGGGCGCCCACACCCTCAAGGGCGTCGCGGCACTGGAGTTCGTCCGCTCCCGGCATGGCTTCGGTACCGGCGACGACCTCGGGCGGACCGTCACCCAGCACATCTTCCTCAGCGCGATGATCCGGAAGTTCAAGAGCGCGGGCACGCTCACCGACCCCACCGCGGTCTACGGTCTCGCGGATGCCGCCACCAAGGCACTGACCGTGGACGACGGCCTCGGCAGCATCAACAAGCTGATCGGGCTCGCGGACGACGTGAACAAGGTCCCCACGAAGCGGATGACCTTCACCACCATGCAGACCGCTCAAGACCCGGCCAACCGCGACCGCGTGGTGGTGGGCCAGGGCGCCAAGACCCTCTTCGCCGCCATCGCCAACGACCAGTCCCTGACCACCGGCTCCGGCGCGAAGTCCGCGGCGGCCTCCTCGACGGCCAAGGCCACCGCCCCGAGCGTGCCCGCGTCCCAGATCGCCGTCACGGTCGAGAACGGCACCACCATCTCCGGCCGCGCCTCCGGCATCGCCGGCGCACTCACCGACGCTGGCTTCAGCTCCGGCACGACCACAGCCAACGCGGCGAGCCCCGCGAGCAGCACCACCCTCACCTACGGAGCCGGGCAGCAGGGCGAGGCCCAGACAGCCGCCAAGGCCCTGGGTCTGCCCACCTCGCATGTGAAGCAGGGCACCGGGACGGGCCTGACCCTCGTGATCGGCAGCGACTGGCCGAGCGGCACCTCGTACCCCGGCGGCTCGTCCGCGCCGGCACCGGCCGACACGAGGGCCGCGGTCTCCAACGCCCACGCCCAGACCGCCGACCAGGCCAAGACCTGCGCCAAGGTGAGCCCGTACCGGACGGTCAGCCTCGACGGAGTCCCCATGACGCCGTCCCAGGCGTACGCGGCGGCGAGGAACCAGCCCGACTCGGACTCCTGAGACCGGCACGACGCCTGAGACCGGGACCGGGTTCAGTCCATGGTGCCGTCAGGCCGGTACAGGACCGTCAGCCCGCCGCGGCGAGCACCAGTGGCAGGACCTGACCGGCCCCCGACCGCCTCAGCAGGCGGGCGGCGACGGCCAGGGTCCAGCCGGAGTCGGTGCAGTCGTCCACGAGCAGGACAGGGCCCGGGGTCCGGGCCAGTGCGTCGGCCAGCTCCCCGGGGAGGGTGAAGGCGGCGGACAGTGCCCGGAGCCGTTGAGCGGAGTTGCTGCGCCGTGCCGCGTGCGCACCGCTCGGGTCGGTGTAGGCCAGGGTGCCCAGGAACGGCAGGCGCCCGATGTTCGCGACGCCCTGAGCGAGGGACCCGACCAGCTGGGGACGGGTCAGCGACGGTACGGCGACGACCCCTACCGGCCGGGGGGAGGCGTCAGGGCCGTCCGACATCCAGCCGCCCGGAGAACGCGCCCAGTCGGCGAGGACCGTCACCACGGCCTTGAGCACGTCCTCGGGGACGGGCCCGTCCTGGGCCTGCTCGGACAGCAGCGGGCGCAGTCGGTTGCCCCAGCCGATGTCGGAGAGCCGCCCCAGGGCCCGGCCGGGCGAGCACTGTTCCTGGGCCGCGATGCGCCCCTTGAGGTCGACGCCCAGCGCGGGCATGCCGGTCGGCCACATCCGGCGCGGCTCGATCTCCACACCTGGGCGGCCCAGCTCCTTCGTCGCCCCCGCCAGGCTCTCCGCCGAGACGCCGGGGTCGGCCCAGGCGCCCGCGCAGTTGTCGCAGCGGCCGCACGGCGCGGCCTCCTCGTCGTCCAGTTGGCGACGCAGGAACTCCATGCGGCACTCGGTGGTGTCGGCGTAGGAGCGCATGGCCTGCTGCTCGATCGCACGCTGCCGGGCCACCCGCGCGTACCGCTCCGCGTCGTACACCCAGTCGGCGCCCGTGGCGATCCATCCGCCCTTCACCCGCTGTACGGCGCCGTCCACGTCCAGCACCTTCAGCATCGTCTCCAGCCGACTGCGGCGAAGATCCACCGAGGCCTCAAGGGCGGGCACGGACACAGGGCGTCCCGCCTCGGCGAGGACCGTGAGCGTCCGGCGCACCTGGTCCTCCGGCGGAAAGGCGGTCTCCGCGAAGTAGCGCCAGATCGCCTCGTCCTCCTTGCCCGGCAGCAACAGCACCTCGGCGTGCTCCACACCGCGGCCGGCACGGCCGACCTGCTGGTAGTAGGCGATGGGCGAGGACGGCGAACCGAAGTGCACCACGAAGCCCAGGTCGGGCTTGTCGAAGCCCATGCCCAGCGCGGAGGTCGCCACCAGCGCCTTGACCCGGTTCCGGAGCAGGTCGTCCTCCGCCTGCTGACGGTCGGCGTTCTCCGTCCGGCCCGTGTACGAGGCCACCTCGAGACCGCGCTGCCGCAGGAAAGCGGTCGCCTCCTCGGCCGCCGCCACCGTGAGCGTGTAGATGATCCCGGAACCCGGCAGCTCTTCCAGATGCTCGGCGAGCCAGGCCAGCCGGTGCGCGGCGTCCGGTAGCCGCACCACGCCCAGCCGCAGGCTCTCCCGGTCGAGCGGGCCACGCAGCACCAGTGCCTCGCCGCTGCTGGTGCCCAGCTGCTCGGCCACGTCCGCCGTGACCCGGGCGTTGGCCGTCGCCGTCGTGGCCAGCACCGGGACGCCGGGGGTCAGGTCCGCGAGCATCGTGCGCAACCGGCGGTAGTCGGGCCGGAAGTCGTGGCCCCAGTCGGAGATGCAGTGCGCCTCGTCCACCACCAGCAGGCCCGTCGTGGCCGCGAGCTTGGGCAGCATCTGTTCCCGGAAATCAACAGAATTCAGACGTTCGGGACTTACCAGGAGCACATCGACGTCGCCGCGCTCGACCTCCCCGTGGATCGTCTCCCACTCCTCCGGGTTGGCCGAGTTGATGGTGCGCGCGTGGATGCCGGCCCGTGCCGCCGACTCGACCTGGTTGCGCATCAACGCCAGCAGCGGCGAGACGATCACCGTGGGGCCGGAGCCGCGTCGGCGCAGCAGAGCGGTGGCCACGAAGTACACCGCCGACTTGCCCCATCCCGTGCGCTGCACCACCAGCGCGCGACGGCGCTCGACCACCAGGGCCGCCACCGCCTGCCACTGGTCCTCCCGCAGCCGCGCCGACCCCGTAGGATCACCGACCAGCTCGGCGAGGATGGCGTCGGCTTCGGCACGCAGCTCCAGAACGTTCATACCTCCATGCAACCCGACGGCACGGACAATCGGCCACTTCGCCCCGCGTGACGGACCGCACTCCCCGCCGCTCACCGGGGTGTGACCACTGGTTCTCGCCCGGCAGGCGTGACCCGCCCTTCACCCGGGAACACATTGATGCAGACCGTCGGCAGGGATATAGGTCTCAGACCAGCACAAACCGGCCGGTGGCCCCAATTGCTCGTTGCCGCATCCCAGTTCGACGGGAAGAATTGGGGTTCCGCTCCCCGCACGGCTCGCACGTGATCCGACAGGGCTGTACCGCGGTGTGGGCCCCCCGAGTCCGACCCCGCCCGCAGTCTGGGCGCGTAGCCGAAGGGAGAATCGTGACCTTCGGATTCGCTCCGTCCTCGGCGGCATCCATGTCGGCCTCCGCCGAACTGTCCGCCGCTTCCGCCAATCCCCTGGCCCGCATGCTCGAGCCCGCAGAATGGGCAGCCGCCGGGATACCCCTGCTGCGCAACCCCCGGGAAGTCGTCGGCGAACTGCACGCCCTTCACCGGCCACGGCTCTCCACGGCCGTCGTGGCCGTCCTCGACCCGGACGACCGGCTGCGGGCGAGCGCCTCGTTCACGCGGCGTCCGGTACCCGCGGACGGCTGGGTGTTCCGCAACGCGCTGCTCGCCCAACTCCGCCGCGTCATCCCGCACGACCTGCGTCGCCGTACGCCCGTGCGGACCGCCGTGCTGCTCTACTGCCGTGAGGGGGACGGCCGTTGGACGGAGGAGGACGGAGCGTGGATGTGGGGCCTGCGTGACGCCTGCACCTTGCACGGGCTGCGCTGCGGCGCGTACATCACGCTGACGCATAACGGTTGGCAGGTCCTCGGCGAGGGGCGCGGTGGCCGCCGCCCCAACGCGGACTCCTCGGCGGAGCCCTTCGACCTGACCGGTGGGACGCCCCCGCTGCCGCGCACGGGAGGCGTCGCTTCCGAGGTGCTGCGCCGGGCCGCCGCCCGCTGAGGCGCCCCGAAGGGGCGCTGTGCCGGCGTAGCACCGGGGCGTGCCCCCGCAGCCGTACGACCGCAGAAGGCGCGTACGACCGCGGAAAGCGCCGCACCTCGTAGAAGATCGCCACGCCTGGCAGGAGATCGCCCTCGCAGGAGATCACCGCGCGGCATGGCAGGGCGACGGGACACCCGCGGGCCTACGGCGCACAGCGACTCAAACGCGGAGCGGCCCGGAGGCAGCGGCCCCGGACCGGGACGCCCGCGCGCCGACGCAGCCAGGCCCCACACATCCACGCGCCGAAGATGACGACCTGTCCAGGCATGAACGCGATGACCTTCGGACCGGGAGTCCTCGTCCGCCGACCCCAGCCGGGGTCCGCACGCGAACCCGTACGCCGGCCCTACCGGCCCGGCGCGCGGACGACACGCTCCGACTCCGCGCATGCCGAAGCGACCGCCGTACCAGTGCCGCCGAAGCGCCACCGTGCCGGTCGGCTCCCCGTGGGCCGGGGCCGATCCGGCTCCGGGCCCTCGGTGCGGGGGGTGCGCGGCGTGCGAGCGAAGAGGTCCGGACCGGACCGCTCAGACGCCTACGCCCAGCACCGAGTTGATCTGCTCCGGGTCGCCGCAGACGATCAGCAGGGCATCTGCCCGGCCGAGCGCCAGCGGAAGCGCGGTGGCGACGGCGTCGTCGGAGCCGCCGTTGACGGCTGCCACGACCACCGGGCGGATGGCGGCCCGGGACGCGACGGAGGCGTCGGCGTAGAAGACGTCGTCACGGGCGTCGTGCTGCGCCCAGTACGAGGCTTCCCCGAACGACATCTCGTGCGCGGCCCACGGGTGCGTCTCGCCGGTGGTGATCACCAGCACGTCGCCGGGGGCGCGGCCGGTCTCCAACAGCAGGTCGACGGCTTCCTCGGCAGCGTCCAGCGCACCCTCGGCCGAGGCCGGGATCAGCTGGATCTGCGGGGTGGCCGCGGGAGTGGGGGGCCCTGGCTTGGCCGCGGCCGGCTCGCGCGTGCTGCGCTGTGCCGGCATCGGCCGGACGGGCCCCGGACGACCGGGACGCGCAGGGGCCGCGGGGCGGGGGCCGGGGACAGGACGGGGGGTCGGCGCGGTGCGGCCGGCGGCCGGCGTGGCGCGGGGACCCTGGGCACTCTCGTGAATCTGAGGCTCCTCGGGAATGAGAGGCATGAGCTGATTTTTATCAAACGCCGGTGCTGGTCGCGTCGGCGGGTGGCACATGAGTGCGATCGGAACGGGTCAGAAGTCGAAGCCGAGCTGGCCTTCGATCTCCGGCACGTGTCCGTCCGCCCAGCTGCGGACCTTCTTGAGATGCCGCCACTGGGGCAGCGCATCAAGATACGCCCACGTCAAGCGGTGGTACGGGGTGGGGCCCCGCTCCTCCAGCGCGGCCTTGTGCACCGGCGAGGGATACCCGGCGTTGGCCGCAAAACCGAAGTCTGCATGGTCGATACCCAGTTCGGCCATCATTTTGTCTCGGCGAACCTTGGCGATCACCGATGCCGCGGCGACCGCCACACAGGACCGGTCACCCTTGATCACCGTGCGTACCCGCCAGGGCGCCCCGAGATAGTCGTGCTTCCCGTCGAGGATGACCGCGTCGGGCCGCACGGGCAGCGCCTCGAGGGCGCGTATCGCGGCGAGCCGGAGCGCCGCCGTCATCCCGAGGTCGTCGATCTCCTCGGGGGAGGCATGACCGAGCGCGAAGGCCGTCACCCAGCGTTCCAGCTCCTGAGCGAGCTCGGTGCGCCGTTTGACGGTGAGCAGCTTGGAGTCGGTGAGACCCAGAGGTGGCCGGCGCAGGCCCGTGATCGCGGCGCAGACGGTGACAGGACCGGCCCAGGCGCCGCGCCCCACCTCGTCGACACCGGCGATGACCTTCGCTCCGGTCGTTGCGCGAAGGGAGCGCTCGACGGTGTGAGTAGGCGGTTCGTACGGCATGGCGCCCTTAGCGTACGCCGCTTCGATCCCCTCGCGACACCCAGGTTTCCCCGGGCGACGGCACATCCGCCGGCAAGCGTCCGCGACGGCCCCGCGGGGCCGCCCGGACGTGCCCGTTCAACGCGGTTCAGCCCCGCTCCGGCCGCAGCAGCGGCATCATCAGCTGATCGATCATCTCCACGATGTCCGGGTCCTTCCATTCACTTCCGCACATCTTTGAGCGGTACATCATCATGGCAGGGACGGCATCGAAGACATATCCGTTCGCGGCACCGGGGCGCACCTCACCTCGCTCGATTCCACGGTTGATGACCTGGTGCAGCAGCTTGATGATCGGCTCTACAACCCCGTCGAAGATCACTCCATGGAATCGTTCGGCCTGAACCGTGTCGCACTCGTGAATCACGGAGCGAAGGGCGAACCCGGGGCGTGAGTACAGCGCGTCACGCGCCTGCCGACACAGCGCCAGCAGATCTTCGCGCACGCTCCCGAGGTCGGGCGCCACGTCGAAACGCGGCAGTCCGGCCTGGAGCGCGTCGGCGACGAGGTCCTCCTTGGACGGCCAGCGGCGGTAGACCGCGGCCTTCCCGGTCTGCGCGCCGGCGGCGACACCCTCCATGGTGAGGGCGTTCCAGCCGACCGTGCTGAGCTGTTCCAGGGCGGCGTCGAGGATCGCGCGCTCGAGGACGGCACCGCGCCGACGAGGGGAGACCGGCTGGGCGGAGGTTTCCGTCCAGGGCGAAGTACCCATCTCTGATTCTCCGTTGAGCAAGGGGAAGCGGGGGTTCCGGGGAAGGGGCGGGGGACCGAGGGCGCATCCCACGGCAACGAACTCAGTGAACGCTTGCGTTCACTGACGGGGACTCACTACCGTTTGAGGCGACAGTGAACGCCATCGTTCACTAACGCACTTGTGGGGGATCCAAAGTGACAACCTCTCCATTGATCCAGGACGACAAGCCGAAAGCCGCCCGCCGGGAGGGGCGTCCCGGCATCGCGCTGACCGTCATCGCGGCCTGCCAACTCATGGTGGTCCTCGACGCGACGATTGTGAACATCGCACTCCCGCACATTCAAGACGCTCTGAAGTTCAGCACGACCGACCTGACATGGGTGGTCAGCGCGTACACGCTGACCTTCGGTGGCCTGCTGCTTCTCGGCGGCCGGGCCGGGGACATCCTCGGCCGTCGCCGCGTCTTCATGACGGGCATCCTGCTGTTCACCTTCGCCTCGCTGCTCGGTGGACTCGCCCAGGAGCCCTGGCAGTTGCTGGCCGCGCGCGCCCTGCAGGGAATGGGTGGCGCGATAGCGTCGCCCACCTCGCTGGCGCTCATCACCACCACCTTCCCCGAAGGCCCGGAGCGGAACCGGGCGTTCGGAGTCTTCGCCGCGGTCTCGGCCGGCGGCGGCGCGATCGGTCTGCTGGCCGGCGGCATGCTCACGGAGTGGCTCGACTGGCGCTGGGTCCTCTTCGTCAACGTGCCCATCGGTGTTCTGATCGCCGTGCTCGCGCCCCGCTACATCGCCGAGTCCGAGCGCCACCCGGGTCGCTTCGACATCGCGGGCGCGCTCACCTCGACGACCGGCATGGCGTCCCTGGTGTACGGCTTCATCCGGGCCGCCGAGGACGGCTGGCGGGACCGGGGCGCGATCGGCTCGTTCGCGGCGGCCGTGGTGCTGCTGGTCGCGTTCGCCCTCATCGAGGCGCGGGCGAAGGAGCCGATCACACCGCTGAGGATGTTCGCCGACCGCAACCGCTCGGGCACGTACGTGATCATGCTGAGCCTGGCCGCCGCGATGTTCGGCATGTTCTTCTACATCGTGCTGTTCGTGCAGAACGTGCTGGGCTACTCGCCGATCGCGGCCGGCGTGGCGTTCCTCCCGGTGACCGTGGCGATCGTGACCGGCGCGGGTCTGTCGCAGCGGTTCCTGCCGGTGTTCGGCCCCAAGCCGTTCATGCTGACCGGGGCGGCGCTGGTGGCGACCGGGCTCGGCTGGCTGACGTTCATCAGCCCCGACAGCTCGTACGTCTCCGGGGTGCTCGGCCCGATGCTGCTGTTCGGTCTGGGCATGGGTCTGAACTTCGTGACCTTGACGCTCACCGCGGTATCCGGTGTCGCCCCGCACGAGGCGGGCGCGGCCTCCGGTCTGCTCAACACCACGCAGCAGGTCGGCGGCTCCCTCGGTCTGTCGATCCTGACCACGGTATTCGGCACGGCCAGTCGGCACGAGGCGGACAAGCAGATCCCGAGGTTTCTCGCGAACGGCACGGCCGAGCAGAAGGCGCAGTTCGCGAAGACCCACCAGCTGCCCGCTCCCTGGGGGCACGAGGTGCTCGCCCATGGGATCGGAACGGCGTTCCTCCCGGCGGCCGCGATGGCGCTGCTGGCGCTGATCATGGCCGTTGTGGTGATCCGCGTACGCAGGAGCGACCTGGAGGCCCTCTCCGGCGCGGCGGGGCCCGCCGCGGGCTGACGGCTCCCGTCCGCTCCCGCCCCCCGGCCCGTCGGGGGCGGGAGCGGAGCGCGGCCGGAGCCCGCCCGGTGCTACGACGGTCCGGCCGCCCGCGAGAGGGGTGGGCGCGGTCAGCGGTCCGGCCCGCCTACGCGAGCGCCGGAGCCCAGTCCGGCAGCGGTTCCACCCGGTCCAGCCACTCCCCCGGCAGCGTGTGCGCGCTCCCGGAGGCGACCACCGAGCCAACGATGGCGCAGGTCGTGTCCATGTCGCCGCCCGCCTGGGCGGTGGTCCAGAAGCCCCGCTGATAGTCACCGAGGGCGCGCGCGGCGGACCAGAGCGCGAAGGGCACCGTGTCGTGCGCCGTCGTACGCCGTCCGCTGCCCAGGACGGCCGCGACGGTCGCCGCGTCGCCGTAGTCGAGCATGTCCCGGGCGCGTCGCAGTCCCATGCCGACGGCGCTCTTCGGTACGAGCGCGACTACCCCGTCGAGCAGCGCCCCGGCGCTCGGCCGTCCCGCGGGATCGGCGGCCAGGGCGGCGGCTGCGGCGACGGCCATCGCGCCGACCACGGCCTCGCGGTGCTGATGGGTCGGATAGGCGGAGATCTCCGCCTGGTGGGTCGCCTGCTCGGGGTCGTCCGCGTACCAGGCGCCGATGGGGGCGGCCCTCACCGCCGCGCCGCTGCCCCACGAGCCATGGCCCCTGAACATGGAGGCGGCCAGTTCCCGCCAGTCGCCCCCGGCGGCGATCCGCTCCAGCAGCAGGTCGATCGCCGGTTCGTGCCGGCGGGCAGCGCCGTGGTGCTCAGCGAGGGACCGTGCCAGGGCGTCCTGGTCTACCCTGCGGTGTCCGGCCAGCACGGCGAGCACGGAAGCGGCCATCTCCGTGTCGTCCGTCCATGGCCAGGGTCCGGGCGGCAGCTCGCGGCGCTGGAGCAGGGGGTAGTTCGCGGGACGGAAGAACTGCGCGCCCAGCGCGTCTCCCACGGCCAGTCCGCGCAGGGCTGCCAGGGCGCGTCCCAGACGGCCTTCGGGAGAGGAGTCAGCGGTCATCTCTCTGCCACTGTATCCCGTGATCCAGTTCTATCCCGTGATCCAGTACGGATCCGGATCGCGCCAGCGGTCGAACGGCCGGTCGAGCGTGTATCTGCCGTCGTCGCCGAGGACCAGCATGCGTGTCTCGCCGTTCCCGGGGTTGGAGAGCGACTCGAATTCGGCGACCGTCCAGTGGAACCAGCGCATGCAGAACAGCCGCATGGCCAGGCCGTGCGTCACCAGGAGCACGTTCGGCGGGTGGTCGGGGGCCTCGAAGCTCCGGAACAGGCTCTCCAGGAAGCCGCCGACCCGGTCGTAGACGTCGGCGCCGGACTCTCCCTGGGCGAAGCGGTAGAAGAAGTGCCCGTAGGCGTCCCGGTAGGTCTTCTGCAGCCGTACGTCGTCGCGGTCCTGCCAGTTGCCCCAGTCCTGCTCGCGCAGCCGGGGCTCCTCGCGGACGCGGACGTGCTCGGGGTCCAGGTGGAAGGCGCGGAGCGTCTCGTGGGTGCGGCGGTACGGGGAGACGTACACGCTGACCTGCTCCTGGCCGAAGAGCTCCCGCAGCCGCTTGCCCGTCTCCTCCGCCTGCCGCCATCCCCTCTCGGTGAGCGGCAGTGCGTGGTCGGGCTCGCGTTCGTACACGGAGTCATCGGCATTGCCCACCGACTCGCCGTGTCGGACAAGGACGATGCGCCGTGGTCGTGCCATGCCAAAACCCTAGATCGAGTGACGGCCGAACGGGCACCCGAAGAGGCCCCATACGGCACAGGTCACACTAGGGGCTTCGCCACACCTCGGTCCTGATCTCGCATTCACCGGCGCCGTCGGCGCACCCTGGCTCCGGGATCACCCCCGGCGGGCGCTCACACCGTCCAGCCCGGCTCCAGTTCCACGATGTCGCCGGTGAGTGCCGCGACGTCCGCCTCCGTCTGGGCCCTCAGCGCCAGCCGTTCGACGCGCTCCTCGCGGTACTTTCCGTGCTCCGCCGCCGACTGCCACATCGACAGGATGAGGAACTCGTGCCCCGGTCCCTCGCCGAACAGTCCGCGGATCATGCCCGGCGAACCCGCCATGGCCGGGTTCCAGACCTTCTCCTGCATGAGGGCGAAGTGCTCGGCCCGCTCCTCATGGACCCGGCAGTGGGCCACACGCACCAGATCGGCGTCCGAGAATCGGGGCTCGAAACCGGTCTTCACATCGAAGCGGTAGTCGAAGAGCCGGACCTGCTGGTCCTTGAACGTGCCCGACTGGGAGGCGGCCAGCCGGTCGTGGGAGCGTGCCATGAACGAGTCGTAGAAGGCGCGGCTCTCCCAGAACGCGAAGACATGCGCCACACCGGGCCTGACCCGGCTGAAGCCGCCGCCCTGTCCTCGGAAGCCCGGTTCCCCCGGAAGCCCCGCCCACTTCCGCTGCCCCCGTTCGAAACCGCGGCGGTCCACCACGGTGCAGCGAGTCCACTTGACCAGCACCGCGCCATCGTAAGGCCCTATCGCGTGGCGCCGGTCACTCTCCGCTGGAGTGCACCCCGCCGAGCGCCCCGGCGCGCGAGGCACAATGGACAACTGGGCCTTGCCGCAACAGAGTTCGCGCGAGGCTGTATGGACGGGGAGGGATGAGAGAGATGACCGGTCTCAACAAGGGCATCAGCAAGGTCGAGTTGGCACTGCAGTGGGACCCCAGTCCGAACGGACAGTCGCCCACCGATCTCGACCTCATTGCCGCAACCTACTTGGCGGACGATCCGTATGGTGCCCCCGCCTATGTGGTGCACTTCGACAGCCGCTCCCCCGACGGCACGATCTATCTCAACCGCGACAGCCTGGACGGCAAGGGCTTCGGCTGGGACGAGGTCATGACGCTGGAGCTCTACCGGCTGGACAGCCGGTACGCGCGCGTGGTGGCCGGGGTCGTGATCCAGCAGCGCACCGGCCACAAGACGTTCGTCGACGTCCTGAACCCGGCGGTGCGGCTGCGCGAAGGGTACACCGTGCTCGCCCAGGACGACTTCGCGGGCGTCCTGGGTGCGACGGCGGCGACGGTGGCCGAGTTCGTCCGCGACGGCTCGGGCGAGTGGATGTTCCACCCGGGACTGACGGGATACGACACGGATCCGGAGGGCTTCGCCCGCGTCATGGGCGGAACCCGCACCTCCTGAGCCGTCTCTGTCCTCGCGGGGGAGCCCCCCCGGGTGAAGGCAGCCCCCGACGCCGAAGGGCGGCACGACCGTCGGCCGTGCCGCCCTTCAGGTGCTCAGATCAGCTGCAGCCGCTCGTCGAACCGCAGCCCTCGCAGATGTAACAGGAACCGGCCCGCTGCATCTTCGTGCCGCAGGAGAAGCAGAGCGGGGCGTCCGCCTGGATGCCCAGCTGCATCTCCACCAGCTCGGCGCTGGTGTGCGCCTGCTTCGGGGCCGGCTTGGCCGTCGCGGCCTCGGCCTTGGGGGTCGCGACCGCCTTCAGCTCCTGGGTGCGCGGCGCCGACTGGGCCAGGCCCTCGACGTCGACCTCGTCCTCGGAGGGCTCGTACGAGCCGGTCTCCAGGTGGCGCTGACGCTCCTCGGCGGAGTGGATGCCGAGCGCGGAGCGCGTCTCGAAGGGCAGGAAGTCCAGCGCGAGGCGGCGGAAGATGTAGTCGACGATCGACTGCGCCATCCGCACGTCCGGGTCGTCCGTCATACCGGCCGGCTCGAACCGCATGTTCGTGAACTTCGAGACGTACGTCTCCAGCGGCACGCCGTACTGCAGACCCACCGAGACGGCGATGGAGAAGGCGTCCATCATGCCCGCGAGGGTCGAGCCCTGCTTGGACATCTTCAGGAAGACCTCGCCCAGACCGTCGTCCGGGTAGGAGTTGGCCGTCATGTAGCCCTCGGCACCGCCGACGGTGAAGGAGGTGGTGATGCCGGGACGACCCTTCGGGAGGCGCTTGCGGACCGGGCGGTACTCGACGACCTTCTCGACCTTGGGCTCGACGGCGGCGGGCGCCTCGGCCTTCTCCGGCGCGGTCTCCTTCTTCTTGGCGGAGAGCGGCTGGCCGACCTTGCAGTTGTCCCGGTAGATCGCGAGCGCCTTGATGCCCAGCTTCCAGGCCTCGAAGTAGATCTCCTCGACCTCCTCGACGGTCGCCGTCTCCGGCATGTTGACCGTCTTGGAGATGGCGCCCGAGATCCACGGCTGGATCGCGGCCATCATCCGGACGTGGCCCATCGGGGAGATGGCGCGCTCGCCCATGGCGCAGTCGAAGACCTCGTAGTGCTCGTGCTTGAGGCCCGGCGCGTCGATCACATTGCCGTGCTCGGCGATGTGGGCGACGATCGCCTCGATCTGCTCCTCCTGGTAGCCGAGGCGGCGCAGCGCCTGCGGCACGGTGCCGTTGACGATCTGCATCGAGCCGCCGCCGACCAGCTTCTTGAACTTGACCAGCGCCAGGTCCGGCTCGACACCGGTGGTGTCGCAGGACATCGCGAGACCGATGGTGCCGGTCGGCGCGAGGACGGACGCCTGGGAGTTGCGGAAGCCGTTCTTCTCGCCGAGGCGGAGCACGTCCTGCCAGGCCTCCGTGGCGGCGGCCCAGACCGGGGTGTCCAGGTCGTCCATGCGGACGGCCGTGGTGTTGGCGTCGGCGTGCTGCTTCATGACGCGCAGGTGCGGCTGCTCGTTGCGGGCGTAGCCGTCGTACGGGCCGACAACCGCGGCGAGTTCGGCGGAGCGCTTGTACGCGGTGCCGGTCATCAGGGAGGTGATGGCGCCGGCCAGGGCGCGGCCGCCGTCGGAGTCGTACGCGTGGCCCGTCGCCATGAGGAGGGCGCCGAGGTTTGCGTAGCCGATGCCGAGCTGGCGGAAGGCGCGGGTGTTCTCGCCGATCTTCTGGGTCGGGAAGTCCGCGAAGCAGATCGAGATGTCCATCGCGGTGATGACCAGCTCGACGACCTTGGCGAAGCGCTCGACCTCGAAGGACTGGTGGCCCTTGCCGTCGTCCTTCAGGAACTTCATCAGGTTCAGCGAGGCGAGGTTGCAGGACGTGTTGTCCAGGTGCATGTACTCGCTGCACGGGTTCGAGCCGTTGATCCGGCCGGACTCCGGGCACGTGTGCCAGTGGTTGATCGTGTCGTCGTACTGGATGCCCGGGTCGGCGCAGGCCCAGGCGGCCTCGGCCATCTTGCGGAACAGCGCCTTGGCGTCGACCTCCTCGATGACCTCACCGGTCATTCGGGCGCGCAGGCCGAAGTTCGTGCCGCCTTCGACGGCCTTCATGAAGGTGTCGTTGACGCGGACCGAGTTGTTGGCGTTCTGGTACTGGACGGAGGTGATGTCGTCTCCGCCGAGGTCCATGTCGAAGCCCGCGTCGCGGAGGGCGCGGATCTTCTCCTCCTCCTTGACCTTGGTCTCGATGAAGTCCTCGACGTCCGGGTGGTCGACGTCCAGGATGACCATCTTGGCCGCGCGGCGGGTGGCACCGCCGGACTTGATCGTTCCTGCGGAGGCGTCGGCGCCGCGCATGAAGGAGACCGGGCCGGAGGCGTTGCCGCCGGAGGAGAGCAGTTCCTTGGAGGAACGGATCCGGGAGAGGTTCAGGCCGGCACCGGAGCCGCCCTTGAAGATCATGCCCTCTTCCTTGTACCAGTCGAGGATCGACTCCATGGAATCGTCGACGGACAGGATGAAGCAGGCGGAGACCTGCTGGGGCTGCGGGGTGCCGACGTTGAACCAGACGGGGCTGTTGAAGCTGAAGATCTGGTGCAGGAGGGCGTATGTCAGTTCGTGCTCGAAGATCTCCGCGTCGGCGGGCGAGGCGAAGTACTTGTAGTCCTCACCGGCCTTCCGATACGTCTTCACGATGCGGTCGATCAGCTGCTTGAGGCTGGTCTCGCGCTGCGCGGTGCCGACGGCACCGCGGAAGTACTTGCTGGTGACGATGTTGACCGCGTTCACCGACCAGAACTCGGGGAACTCGACGCCACGCTGCTCGAAGTTGACCGAGCCGTCGCGCCAGTTGGTCATGACGACGTCACGGCGCGCCCACTCGACCTCGTCGTACGGGTGCACGCCGGGGGTGGTGTGGATGCGCTCGATACGCAGTCCCTTGGTGGCCTTGGCGCCCTTCGCTCGGGAACCTCGTGCCGGACCGCTCGCCGTCTCTGTCATGCCGCCTCCCTGTATCGGGCAAAACGCCCTAAAGTGCCCATTTTCTTCCCGGGCACGGTGTTGTGTCTGCTTGTCACGCGCGTCGTACGCGGGCGCGCGTGACGGGTCTGTGTGCGCCGCCGACGGGGCCGGTACCCACCGGCCCTCCCGTCAGTCGGCGGCGATGGCGGGCACGGGGACGTCGGCCGTCCCTCCGGACCCGCGGTCGGTTCCTCGGCGCTCCGCGACAGGGTTCCCGTGGTCGTCGTCCACGGCGGGGCGCTCCCGCTGCTGCTCCCTGAGTTCGGTGATGGCGGCCTCGAAGTCCTCCAGCGAGTCGAACGCGCGGTAGACGCTCGCGAACCGCAGGTAGGCGACGAGGTCGAGCTCCTGCAAAGGTCCGAGTATGGCCAGCCCCACGTCGTGGGTGGTCAGCTCGGCGCTACCGGTGGCCCGCACCGCCTCCTCGACCCGCTGGCCGAGCTGGGCCAGGGCGTCCTCGGTGACAGGCCGCCCCTGGCACGCCTTGCGCACGCCGTTGATGACCTTGGTGCGGCTGAAGGGCTCGGTGACTCCGGACCGCTTCACCACCATGAGCGAGCACGTCTCCACGGTCGTGAAACGACGGGAGCAGTCGGGGCACTGGCGGCGCCGGCGGATGGACGTGCCGTCATCGGTCGTACGACTGTCGACGACGCGGCTGTCGGGGTGCCTGCAGAAGGGGCAGTGCATGGCTCCAACCCTCCTTTTCAGCACGACTCATTGACCTCGCGGGCCTCACGGGCCCCTCGAAGCAGCCCCAAGCATAGGCGATCGCCCGAGGCCCGGAGACCGGGGGGACCACAACTTCTGGGCCACTGTCGCAATCCAACCACTACATGTAGCGATCAGCTCGCACATTTGGCGGCGACACGCCCTCGAGGGGCGGATTGGCACATGCCACAGGACCACGCCCATTCAGGCCATGCGCGGATACGGTGGACGCCACATGGAGAAGACGGGCCGGTACACGGCGGACGGGGTACCGGATGGCAGACTGGGCACCTGCCGCGGCGGCCCACAAGGTCTTCGCTCCGGCGGTGAAGAGTACAGCAATGAGCGCTTTTGCCCTCCCGCACTCCCGGCTCGAACCCGAGCAGGGTGACCCCCGGGGAGGGGCATCGGCCATACACCGCGAGACCCGATCACGTCACGTAATTCGCCGTTTTTCACTCGAACGTGTGTTTGGCGCAACCTTTCGAAAGCAACTACCGTTGTGCTGCACGGGAGACCATCGAGAGGGGCCGACGTGACCACCACCGCAGACAGTGCCACCATCACTGGCCAGGACCGCTCCCAGGGCCGACTCGAGCCGGTGCATGCCATGAATGCCATGAACGAAGCCACGAACCCAGAGGGACCCAAGAGGTCCCTGCCCGGCCGACCTCCAGGCATCCGGGCCGACAGCTCCGGGCTGACCGACCGGCAACGCCGGGTGATCGAGGTCATCCGGGACTCCGTGCAGCGGCGCGGTTACCCGCCGTCGATGCGCGAGATCGGCCAGGCCGTGGGCCTCTCCAGCACCTCCTCGGTGGCGCATCAGCTGATGGCCCTGGAGCGCAAGGGCTTCCTGCGCCGCGACCCGCACCGCCCGCGCGCGTACGAGGTACGCGGCTCCGACCAGTCGTCCTCTGTGCAGCCCACCGACACCGCGGGCAAGCCCGCCGCGTCCTACGTCCCGCTCGTCGGCCGTATCGCCGCCGGTGGCCCCATCCTCGCCGAGGAGTCGGTGGAGGATGTCTTCCCGCTCCCGCGGCAGCTCGTGGGCGACGGGGAGCTCTTCGTTCTGAAGGTCGTCGGTGACTCCATGATCGAGGCCGCGATCTGCGACGGCGACTGGGTCACGGTCCGCCGCCAGCCCGTCGCCGAGAACGGCGACATCGTCGCGGCCATGCTGGACGGCGAGGCCACGGTCAAGCGTTTCAAGCGCGAGGACGGCCATGTCTGGCTCCTCCCCCACAACTCCGCCTACCAGCCGATCCCTGGCGACGAGGCGACGATCCTCGGCAAGGTGGTGGCGGTGCTGCGACGCGTGTGACGCCGTCGCGGCGGGCGGATCTTCGGACGCCCCCATGATCCGGGCCCCGGAACCCCTGCGCCGGTTCCGGGGCCCTGTGCTGTCCGGGGCCCGGTGTGTCGCGCCGGTACATGGACCGGTGTGGACCGGGCTGACCCGCCGCACCGCACCGGCCCGATGTCACGCGTCCTGTGCCTTCGCCGCCGCGTCGATCGCCGCCAGCGACTTCCGTACCTGGTTACGGTCGGTCGTGAACCAGAAATCGGGAAGTGACGCCTTCAGAAAACCGCCATAGCGGGCCGTGGCGAGGCGCTGGTCCAGCACGGCGACCACCCCGCGGTCCCCGGTGGCCCGTACGAGGCGGCCGGCGCCCTGCGCCATCAGCAGTGCGGCGTGCGTCGCCGCCACGGCCATGAAGCCGTTGCCCCCGTCGTCCTCCACCGACTTCTGCCGGGCGCTCATCAGCGGGTCGTCGGGGCGGGGGAAGGGGATCTTGTCCATGACGACCAGCTGACAGCTGGGTCCGGGGACGTCGACCCCCTGCCAGAGCGAGAGCGTGCCGAACAGGGAGGTCTTCGGGTCGGCCGCGAAGTTCTTGATCAGCTCACCGAGCGTCTCCTCGCCCTGGAGGAGGATCGGGAACTCCGGGATGCGGGTGCGCAGCTCCTCGGCGGCGAGCTGGGCGGCCCGCATCGACGAGAACAGGCCCAGCGTGCGGCCGCCCGCCGCCTGGACCAGCTCCGTCAGCTCGTCCAGCATGTCCGCGCGATCGCCGTCCCGTGCGGGGCGTGACAGATGCTTCGCGACATACAGGATGCCCTGCTTCCGGTAGTCGAAGGGCGAGCCGACATCGACACCCTTCCACTTCGGCAGGTCCTCCCCCTCCGTGCCCTCGGGAGCAAGGCCCAGGGTCCCGCCCACGCCGTTGAAGTCGCCGCCCAGCTTCAGCGTGGCTGAGGCCAGGATCACCGAGCGGTCCGCGAAGAGCTTCTCCCTGAGGAGCCCCGACACCTTCAGCGGGGCGACCCGCAGGGACGCGCCGAAGCGGTCATGGCGCTCGTACCAGACGACGTCCCACTCGGAGCCGTTGGTGATCCGCTCCGCCACGTCGTGCACGGACTCCACGGCGGCCAGCGCCTGCTTGCGGACGGCGTCCTCGTCCTGGACCGTTCGGTCGCGGGTGTTGCCGAGCGCCGAGATCACCGTACGGGCGGCGTCGCGCAACGCCATCAGGGCGTACCCGAGGTCCTCCGGGATCTCCTCCAGACGGCCCGGCAGGGCCAGCTCCATCAGCCGCTCGAAGCCCTCGGCGGCGGTCTGAAGCTGGTCCGCGGCCTTCTCGTCGACGAGCCTGGCGGCGCGGCGCACCGCCCGGTTGACCTGGCCGGGGGTGAGCTCGCCCGTGGCGACGCCCGTGACGCGGGAGACCAGTTCATGGGCCTCGTCGACGATCAGTACCTCGTGCTGCGGGAGGACCGGCGCGCCCTCGATGGCGTCGATCGCGAGCAGCGCATGGTTCGTGACGACCACCTCGGCGAGCTTGGCGCGCTCACGGGCTGTCTCGGCGAAGCACTCGGCTCCGTAGGCGCACTTCGAGGCGCCGAGGCACTCCCGGGACGACACCGACACCTGGGCCCAGGCGCGGTCGGAGACTCCCGGGGTGAGGTCGTCGCGGTCGCCGCTCTCCGTCTCCTGGGACCAGTCGCGCAGGCGCAGCAGGTCCTGGCCCAGCTTGCTGCTGGGCGCGGCGGCCTCGAACTGGTCGAAGAGGCCCTCCTCCTCGTCCTGGGGCACGCCCTCGTGCAGTCGGTGCAGGCACAGATAGTTCGACCGGCCCTTGAGCATGGCGAACTCCGGGCGGCGGCGCAGCAGCGGATGCAGTGCCTCCACCGTGCGCGGCAGGTCCCGCTCGACGAGCTGACGCTGCAGCGCGAGGGTGGCGGTCGCCACCACGACAGGCTCCCCGTGCGCGAGCGCGGGCACCAGATAGCCGAGCGACTTGCCCGTACCGGTGCCGGCCTGGACCAGCAGATGAGTGCCGCCGTCGATGGCCTCCTCGACGGCTTGGGCCATGGTCACCTGGCCGGGGCGCTCCGTGCCGCCGACGGCTGCGACGGCTGCATGCAGGAGTTCGGGGAGTGAGGGCTTCGTCATAGCCCGACCACCCTACGGCCCCGCACTGACAAGAGGGGGATCAAGGCCGCAGCGCACGGGGCGTGCACGGGTGGTGCGGAGGTTCGCGACGGTTCGGTGCGTCGCGTGGGACAGGTGCTCGGGACGTTTCGAGCGGGACGAGCGGGACGAGAGGGCGGATTCGGCACAAGGACTCCTCGGCTCGGAACTCACACGGAGCGAGGCTCGTTACGCAAAGTGACAGGCCAACTACAGCAGATCGCGCAGGACTCGGTCCCGGACCATGAGGGCGGCCCGCTTGCCGGGCAGGTCGACTTCGGCGGACAACCGGAAGCCTGCGCTCAGGAAGGCGGCGATGGAGGGTGTGTTGCGAAGGTCGGGTTCGGCGAGGACACGAGCACAGGAGGGACGCCGGTCAAGGACGAGATCGGCGACGGCGCGCAGCAGGGTGGAGCCGAGGCCGCGCCCTCGGGCGGCCACCTCCCCGATCAGGAGATGGATGCCGGTGTCGTGGGGGCGGGCGGGATAGTGACGGGCCAGGGGGTCGAGGTCGGCGCGGTAGATCTCCCAGTAGCTCATCGGCGTGCCGTCCAGTACGCCCAGGCAGGGCACGCTGCGTCCGTCACCGGCGAGTTGGGCGCGCAGGTGCGCCTCGGTCACCGCTTCGTCTCCGGCCAGTTGCCAGAAGACCGCCACGGTGGGGTCGTTCATCCAGCGGGTGAGAAGGGGGAGATCACGGTCGAGACGAACGGGGAGGAGGTGGAAGGCGCCGGCGGGGGTGGTGGTCGGGCCCCAGTCGGCGAGGGGGCCGAGGAGGTCGTTGTCCTGCGAGACGGCGAGGGGGGCGGCGGGCGCCTCTCCCGAGTCTCCGGCCGGCGTGGGCGCGGCCGGGCCGCCACGGCTCGTCTTCTCCTTCGCACACAACGTCATGAAGCCGGGTGGCACCCGGAGGTCGAGGGTGTCCTCGCTGTCGAAGCCGGAGCCCGGGCCCGGCTTGGGGGCGGGGACGGCTTCGGTGCGGGACGCATGGCTCATGGCGGGGTGGGACCTCCTGGGCGCGGAGGCGGTACCGGCGTCGGTGCTGGCGTCGGTGGCGGACACGACGACGTTCCTCTCAGAAGACGGGGTGGGGCATGTTCCTCAGCAATGAAGGGGGTTGGTGAGGGTGACGTAGACGGACTGGGTGTCGACCGGGCCGACGAGTTCGTCGAGACCGTGCAGCCGGGTCAGCAGGTTCGCCTTGCACCGCAGGACGGGTGAGTCGAGCAGGCGGGCGGGCAGGGACGAGCGCAGCCGGCCGGGGCCAGTGGCCGCCCCGGCGAGGAAACGGCGGAACGCGGCGAGCAACAGCCTCTCGTCGACGAGGCGTTGGGAGCCGAACGCACCGATGAGACCGAGCACGTTGTTGATGCCGAGGTAGTAGGCGAAGCGCTCGTCGGTGACCTCGTCGGAGACGAACGTGTCGCTGTGCTCGCCGATGCCGGGCAGCCGGGCCTCGAGTTCGGCGCGACGGGACTCGCGGAAGTAGTAGCCCTGGTTGTCCCGGTAGCGACCGCCCACGGGCCAGCCCTCGGAGTCCAGCAGGAGCAGGGTGTTCTGCTGGTGCGCTTCGAGAGCGACACCTGCTTCGCCGTCCAGCCAGAGGACCGGGCGCACCACGAGTGCGAGGTAGCGCAGAAACCACTCGGCGGCGACGGCACCGAGCGGGCGTCCGGTACGCGCGGCGAGGCGCGCGGTGATCGCGGCGAGCCGGGAGGACGGAGCCGGGTGCTGCTCTGCGGCGGTCCGGGCATGGCATCCGGGTGCGACGAGTCCGGCGATGCAGGCCGCACGGTCCGCCGGGGCGAACGGGTTGTGGCGGATCACCACGTCCAGGCCGGTCACCGGGGTGCCGTCCGTGGCGCCGACGGCGAGCCAGGCGGGGTCGCGGACGATGTCGAAGCCGGGGTGGGCCGACTGCCACTGCTTGCCGAGGCCGCTGCGCAGCAGGCGGTGCACCTCGACGCCCCGGTGGAGCTCCTTGCGGAGGTTCTCACGGCGGGAGTTGGTGATGCGCAGGCCCAGCGACAGCTTGAGCATCGCGGGGACGCCCGAGCGGTAGACGGTACGGACTGAGGAGGTGGGGTGCCAGGGCTCGCCGTGCGGGCCGAGGTCCCGGAGCAGCCCGGCGTCCAGCAGGGCCCTGACCGCGGGGCGATGCCGGACATCGCAGGCCTGCCAGGGGTGCAGCGGCAGGGCGGCGAAGCCGTCGGGCAGGGGGAGACCCGGGCCGGCGAGGCGTTCGGTCAGCCGGGCGGCGGCCACGGGCCGGCCGCCTTCGGTCCAGGCCGAGTCGGTGGCGAGAAGGGAGGGTGCGACCGCGAGCCAGTGCAGCGGGAAGGTGCCGCGCAGCTCGGGCGAGTAGAGCCGGGCTTCGGCGTCGGACAGGCCCTCGCGGCTCTTGGCCGTGGGATGCGTCGGGTGCCCGAGCAGCAGCGCTTGCTCGGCGGAGAGAAAGAAGTCGGCCGCATCCGCCGGGTGCGCCCGGCGCTCCGTGATGAAGGTCGCGGTGCGGTGCGCGGAGTCGGCTACCCGGCGCACCAGGTCGGCGGTGTGAGTGGGTGCGGGAGGCTGCGCATGCTTGGTGGCGGTGGCTCGTACGGAGTGCTGCGCACGCTGCGCGGTCGTCTCGCGTGCCAGCAGTGCCGCTACGGTCACCGCGTCGGCGGGCGGTGCCCACTGCGGTGCGTCCGCCAGGCGGGGCGGGCCGAAGCGGTGCCAGCCGGTCGCGGACCAGTAGCGGACCGGGACGAGGAGGGCGGTGGCGCTGGCGGGCAGCGGGATCCGCAGGGTGGCATCGGGGGGAGCGGCGACGTCCCTCTCGCGTACCCAGCAGCGCAGCAGGTTCTCGACGGTCGCGGCCTGGGCCGCGGTGTGCGGGTCGGGGTGCTCCAAGGGGTCGGGGAGCTTCAGGCGGTCGGGGTGCTCGGGTGGGTCGACGGCGGCGACACGCCACTCCCTCGTCACGGAGGGGCGACCGCTGTCGGGCGTCGGGGCAGGGACGGCGGCCACGGGCGCCGAGGCGGCAGACTGGGGGGCTGCCGCGACCGCTTCCGCAGTCACCGGATTCCGCGGGACGCGACCACTGTCACGCACCGGAGCCAGGGCGGCGACCACGGGCGCCGAGGCGGCAGACTGGGGGGCTGCCGCGACCGCTTCCGCAGTCACCGGATTCTGTCGGGGGAAGGCGTCCGGGCCCAGGGCGGCCGTGGGGGTGGGCTCGGTGTGGCCGGTCAGGGGCTCGGGAGGTGGCGAGGGGCCGTCGGAGGTGGGTGTGACGTTCAAGGGCGCTCCTGGAGGTCGTTCGAGCCTGTGCGGCGACGGGCCGTGAGCAAGTGCCGGGGGGAGGGCCGGGCGGGGGCGGGGAGTCGCAGGGCCCTCGTGTCGGTCCCTGGGTGTGGCGTGGAAGGTCAGGGCTGGGCGGTGTGGGCGGGCTCCCGAGCGACCGCGGCCACCGCGTCGGCGAACCGGTCCAGTACCGCGCTCGTCTGCTCGTCGCTGATCGTCAGGGGTGGGAGCAGCCGGACCACGCTCGCGTGCCGCCCGCCCAGTTCGACGATCAGGCCGCGCCGCAGGCACTCCCGCCGGACGGCGGCAGCCAGGGCAGGAGCGGCGTACGGGGTGTCGGGCGGCGTCTGTCCGGGCCCGAGGTCGGGGTCGGGGTCGACCAGTTCGATGCCGATCATCAGCCCCCGGCCGCGTACGTCTCCGATGCAGGGCAACTCCGCCGCCAGCGCGCGCAGTTGGTCGAGCATGCGCCTGCCGAGCGAGGCCGCGCGTTCGGCGAGGCGGTTCTCCCGGACGTAGGCGAGGGTCGCGGTGCCGGCGGCCATCGCCAGCTGGTTGCCGCGGAATGTGCCTGCGTGTGCGCCGGGTTGCCATACGTCGAGGTCGTCGCGGTAGACGACGACGGCGAGCGGCAGGCTGCCCCCGATCGCCTTGGAGAGGACCATCACGTCCGGGACCACCCCGCTGTGCTCGACCGCCCAGAACCGCCCGGTGCGCCCCACACCCGTCTGGACCTCGTCCGCGATCAGCGGGATCGACCGGGCCTCGGTGATCTGCCGCATACGACGCATCCAGGTGTCCGGCGCGGGATTCACCCCGCCCTCACCCTGGACGGGTTCGAGGATCATCCCGGCGGGCAGTGGTACGCCCGACTTGGCGTCGTCGAGGACGGACTCGGTCCAGCGCGCGGCGAGTTCGGCGCCGCGCTCACCGCCGACGCCGAACGGACAGCGGTAGTCCTGCGGATACGGCAGGCGCGTCACCCGGACGTCGGTCGCGCCTCCGGAGGCCTCCAGCGCTCCCGCGGTCATCCCGTGGTACGCCCCGGTGAAGGCGAGGATCCCGTTCCGGCCGGTGGCGATGCGCACCAGTTTGAGCGCGGCCTCCACGGCGTCCGTCCCGGCCGGACCGCAGAACTGCACACGCGCACGCTCGGCGAAGGCCGGCGGGAGCGTGTGGAACAGCTCGGTGGTGAAGGCGTCCTTGAGGGGCGTGGCCAGGTCCAGCACATGCAGCGGTGCCCCGGAGTCGAGGACCTTGCGGATGGCCTCCAGGACGACGGGGTGGTTGTGCCCGAGGGCGAGTGTGCCCGCGCCCGAGAGGCAGTCGAGGTAGCGGCGCCCGTCGGCGCCCTCGATGGTGAGCCCCCGCGCCCGCACGGGCACGATCGGCAGGGCGCGCGCATAGGTGCGCGCCGCGGATTCCCGCGCCGACTGCCGGCGCAGAATCCCCTCGTGCGCCGAGCGCGCTTCCCTGGTGCCGGGAGCCCCGTCACGCGCTGGGGGTTGCTCCTCCGTTCCCGCGCGCCCCTCCGATCCGCCCTCCACCGGCACCACCGCAGTCTCCGACACGGTCACGACGTCAGTTCCTCCACTGTTCAGAGGGGACGGGGTGAGGGTTCCGGCGTGAATGGCAGGTCACCCCGTACGTATCAACGACGTGAACGTCCTGTGGAAGCGGGTGGCCACAAGATCCTTACGGGGCGCTCGCCGACGCGGACGCCCGCACCGACGGCCGCCCGGCGAGAGCGAGCCCCACTAGGGCGTGTATCGAATGTGCTGGTCACAGCCACTCGTTGATGGCTGCGACGAGGACGGTCGCCTCGTAGCGGACCGCGAGCTTGTCGTAGCGAGTCGCCACGGCGCGGTGCCTTTTCAGGCGATTTATGCCGCACTCGACTGCGTGCCGGGCCTTGTAGTCCTCGGCGTCGAACTTGGGTGGCCGGCCGCCGCGAGAGCCGAGCTTCTTGCGGTTGCGGGCCTGGTCGGCCTTGTCCGGGAGATCGCGTCCCATGAAGTGGTGTAGCCGGGCGTGGTCCCGGAACGCGCGGGTGTCTGCCCGGGGCGTGCATCCGCTGACGGTGCGTGCTCCCTGA
>NZ_JBIARC010000035.1:0-97977 GCF_042889625.1 Streptomyces sp. NPDC002573 | reverse complement strand
CCCACTCTCGGCTTCGCTCGAGCGGGAGGGGCCCCCACGTCGCCGCAGAGCCCGCCCTCCGGGCGGACGACGGCAGTTTGACGACAGGACCTAGGTGGACGGCAACTGCTTCCCGTAGTCCACCGTCTCCTGCTTCGACGGCTCCTGGAGCGCGAAGTCCTTCCCCCAGTCCGACAGACGCAGCGTCCCCGCGTTGCCGGCCCGCACCAGGAGCAGCGGATAGGGGGTGCCCTCCAGGGAGACGTCCAGCGTGCCGCCGGAGCCCTTGTCGCCGGTGATACGGACCGTGCGGACGCCGTTCTGCTCATGGCGGCCGTCTGTCGCGAGCGTGCCGTGCAGCGTCAGAAGCCCGTCGAGCAGTACGTCCTTGTCGGTGAATCCGCTGAAGCGCTGGTAGGCCGGATCACCGGACGGCACCTTGACGTACTTCCCGTCGAGCTTGTTCGCGGCGGCCGACGAGCCCGCGCCGCCCCCCGCGCCGCTCTCGTGGTTCCAGAACGCGGCGTCCGCCTTGAGGAACAGGTGCTCGCCCACCCGCAGCAGCCGGAACGAGCCGTTCTTGGAGGTGACCGATCCGGTGCCCCCGTCGCCCTTCAGCTGCATGTCCAGGGTGAAGGTGGCGCCGTTGCTGACCACGGTCCCCGACAGCCGCACCGTCGACGCGGACTTGGCCGCCGTACGCGTCCGGCTCTGGATCTTGTCGGGCGGCAGCTTGCCCACTCCATTGGTCCCCGCGTCCGGGTCGCCGCCACTGCATCCCGTGAGCCCCGCTCCCGTCACGACCAGCGCGCACATCGCGCTCACCAGTGCGGCCCTGCGGGTACGGCGCTGGGGGATTGCGGTCACAGGTGGGGCTGCCTCTCATGCGGAAGTCCTCATCGGCCTACCGCAGAGTACCGGTGCCCGAGGGGCCTTCCGGAGTCAGTCCGTCCGCACCTCTCGCCAGGGCGTACGACAACGGGACGGACTAGCCTGAAGCCCAGCTGAACGGACAGAACGGCAGGAACAGGAGGCGGCGGGCATGGCGGCTGGCGCCTCTCGCATCTTCGTCTCACACCTGGCCGACGTCGCCGTCTTCGACCCCAACGGCGATCAGGTGGGCCGCGTGCGCGACCTCGTCTGCATGCTGCGCGTGGGCCGACGCCCCCCGCGGCTGCTCGGGCTGGTCGTCGAACTGACCACCCGCCGCCGTATCTTCCTGCCCATGACCCGGGTGACCGGCATCGAGTCCGGCCAGGTCATCACCACCGGCGTGCTGAACGTGCGCCGCTTCGAACAGCGGCCCACCGAACGGCTGGTCTTCGGGGATCTGCTCGACCGGCGCGTCAAGCTGGTGGAGACCGACGACGAGGTCACCGTGCTCGACCTCTCCGTGCAGCAGCTGCCGGCCCGCCGTGAGTGGGAGGTCGACCGGGTCTTCGTGCGCAAGGGGAAGGGCGGGGCGTTCCGGCGCAGCAGAGGCGAGACACTGACGGTCGAGTGGTCCGCCGTCACCGGGTTCTCCCTGGAGGAGCACGGGCAGGGCGCCGAGAGCCTGCTGGCCACCTTCGAACAGCTGCGGCCCGCCGACCTCGCCAATGTGCTGCACCATCTGTCCGCCAAGCGCCGGGCCGAGGTCGCCGCGGCCCTCGACGACGACCGTCTCGCCGATGTCCTCGAACAACTGCCCGAGGACGATCAGATCGAGATCCTCGGCAAGCTCCAGAAGGAGCGCGCCGCGGACGTCCTGGAGGCGATGGACCCGGACGACGCCGCCGATCTGCTCGCCGAGCTGCCGGAGGACGAGAAGGAGCGGCTGCTGAGCCTGATGCAGCCCGACGACGCGGCCGACATGCGCCGTCTGATGGCGTACGAGGAGAAGACCGCGGGCGGTCTGATGACCACCGAGCCGATCGTGTTGCGGCCCGACGCGACCGTGGCCGACGCGCTCGCCCGGGTGCGCAATCCGGATCTGTCGCCCGCCCTGGCCGCCCAGGTGTACGTCTGCCGCCCGCCGGACGAGACGCCGACCGGCAAGTACCTGGGCACCGTGCACTTCCAGCGGCTGCTGCGCGACCCGCCGTACACCCTCGTCAGCGCCCTCGTCGACGACGATCCGCAGTCCCTGTCGCCGGATGCCGCGCTGCCGGTCGTGGCCGGGTTCTTCGCCACCTACGACATGGTCGCGGCGCCCGTGGTCGACGAGTCCGGCGCGCTGCTCGGCGTGGTGACCGTGGACGACGTACTGGACCACATGCTGCCCGAGGACTGGCGCGAGGCGGAGTTCGATCTGAGCGACGAGGGGGCCACGCATGGTTCCTGACCGCGAGAAGACGCCCGCCGGCGCGACGGCCGCCCGCGCCCGCATCCGGCTCGACCAGCCGCAGCCCCGGCGCACCCGGATGCTGCCGGAGTGGGACCCCGAGGCCTTCGGACGCATGTCGGAGCGTATCGCCCGCTTCCTCGGGACCGGGCGGTTCATCGTCTGGATGACGGTCGTGATCGCCATCTGGCTGGTCTGGAACATCACCGCCCCGCACTTCCTGCGCTTCGACCCGTACCCGTTCATCTTCCTGACCCTGATGCTGTCCCTTCAGGCCTCCTACGCCGCTCCGCTGATCCTTCTCGCACAGAACCGCCAGGACGACCGCGACCGGGTCAACCTCGAACAGGACCGCAAGCAGAACGAGCGGTCGATCGCGGACACGGAGTATCTGACCCGGGAGGTGGCCTCGCTGCGCACCGGTCTCGGCGAGGTCGCCACCCGCGACTGGATCCGCTCCGAACTGCAGGACCTGATGAGGGACCTGGAGGAGTACCGGCGTCCCGACGGGCATGGCGTATTCCCGGCGGAACGCGCGGGCGGACGTGACGTAGACGACCGCTGACGGGGCTTTCCGGGGCCCCGCCCGGGCGCCGTACCATCGTGCTTATGGCTACGGAAGACGCGGTGCGCGAGGCACTGGCGACGGTGAACGACCCCGAGATCCAGCGACCCATCACGGAACTGGGGATGGTCAAATCGGTGGGGATCGGCGCGGACGGAGCGGTCGCGGTCACCGTGTACCTCACGGTTTCCGGCTGCCCCATGCGCGACACGATCACCCAGCGCGTCACCGACGCGGTCTCCCGAGTGGACGGTGTCACCCGGGTCGACGTCACGCTCGACGTGATGAGCGACGAGCAGCGCCGTGAGCTGGCGACCGCGCTGCGCGGCGGCCAGGCCGAGCGCGAGGTCCCCTTCGCCAAGCCGGGCTCGCTCACCCGGGTGTACGCGGTGGCCTCCGGCAAGGGCGGCGTCGGCAAGTCCTCCGTGACGGTCAACCTGGCGGCGGCGATGGCGGCCGACGGACTGAAGGTCGGTGTCGTGGACGCCGACATCTACGGCCACAGCGTGCCGCGCATGCTGGGCGTGGACGGCCGTCCGACCCAGGTCGAGAACATGATCATGCCGCCCCAGGCGAACGGCGTGAAGGTCATCTCGATCGGCATGTTCACCCCGGGCAACGCGCCGGTGGTCTGGCGTGGCCCGATGCTGCACCGCGCGCTCCAGCAGTTCCTCGCGGACGTGTTCTGGGGCGACCTCGACGTGCTGCTGCTGGACCTCCCGCCGGGCACCGGCGACATCGCGATCTCGGTGGCGCAGCTGGTCCCGAACGCGGAGATCCTGGTGGTCACCACCCCGCAGCAGGCGGCCGCCGAGGTGGCGGAGCGGGCGGGCTCCATCGCCGTGCAGACCCACCAGAAGATCGTGGGCGTGGTCGAGAACATGTCCGGGCTGCCGTGCCCGCACTGCGGCGAGATGGTGGACGTCTTCGGCACGGGCGGCGGCCAGCTCGTCGCCGACGGTCTCACCCGCACCACGGGCGCCACGGTTCCGGTGCTCGGCTCCATCCCGATCGATGTCCGCCTGCGCGAGGGCGGCGACGACGGCAATCCGGTCGTCCTCACAGACCCGGAGTCCCCGGCGGGTTCGGCCCTGCGCTCGATCGCGGGCAAGCTCGGTGGCCGGCAGCGCGGCCTGTCGGGCCTGTCGCTGGGGATCACCCCGAAGAACAAGTTCTGAAATCGCACGTCTGCGATCTGCGGCTCCGTCCTTGGTCAAGCTTCTGACCAGCGGCGGAGCCGTCGACGTTTGTCAGCGTTGCGGAGCGCCAGTTTGGAAGTCTGACCCCATCCTTATCAGGTCGATCACGGGGACCGCCGACGTCGACCAACGGCCCTTGCGCCTCGGTCGATCGTCCGGGGAGGTTCGGCGTCGACCGCTGCTGTTCGCGCTTGTTGGTGTCAGCCGCTGGTGTCAGCCGCCGCACGCGATCTTGACAAGCGGGCTCTTGTCTCTGGCGACAGGAGCTGATCAAAGTCACATGCTCACGCTTCTCCGTCGGGTCGCGGACGCCATCGAGGGCCTCGACCCGAGGTTCCGGCCAGACCTGTATCGACTGGCCGCCCCACGTGAGCCCTGATACACCGGAGAGAAGGGAGGTGTGCATGCCTCGCGATCTCGTCAGGGGACTGACCGCGCTCCTTGCGGCAGTGGCCGTCCCGCTCGTCGTGTGTGTGCTCCTGCTGCCGGCCCGAGGCACCCTGTCCCACACCAACGTGGCCCTGATCTTGATGTTGGTCGTCGCGACGGTGGCCGCCCTCAGCTACCGCTGGGTCGCGGTCCTCACGGCCCTTTCCGCCGCCGTGTGGTTCGCCTTCTTCTTCACCACTCCGTACGGAAGCATCATCCGCTTCAACAGGGCGGACGAGAGCGTTACCGCAGGGCTGCTCCTCGCCGCCGGCCTTTCGGTCTCTCAACTGGCCCGCCGCTACACCCGCCGGAACGCCATCGCCACCACGCTGCAACGCAGCCTGCTGCCCCGTGTTCGGCCGGACATCAGCGCCGTCCGGGCGGCGTTCCGGTACGTGCCCGCCGAGGCCGAGGTCGGCGGGGACTGGTTCGACGTGATTCCTCTCCCGGGATTCCGCACCGCACTGGTGGTCGGGGACGTGGTCGGCCACGGCCTGCACTCCGCGGTCACCATGGGGCGGCTGCGCACCGCGGTCCTCAATTTCTCCACCCTTGACCTGCCGCCCGACGAGTTGCTGGCCCGCCTTGACGACGTGGTCATCCAGATGGATGCGGAATCGGGCGCCAATGAGGACGGGATCGTCGCGGCTACGTGCCTGTATGCGATCTACGACCCGGTCTCCCGTAGCTGCACGATGGCAAGGGCCGGTCACTATCCGCCTGCCATCGTCCATCCGGACGGCCGCGTGGAGATTGTCGACCTGCCCGCAGGGCCCCCGCTCGGTCTGGGCGGCCTGCGCTTCCAGGCCGCCGAGCGGAGGCTGGCGGAGGACACGCAGCTCGTTTTCTACACCGACGGGCTCATCCACAACCGGCACCGCGACATCGGGACCGGCCTGAAGCTGCTGTGCGACACGCTCTCCGGCGCGGGAATCGACCCGGAAGAGACGTGCGAGATGATCCTGGAGGCGGTGCTACCCGGCCGTTCAGTCGATGACGCCGCTCTCCTGGTCGCCCGAACCCGCGCGTTTCCCCGTGACCGTATCGCCGAATGGGACATCCCGGCCATTCCCGCCGTGGTGCCCGCCCTGCGCGCCGAGGTGCTCGCGAAGCTGGCCGAGTGGAACCTGGAGGAGACCGCATTCACCACCGAGCTGATCCTCAGCGAGCTGGTCACCAACGCCATCCGCTACGGGGCTCCCCCCATCCACCTGCGCCTTCTGCACGAAACCAATCTGGTGGTGGAGGTCAGCGACGGCAGCAGCACCTCCCCGCACCTGCGCTACGCAGCGGACACGGACGAAGGCGGTCGGGGGATCTACCTTGTCGCCCGGTTCGCCGAGCGGTGGGGAACCCGCTTCACCCCCACCGGGAAGATCGTCTGGGCCGAGCAGTCGGCCCCGTCGGTTCCCGTCGTCCCCGTCCTGGCCTCGGTTGCGTGACCGGGCTGGACCGCCCGAAGCCCTCCCCAGGGCCTGCTGCCCGGGCCAGCCTCCGATTCGGCGTAGCTAGTTTGGAAGATCCGGTACGCGGATGGTGGCTGACCTGGGAGACCCCTGACCTGGGCGGGAGCGCAACTGGCACTGCGGCTCCCCGTGAGTCCCCGGGAGATCCCGCCGGACCGGGCACGCAGCGGGCACGGTTGTCCTGTGATCCTCCGGGCAGGGGAGAGATAGGGGTACCCGGAAGCGTGGGGCTGCGGCCCTGACGCCGGGGAGAGCGGCAGTGTCATGATTCCTGCTTCAGTACGACCGTGTGTAGCGCGCAGGGGTGGGGCGGATGGTTTGGTGGTGTTTGTTCGGGGTCGGCGCTGTTGTGTCGGTGCTCGTGGCTGTGGGTGGAGTTGCCGCCATCAGAACGGGATGGCTACCTCGGTGGATAGGCAAGAGGACGTTCCGGCCCCGGTTGTGGGGGTACGGGGCGCTTCTGTTGTCGACGAACCTTGCTTTGCAGCTGGTGGTCTGGGTAATTCCCAGCCCGCGCGTACAAGACCTTTTTCGTGGCGCAGGATTCGTGCTGCTGCTGGTCGGATTGGGGCTGCTGCAGGCCTCGCAGCAGCCAGGGCGGACCCGCTGAGGTTCGCGGCCACTCACCACTCGCCTTGACCACTCCCTCAACCCACCACCTTCCCCCGCTCCCATCCCGTCTGCCGTCGACCCACACACCGTGGAGCGGGCGTGGTCCCTGGCGTCCAGGTGGAGCGCGCCACTGTACGAACGACTGTGAGGATTGACCGTGGCACCGCTCGGCGGCCTGACCCACCGAACGATTGACGCTTCAGGCTGTCCTTTCCAGGAATCGTCGGCCGGCCGGGCGGTGCCGCTATGCACGCGGCCGGTCGAGCGCCTGTGACTTCATAGGAGCCCGGCCAAAGGTCCCATCACAGTCTTGTTCAGCCGCCCGACTGGCCCGTGCGATCCCTCGCGCATCGCACGGAAGGACAGCAGGACCCAGCATGGCAGACCAGATCGCGGTGGTCGGCGGCGTGGACACCCACACCGACTTCCACCAGGCCGCTGTGATCGACTCCATCGGTCGCCACCTGGCCACGGCAGCGTTCCCCACCACCCCCGACGGGGACCGTGGCTCGTCGGGAGGTGCGACCGGTACCGCCGAAGGTTCGCCGGGTGCGGCCGACCATGACCGGGCTGCGGATCACGCTGCGGCTTCCGGCGGGCCTGGAACCGGCGGACGTGGCCGCCTCCTCTGAGCGGCTTCGGCACGCGTTCGGGGTGCAGTCGGTGACCGTGGCGGAGATCAAGCCGGGGTACGTCGAACTGCGGATGACCGGGTACGACGTGCTCCGCCGGGTCCGGCTGCCCCGCTCGGCCCGCCCTCGTGACCTGGTCGTCCCGGTCGCACTGCGCGAGGACGGCACGGTGTACGAGCGGGACTACCGCAAGGTCCCGATGGCTCTGACTTTGGGCGCCACTCTGTCCGGCAAGTCGGTGTATCAGCGCAACCTGGTCAAGGGCCTGGCCCAACTGCCCCTCGCCCTGGTCGGGATCGACTGCAAGCGCGGGGTGGAACAGAGTGCCTACGCGCCCCGGCTGTCGGCGCTGGCCACCGACCCGCAGACCGCCGGCCACCTGATTGACGCGCTGGTCGGCGAGATGGAAGCCCGGTTCGACCTGCTCGCCCTCCATGGCGTCTCCGACCTGTGGGCTCTGCCGGACAAGGTCCGCCCGGTGCCGCTCGTCGTCCTGATCGACGAGGTGGCAGAGCTGTTCTGGGTGACCTCGAAGAAGGAGGAGGCGGCTCGCGACCACACGGTCATGCAACTGGTCCGGCTGGGCCAGATGGCCCGCGCGGTCGGGATCTACCTGGAGGTCTGCGGGCAGCGCCTCGGCAAGGGTGCGACCGCCCTGCGTGCTCAACTCACCGGCCGTGTCGTGCACCGGGTCAATGACAAGCAGACCGCCGACATGGGCTTGGGTGACATCGCCCCGGACGCGGTCTCGGCCGTGGCCACGATCCAGCCGGACCGCCCCGGCGTCGCGGTGGCCGGCGATACCTCCGGCGGCTGGTCTCGCATCCGCACCCCCGAAACCACCCCGGAAGAGGCTGCGGCCGTCTGCCGCGAGTTCGCCCACCTGACGCCTCAGTTGCCGTTCCTGGCCCCGTTCCGGCCCGTCCTCGGCATCCCGACGCCGCAGGACGCCCCGGCCGTGGAGTCCATCCCGGCCACTTCCTGATCACTCCCGCTCCACGGTCGGCGTGACCGCCTCGCGCCAGGTCCCTACCCGAGCCATGCCTCAAGCAAGGAGATCACCCGCCATGTGCCCCGACTGCGAGGACTTCGCGCGCACCGTGGTCATGCTCGGCCAACTCGCCCTCTACGCCGACACGACCGGCGCCGACCTCGACTTCGTCGACACCATCGGCCCGTCCCTGGCCGTGTCGCTGCCGGAGCCCCCGCCCGGCCTCTTCCCGCCCGGCTACAACCCGACCGAGGGCCCGGAGTACCCCGGCGGGGAGCGGTGACCATGGCCACCGCCAAGAGGCCCACCACCCGCTGCACGTCGGCCCCGCCGAAGCCTGCGCCCGCAAAGTGCCCGGTCTGGGACGGCACGGGAGAGGTCTCCCGCACCGTCCGGGTCGGCCGCAAGCGCCGTGCCGTCGGCGAACAGTCGGGCCTGTGCCTGAACTGCCTCGGCTCCGGCGAAGCCCCCGCCGAATAGCCCCCTCTGCCGGGACCGGGCGGCCGAACCGCAGACCGCCCGCCCTGGCCCAACTTCCTGAAGGAGGTGAAGACCATGGTCCGCTCGATCCGCCCGGACGCCGTCCTGGTTCAGGCCGTGATTGCCGGGGCCCTGTCCTTCGCCCACCTGCACGACCTTGCCGCCGCAGCCGGACAGACCGGCTGGAAAGCCTGGGCCTACCCGATCTCCGTCGACCTGCTGATGGTGGCCGCATGGCGACGCCTGCGCGTTCACCGTTCCCGGCTGGCCTGGAGCTGGTTCCTCGTCGCCCTGGTCGCCTCACTCGGCGCGAACGTCGCCACCGCCGGCTTCCTCGACCTGGCCGACCCGCCCGCGCTGCTGCGGCTCCGCATCGCCGGATGGCCCGCCCTCGCATTCCTCGGCGGCACCCTGCGCGCCCACTCGCCCACCCCCGAACCCGCCCCGGCATCCGAGTCCCCGGCGCCGACGGACACTCGCGTGCCCGACCCGGTACCGGCCCCGGCCCCGGCCGACGAGCCTGAGCCGCTGCCCGCTCCGGCCCTGCCTCAGACCGCCCCGGCACCCACGACGGCCCCGGTAGTGCCGCCGGCGCTGGTCGAGCACGCCCGCAAGGTCGCCGCCGACCACCGCACCCGCACCGGCACCGGCACCGGCACCGACACCCTGCGCGCCCGCCTCGGCGTCCCTGACGACCTCGCCGGAGCCATCGCCGCCCAACTCGCCTGACACCCAAGGAGGTTCCGCCTGTGCGCCCGAACCGCTTCTACGACGTGATCCAGATCGGGCCCGTCAAGGTCGGCACCTACAACAACGGCCGCGGCCAGACCCGCCACACCGCCGCCTGCACCGCCCCGAAGTGCGGCTTCTCCACCGAGATCGCCCGCGAAGAACTACCCGCCCAGCTCGCCAACGAAAGGAACTGCTGACCATGGCCTCAGGGCTGCCGAACCGGTTCCTGACCCCTGAGGACCTGGTCGAGATGTTCGAGCTTCCCAGCGTGGCGACGGTCTACCAGTGGCGCCGGAAGCACACCGGGCCCCGCGGATTCCGGGTTGGCCGACACCTGCGATTCGACCCCAGCGACGTGCGGGCCTGGGTGGACTCGCGAATTGGGGAGGCTGCCTGATGGCCGGCCACATCCAAGACCGCTGGTACAAGACCGCGACCGGGCCGGACGGCAAGCCTGTCAGGACCAAGACCGAGCGGTATGGCACCGGTATGCGATACCGCGCCCGGTACATCGCGCCGGACGGCACAGAAAGGTCCAAGAGCTTTCCGGATCGCCGGAAACGCGAGGCTGAGCAGTGGCTAGCCAACCTAGAGGCCGACATGGCTCGCGGGACCTACATCTCACCCCGTGCCGGACAGATCACCTTTCAGCAGTTCGCTGAGGAGTGGATGAGGAGCCAGGACGCTGATCCGCTGACGCGTGAGTCCGTCGAATCCCGGTTGCGGCTGCACGCCTTCCCGCACATCGGGCAGCGGCCAATGGCGTCATTCGCTCCGTCACACATACGGTCCTGGTTGCGGACCTTGGAGGAGAACCGCCTTGCTGCCGCATATCGCAGGGTCATCTTCGCGCATGTCTCGACCGTCTTCACCGCTGCGGTGGAAGATCGAATCATCCATGAGAACCCCTGCCGCGCACGTTCGGTGAAGGCACCGCGTCTGGACCCGAAAAAGGTGGTCCCCTGGTCGTATGAACAGGTGCGCGCTGTGCGAACTGCGCTGGATGACTGCTACCGGGTGCTTGTAGACCTTGCGGCCGGTTGTGGGCTTCGCCAGGGTGAAGCCTTCGGCCTCGGCGTGGACGATGTCGACTTCGAAAACGGAACTCTGCACGTCGTGCGACAGGTGAAGCTCCTACGGTGGCGTCCGGTCTTTGCCCTGCCTAAGGGTGGCAAGGTGAGACACGTCCCTCTGCCGGATTCGGTGGCTGCGTCCTTGACAGCCCACCTGACCCGGTACCCGCCCGCAGACCCCAAACTGCCGTGGCGGACGCTGGACGGTCCGGCTGTCTCCGTACCGCTGATCTGCCGCTCTCCGGCTGGTGCGGCAATCGGCTCCCGGCTACGAGGGAGGGGGCGCCGTCACCACGACGGCGCCCCTCCCTCGTACGTCCCGTCAGACGACGTAGGCGTGGATGTCCTTGATCATCGCGAAGCCCAGTCCGTAGGCGCTCATGCCCCGGCCGTACGCCCCGACGTGCACCCCGGCCTCCGTGGTCCCGGCGAGGACCCAGCCGAACTCGGACTCCCGGTAGTGGAACGGCGTCGGCACGCCGTCCACGGGCAGGGACAGGGTGGACCAGACGGGCCCGGTCAGGTCGTCGGCGAGCACCCACGCCGTCTCGGTCTGCTGCTCCAGCCAGTCGTCCCGCAGGGTGTGGTCCAGCTGGCCGGGCCAGGTGAACGACAGCAGGCCCACACCGGCCAGCCAGGCCGCCGACGAGACCGAGGTGGCCTCCAGCAGCCCGGTGCCGTCCGCGCTGCGCCGTACGGGGTTGGCGGCGACGGTCACCACGACCGCGAACCGCTCCTTGTCGTCGGTGGCCTCGTGCCGTACCGAGGGCTCGTCGCCGTGTCCGACCGACCCGTGCTCCACGGACCCGTCGGCGGCCGTGGCCACCTGCATCAGCCAGCGCGGGCCCGTGAAGGCCTCGTCGAGGCCGTACCACGGGAACGACGCCTGCTGGTAGCCGTCGACCGTGCCCCGGGCGTAGGGGAGCCGCGCTCCGCCCTCCGCGGCGGGCGCCTGCACGCCCACCCGACTCGTCGTCTCCATCTGCCCGGACGCCTCCTCGCTCTCGTCGGACCCGAGCGGCCCGCCCCCCACGGGCGTCCTTGCTCCCAAAAACGGTCCGCACAACAACTGGGCAGCATAGCCACCGCGGTCGGAAGCACAGCGAAACGCCCGGCGCATACGGCCTCTTGGACGTCGCAATACGGCCGCACGCGCGCCGAAGGGCGTATGGCCTACGTCACGTTCCGGCCATGTCCGAGCACGTCTGCGCGGGCGGTCTGCCGACCGCCCGCGGATGTCGTGAAGGGCTCAGGTTGCGTCCGCGTCGAACGGCGGGCGCTCGTCGGGGCCCGGCTTCTCGGGCTTCTTCGTCATGTCGACGGCACCGCCGGCGGCCGCGGAGGACGTGCCGGACGACGACTCGGACTCACGGCCCTGCACCGCGTCCGTGACCTCGGCCATCTCCTGCTTCAGGTCGAAGCCGTTGCGGATCTCCTTGAGCCCCAGATGGTCGTTGTCCAGCTGCTTGCGGATGAACGTCTTGGGGTTGAGGTCCTCGAACTCGAAGTCCTTGAACTCGGGGCCCAGCTCGTTGCGGATGTCCTGCTTGGCGCTCTCCGAGAACTCCCGGATCTTCCGGATCGTGCGCGTGACGTCCTGGATCATCTTCGGGAGCTTGTCCGGACCGAACACGAGCACGGCGAGGACGACGAGCGTCAGCAGCTCGAGTGGTCCTATGTCATTGAACACCTGAAGCTCCTCGCGAGGTCCTCGGTCCGCGGCCCTAGGTGGTGGGGCGGGTCTTCCGTGGTCCGGGCCGAATCCACGGTACCCGGCGATCGCGCCGGATCGGTACCGCCCCGGCGTTCTCGACCGCGTGTACACGTCGGGTTTTCCGGGATGTTTGCCTTGTGCAGCCGTTTTCGTCCCTGTTCCGGCACGGCGACGTCAGCTGCCGCCCGCGGAACCGAGGACGAGCGTGATGCTGCGCTGTCTGCCGTCGCGGACCACGGTCAGCGCCAGACGGTCGCCGGGGCGGTGCGCGCGGGTCCTGACGATCATTTCCTCCCCGGAGTGGACGCGCGCCCCGTCGACCTGGGTGATCACATCGCCGGGCCTGACGCCGGCCCGGTCGCCGGGGCCTCCCTTGGTGACCGCGGAGCCGCCGTCGGCGCCCTTGGTCGCGACACGGGCGCCGTCTCCGGCGAAGTTCATGTCGAGCGTCACACCGATCACGGGGTGGGTGGCCCGGCCGGTGTTGATCAGTTCCTCGGCGACGCGGCGGGCCTGGTTCACGGGGATCGCGAAGCCGAGCCCGATGGATCCCGCCTGGCCGCTCTGGTCGGTGCTGTCGTCGGCCGAACGGATCGCGGAGTTGATGCCGACGACCCGGCCCCGGGTGTCGAGGAGGGGGCCGCCGGAGTTGCCGGGGTTGATGGGGGCGTCGGTCTGCAGGGCGTCGACGTAGGACACATCGCTCCCGTCGCCCTTCTCGCCCCCGGCCGTGATGGGCCGTTCCTTCGCGCTGATGATCCCGGAGGTGACCGTGCCGGCCAGGTCGAAGGGCGCGCCGATGGCCACGACCGGATCGCCGACCTCGACGTTGTCGGAGTTGCCGAGGGGCAGGGGCGTCAGGCCCCGGACGCCGGTGACCTGGACGACGGCGAGGTCGTAGCCGGTGTCACGGCCGACGACGGTGCCCTTGGCGGTCTCGCCCCCGTTGAAGGTCACCGATATCTCGCCGTTCGCTCCCGCGGGCTGGACGACGTGGTTGTTGGTGAGGACGTGTCCGCGCGCGTCGAGGACGAACCCGGTGCCGGTGTCCTCGCTGCCGTCGCCCTTGACGTGCAGGGTGACGACGCTGGGCAGCGCGCGGGCGGCGATCCCGGCGACGCTGTCCGGGGCGCGCCCGACGGGTTCCTTCCCGGCCTGCGGCAACCGGACGTCGCCCACCAGGTCGCCGTCGCGCTCAAGGGCGACGCCGACGACACCGCCGACTCCTCCGGAGACCAGCGCGATGGCTACGGCCCCGAGGACGAGGCCTCTGCGCGGTCGCCTGCGCCGTGGCCGGGGGGCGGTGACGACGGCCCCGTCCTGCCGGAAGGGCTGGGGCGCCCAGGGGTCGTAGTTCTGCCAGGGGGTGTATCCGGACGGGCCTGAGGCGGGGGGCGCGGGGGGTGCGGAAGCGTGCGACGCGGAGGCGGGGGGTGCGGAGGGGTCGCTTCCGGGCGTGGCCGGGAGCGGGGCGCCCGGCGCCGGTGGGGCGGTCTGGGGCGGGGGCGTTCCCTTGGTGAGGCTGGGAGGTGCCGCTGCCGGGCGCTGGACCGGCGGGGCGGGGGCCCAGGGGCCCGGTATGCCGTAGGGCGGGGTGTCGTAGGGGTCGGAGTCGGGGAAGGTCCGTGAGCGGCCGTCAGGGACGCCGTGCGCGTCGCCGTCCGCCCGGGACACCGAGCCCTCGCCTTCGGAGGAACCTTCATGCTCGGCCGCCCCGGCGGACACCGCCCGGGGACGCTCCAGCTCGAAGTCCCCGTCGGCTCCGGCTCCCCGGGAGCCCGGCGTCGCCGGGCGCTCCAGCTCGAAGTCCCCGTCCGACGGCCCGTTTTCCGGCGTGTCCGGGAGCCCCTGGGCCCCCGCGCCGTCCCGTACCTCAGGCGTCCACTTGTCGGCGTCGCCCGCCGGGCCCGGCTTCCCCTCGCTCATGCTCTCCCCACACCCGGCCCCCGCCACGACGGCGCCGGCGGTCGCCGTTGAAACGTCGATGCCGCGCCCGGAACACTTCCGCGGGCGCGGTCCACCACGGATTCAACCAGGTCCGCGGGCCGACGCGCAGTCGCTCGGGTCAGTGGGCGAGCGGCGAGGATGCCGAGGGCGAAGGCCCGGCGGACGTGGCCGGCACCGGGGCCCTGAGCAGCCCGGGAGTCATGATCCCGGGGGCCGCCGACCAGGAGCTCAGCGTGAGCGGCGCGGTCTCGATGAGCGGGCGTATCAGCGGCGACATCGCGGCGGCTCCGGCCACCACGGGAGCCGTCAGGGCACCGATCTCCGAGGCGTCCTGTGCGTCCGGAGACGAAGCCCCGGGCAGCAGCGGAGCCGAGGCGCTCATCGAGGCGACGGGGCCCTGGTTCAGCGCGCGCTGTCCGATCAGCGGCGCGACGGCCCGGCGTCGGCCCGTGTCGGGCGTCGTGCCGCCACCGCCACCGCTGCCGGGTGAACGCATGGGGGTCACGTTGCTTCCGGTGCCGGAACCGCGTGCCTCCGGGGTCGTGTCGGCCGGGACGCCCATCGACACCCCGCCGAGCGCGATCGCAGCCAGCGACACGGCACCTGCGGCGGCGAAGGCGAACCGCCGGCCGCGCGAGGACGCGCGCTCGGTGTCCGGGCGTCCGACGTGATGGATCCGGAAGCCCCGGTCCCCGGGGAACGTCCGGTCATCGGAAGGGGCCAGCGCCGCATGGGGTCCTGCCGGCACATAGCCGAAGGGCTCACCCCTCACTCCGAAGACGCCGGTCGCCGGGGGCAGTCCGGCGGCCGACGATGCTCTTCTGCCGAAATCACCCCCGCCGAGCGGCGTGCCACCGCCGTCGACGTCACCTCCTGCGGACAGGCCCTGCAGACGGGCCAGGAAGCTCTCGGAGGGCGGCGGCGGGGCGGCCTCCGCGAAGACGTTCTTCAGCCGGCGCTGGGCGTCGGCCTCTGCCTTGCACTTCGCGCACGTGGCCAGATGGGCCAGTACGCGCTCGCGCGTGTCATGACCTAGTTCTCCGTCCACGAGGGCGGAGAGGCGGTCTCCAAGGTGCTGCTCTGCCGGTGTGGGGCGACGGGATCCACTCACGCGGTCGCGCCCCCTCCCCCCAGCGCGGGCACCGGGGCCATGAAGGTGCGCCGCTCGGCGCGGGCCTCGGGCGAACGGTGCGCCAGGGCCTTGCGCAGCTGCGAGCGACCGCGGTGGATACGGGACCGGACCGTGCCGAGCTTGACGCCCAGGGTCGCGGCGATCTCCTCGTAGGACAGTCCCTCGATGTCGCACAGGACGACGGCGGCGCGGAACTCGGGCGCGAGGGTGTCCAGCGCCTGCTGGACGTCCGCGTCGAAGTGCGCGTCGTTGAAGACCTGCTGCGGGGTGGGCTCCCGGCTGGCCAGCCGCTCGGCCGCGTCCTCGCCGAGCGCGTCGAAGCGGATGCGCTGCTTGCGGCGGACCATGTCCAGGAAGAGGTTCGTCGTGATGCGGTGCAGCCAGCCCTCGAACGTGCCGGGCGTGTAGGTCGACAGGGAGCGGAAGACCCGGACGAAGACTTCCTGGGTCAGGTCCTCGGCGTCGTGCTGGTTTCCGGTCAGGCGGTAGGCCAGCCGGTAGACCCGGCCGCTGTGCATGCTGACGATCTCCTCCCAGGTGGGCGGAGTCCACGCCTGCGAGTCCGCGTCGGTGGCGAAGGTCGCGGTCTGCGCGGTGTCTGCAGCGTGGTGCGTGTCAGCGATGTCGGTCACGGATTTCGGCTCACCCGATGACCTGAGAAGGCGCCGAAGCACTCCTCTCCGATCCACAGGCGCAGCCGCACCTCCCCTGTCGGCTCTGGTGGTGTCCAGTGGAGCCCCTACCATAGCCACCTCGCCCGTTAGCTCCGGATAAGCGGTTTTACGAGAATTTGATGTGAGCTGATGCGGCTGCGTCAGCACTTGCTCGACGTCCAGGTCCACCGGTCGTCCCCCGTCCCTCCCCCGCTGCCTTTCCCACCCTCCCAAACGTCTGGTCCCATCTGCGGGTTCCCGGGGCCAACGGATACAGTCACGCCCAGGCAATCACGGGGACAGGAGAGGGCCATTACCGGCAACCGGCAGACGAGCTGGGCGTTCGCCGACGCCTATGTCGCCGAGGACGAAGCGCTGCGCTGGGCCCGTGACCGGGCCCGCGACGCAGGGCTACGCTCGGTGTCGCCCGGCACGGGCGCCGCGTTGCGGTTGCTCGCCGCCACCGTGGACGCGAAGGCGGTGGCGGAGATCGGTACCGGGTGCGGTGTCTCCGGGATCCATCTGCTGCACGGCATGCGGCCGGATGGCGTGCTGACCACGGTGGACCCGGAGCCGGAGCACCAGCAGTTCGCCCGCCAGGCGTTCCGCGCCTGCGGCTTCGCCAGCAACCGCGCCCGGTTCATCCCGGGCCGCGCCCTGGACGTGCTGCCCCGGCTCGCGGACGCCGGCTACGACCTCGTCTTCTGCGACGGCGACCGGCTGGAGGTCCTCGACTACCTCGCTGAATCGTTGCGCCTGCTGCGGCCCGGCGGTGTCGTCGTCTTCGAGGGCGCCTTCGCCCACGGCCGCACGGTCGACTCGGGGCCGCAGCCCACCGAGGTCGTACGGCTGCGCGAACTGCTGCGCACGGTCCGCGAGACCCCGGAGCTGGTGCCTTCACTGCTCCCGGTGGGTGACGGACTGCTGTGCGCGGTCAAGCGCTGAGCGGGCCGGCCGGACCGAAGGACGCGCCGAGGGCGAGCCGGGCCTAAAAGCAGACCCCGGCACCGCGTACGATGCCGGGGAAGCCGAGAGTTCGGGGTCGCTTCGCGTCAGCCGACGACCTTCTTGAGGGCGTCGCCGAGCGCGTCGGCCTCGTCAGGGGTCAGCTCGACGACGAGCCGACCGCCGCCTTCGAGCGGAACGCGCATGACGATGCCCCGCCCCTCCTTGGTCACCTCGAGCGGGCCGTCGCCCGTCCGCGGCTTCATGGCCGCCATGCTCGTTCCCCTTCCTGAAACCAGCTCATCGTCAGCCGACAGCCCTTGAAGGGCACGCGACCCCTCGGGGGACACGCGACACCGGCATCGAACACATTGCTTCCAAGCCATTATCCCGCATCTCAGGACCCGATGACCAACATCAGTCGGCATCGCTTGGGCAACACGCCCGACCAAAACCACTCAATTCGGCGATGCGGCTGTGATACTGCACCACCGCACGGAGATCCGCCGCCCGGAGGCAGGTGGACATTATTTGACGCAGGTCACACGTCGGGTCCGGGCCGCGGCCGGTGATCTCCGCCATGCTGTCCCTCGGACGCAGGACGTACCGACCGGTACGACGGACCGTGACACCGGAGGACCACCATGGCCGACACCGTGCTCTACGAGGTGAGCGACGGCCTCGCGACGATCACGCTGAACCGTCCCGAGGCGATGAACGCGATGAACATCGAAGCCAAGGTCGCCCTGCGGGACGCGGCGCAAGAGGCGGCGGCCGACGGGGCCGTACGGGCGATCCTGCTCACCGCGGCCGGGGAGCGGGCGTTCTGCGTGGGCCAGGACCTCAAGGAGCACATCGGTCTGCTCCAGAAGCAGGACGCGGGCTCGGACGCCGGGGTGATGAGCACCGTGCACGAGCACTACAACCCCATCGTGCGCGCGCTCACGGGAGCGGCGAAGCCGGTGGTCGCGGCCGTGAACGGGGTCGCGGCCGGGGCGGGCTTCGGCTTCGCGCTCGCTGCGGACTACCGCATCGTCGCGGACACGGCGGCCTTCAACACCTCCTTCGCGGGCGTCGCGCTCACCGCGGACTCCGGGACGTCCTGGACCCTGCAGCGGGCCGTCGGCGCCTCGCGCGCCTCCGACCTGCTGCTCTTCCCGCGCAGCATCAGCGCCCAGCAGGCCTTCGAGTGGGGCATCGCGAACCGGCTGGTCCCGCAGTCCGAGCTGCGCGCCGAGGCGGAGAAGACCGCGCGTGAGCTGGCCGAGGGGCCGACGCTGGCGTACGCCGCGCTGAAGGAGTCCCTCGCCTACGGACTCTCCCACTCCCTGGACGAGGCCCTGGAGAAGGAGGACGAACTCCAGGCGCGCGCGGGAGCCTCGCAGGACCACAGGATCGCGGTGGATGCGTTCGTGAACAAGAAGAAGCCCGTCTACCTGGGCCGCTGAGGCCGTCCGGCCCCCGGCCGAGGACACGTGCGGGCGCCCGAGGCCTACGGGCGCCCGCGCTCTCCCCCGTCGGCAGGCGCCCCGCACGACGCCCCGGTCAGTCGCCCCGGGCCGCGCAGTCCGCCAGGTGGTCGTCGACCAGCCCGCACGCCTGCATCAGTGCGTACGCCGTCGTCGGGCCGACGAAGCGGATGCCGCGCTTGCGCAGCGCCTTGGACAGGGCCGTCGACTCGGCGGTGACCGCCGGGACGTCGTCGAGGGTCCTGGGGGCCCGGCGGGAGCCGGGGGCGTACGACCAGATCAGCTCGTCCAGCTCGCCGGGGGCCCACTCGGCGAGCAGGCGCGCGTTGGCGAGCGTCGCCTCGATCTTGGCGCGATTGCGGATGATGCCGGTGTCGGCGAGCAGCCGCTCCTGGTCGGTCTCGGTGAAGGCGGCCACCTTGGCGATCCTGAAGTCGGCGAAGGCGGCCCGGAAGCCCTCCCGGCGCCGCAGGATCGTGATCCACGACAGGCCCGACTGGAAGGCTTCGAGGCTCAGCCGCTCGTACAGCGCGTCGTCGCCGTGGACCGGGCGGCCCCACTCCGCGTCGTGGTAGGCCACGTAGTCCGCGGTGGACAGGGCCCAGGGGCAGCGCAGCACGCCGTCCGGCCCCGCCACGGCCGCGCGGCTCACTGCTGGTCCCCCTCGGCCGGCCGGTCGTGGCCGTGGCCGGCCGCGCGGGCCCCGGCGAGCGCGGACTCCAGGTCGGCGATGCGGGCGTCCCGCTCGGCGATCTCGGCGCCGAGCCGGCCGAGGGCGTCGTCCACCTCCGCCATGCGGTACCCGCGGACGGCGAGCGGGAAGCGCAGGGCGTCCACGTCCGTGCGGCTCACCGGGCGGTCCGGCGGCAGCGGGTCGTCGAACCGGTCGGGTGCCGCCTCGGGCAGAGGGGTGCTCTCGCCGCCGCCCACCACGGCGAGTGTCACCGCGGCGACCACCACGGCGAGCGCGACGACCAGGAACAAGAACATGAGCATCACTGAGGTCCCCACGCTCGGTGCCGGCGCCGAGTGCGCCGGAACGGAAGTGCAGCTGTCGAATGTCTCCGGGTCCGATCGTGCCATGCGACGCTGACAATTAGGGTCGCAGGCGGCCAAGGAACAGGACGTACCGGGAGAGGTCACAGCGGATGCTCAGGCTGGGCAGGCGGGAATTCGGCGCACACGAGCCGGTGATCATGGCGATCGTGAACCGGACCCCGGACTCCTTCTACGACCAGGGGGCCACGTTCCGCGACGAACCTGCCCTCGCGCGCGTGGAAGAGGCGGTGGCGGAAGGCGCCGCGATCATCGACATCGGCGGGGTCAAGGCCGGGCCGGGGGCGGAGGTCACGGCCGAGGAGGAGGCCCGGCGCACGGTCGGCTTCGTCGCCGAGGTGCGGCGCCGCTTCCCCGATGTGGTGATCAGCGTGGACACCTGGCGGCACGAGGTCGGCGAGGCGGTGTGCGAGGCGGGCGCCGATCTGCTGAACGACGCCTGGGGCGGGGTGGATCCCCGGCTCGCGGAGGTCGCCGCCCGCCACCGGGTGGGACTGGTGTGCACGCACGCGGGCGGTGCGCAGCCGCGGACCCGTCCGCACCGGGTGACGTACGAGGACGTCATGGCGGACATCCTGAAGGTGACGCTGGAGCTCGCCGAGCGGGCGGTGGCGCTGGGGGTGCCCCGTGAGTCGGTACTGATCGATCCGGGGCACGACTTCGGCAAGAACACCCGGCACAGCCTGGAGGCGACGCGCCGGCTGGACGAGATGGTCGCCACGGGCTGGCCGGTGCTGGTGTCGCTGTCCAACAAGGACTTCGTGGGCGAGACCCTGGACCGGCCGGTGAAGGAACGGGTCCTCGGCACCCTGGCGACCACGGCGGTGTCGGCGTGGCTGGGTGCGCAGGTGTACCGGGTGCACGAGGTGGCGGAGACCCGGCAGGTGCTGGACATGGTGGCGTCGATCGCCGGACACCGCCCGCCCGCGGTGGCACGACGCGGACTGGCCTAGGACCGACGGGACGGTGCGGCGCCCGGTCACCGGGCGCCGCACCGCGGAGAACGGGTCCCTAGGGTCAGACGCCCCCTAGCGGGCCGCCTCCTTGGAGACCAGCGCGACGGCCTCCTCCACGTCGTCCGTCAGATGGAACAGCAGGAGGTCCTTCTCGGTGGCCTTGCCCTGCGCGACCAGGGTGTGCTTCAGCCAGTCCACCAGGCCGCCCCAGTACGACGTGCCGTAGAGGACGATCGGGAAGCGGGTCACCTTCTGGGTCTGGACCAGGGTGAGGGCCTCGAAGAGCTCGTCCAGGGTGCCGAGGCCGCCGGGCAGGACCACGAAGCCCTGCGCGTACTTCACGAACATCATCTTCCGGACGAAGAAGTAGCGGAAGTTCAGGCCGATGTCGACGTACGGGTTCAGCCCCTGCTCGAACGGCAGCTCGATGCCGAGGCCGACCGAGATCCCCTTCGCCTCGCACGCGCCCTTGTTCGCCGCCTCCATCGCGCCCGGGCCGCCGCCCGTGATCACCGCCCAGCCGGCCTCCACCAGGCCGCGTCCGAGCCGCACGCCCGCCTCGTACTCGGGCGAGTCCACCGGCGTCCGCGCGGAGCCGAACACACTGATGGCGGGAGGGAGTTCGGCCAGGGTGCCGAAACCTTCGATGAACTCCGACTGGATGCGCAGCACACGCCACGGGTCGGTGTGGACCCAGTCCGAAGGGCCGCCCGCGTCCAGCAGCCGCTGGTCCGTGGTGCTCTTCGTGACCTGTTCCCGCCTGCGCAGCACGGGACCCAGCCGCTGCTCGTCCGGCGGCACCTTCTTGCCCTGGGGGTTGCCAGTGGGCATCTGCGCTCCCTCCGCATCGGGGCCTTTCCCGTCACGGTCTCCCCCCGGCTCGGACGGGCCCGGAGCCGGGGGGAGACCGGTAGGTCGGGGAAGGTCGTTCCACCCCAGCGTAGATCCACGCAGGTTACGGAAGGGGGACGTGTGCATGTCCGCCATGGGCCGCGGTGCCGCACGGGCCGGTCAGGAGGTCAGCCAGGCCCGCAGCCGCTCCTCCCCGGCCAGGATCTTAGTGATTTCGACGCGTTCGTCCCGCTTGTGCGCAAGGTGCGGATTGCCCGGTCCGTAGTTGACCGCCGGGATGCCGAGCGCGCTGAAACGGGACACGTCCGTCCAGCCGTACTTGGGCTGGGGGGTGCCGCCGACCGCCTCGATGAACGCCGCGGCGGCCGGGTGGGAGAGGCCGGGGAGCGCGCCGCCGCTGTGGTCGGTCACGACGAACTCGGCCACCCCGCAGTCCGCGAACACCTCGCGGACATGCGCGATCGCCTCCTCCTCGCTGCGGTCCGGCGCATAGCGGAAGTTGACCGTGACCACGCACTCGTCCGGGATCACGTTCCCGGCCACGCCGCCCGAGATGCCCACCGCGTTCAGGCCCTCGCGGTACTCCAGGCCGTCGATCACCGGGTAGCGCGGCTCGTACGCGGCCAGCCGGGCCAGGATCGGGGCCGCCGAGTGGATCGCGTTGGAGCCCATCCAGCCGCGCGCCGAGTGCGCGCGCTCGCCCTTGGTCCTCAGCTGGACCCGCAGCGTGCCCTGACAGCCGCCCTCGACCTGCCCGTCGGAGGGCTCCAGCAGCACGGCGAAGTCACCCTCCAGCCATTCCGGATGGGCCTCGGACACATGCTTCAGACCGTTCAGATGTGCCTCGACCTCTTCGTTGTCGTAGAAGACGAACGTGAGGTCCCGGTTGGGCTCGGGGACGGTCGCCGCGATGCGCAGCTGGACGGCGACGCCCGACTTCATGTCGCAGGTGCCGCAGCCCCACAGCACGCCGTTCTCGTCCAGGCGGGAGGGGACGTTGTCGGCGATGGGGACCGTGTCGATGTGACCCGCCAGAACGACCCGTTCCGGGCGCCCCAGCCGGGTCCGGGCCACCACGTTGTTGCCGTACCGGTCGACCGTCAGATGCGGCAGCGAGCGCAGCGCGGTCTCGATGGCGTCCGCGAGGGGCTTCTCGGTTCCGCTCTCGGAGCGGAGATCGACGAGCCGCGCGGTGAGCTGAGCGGCGTCCAACGTGAGGTCAAGCGGGGTATCGGCCATGGGACCGACCCTATAGCGCGCACCGGCGCCCCCGGTTGTCCACAACCCCGGGCAAGACTCATGAACACCACCGGTACCTTGTAGGCGTGTCAGAGCCGTCCCCCAAACCCAAGCGCCGTGGCCGCCTTCTCCGTTTCGGGGCGGCCCTCGTGGTCCTGTTCTCCGTCGCGGGCTACCTCGCCGTCCAGTACCTCACGGGCCCGGCAGCACCCAGCTGCAAGGTGATCTCCGGCAAGGCCGACGGGGCGTCGTACTCGTTCACCCCCGAGCAGGCGGTCAACGCGGCGACGATCTCCGCCGTGGGCACCACGCGTGGCCTGCCCGAGCGCGCGGTGACCATCGCGATCGCGACCGCACTCCAGGAGTCGGGCCTGCGCAACATCCAGCACGGCGACCGGGATTCGCTCGGACTGTTCCAGCAGCGCCCGTCGCAGGGCTGGGGCTCCGAGAAGCAGATCATGGACCCGACGTACGCGGCGACCATGTTCTACGACCACCTGGCCAAGGTGCCGGACTACGCCCGGCTGCCGCTGACCGTCGCCGCGCAGCGCGTGCAGCGCAGCGGTTATCCCGAGGCGTACGCGAAGCACGAGCCGGACGCCACGCTGCTCGCCGCCGCGCTGACCGGGCGGTCGGCGGCCACGCTGACCTGCCAGGGGCGCCCGGCCCCGGCGACCACGGGCGGCACCGACGCGGTACGGGCCGCGCTGGTGCGGGACTTCGGGCGCGACGTGCTCCAGACGGCCGGCGCGGAGGTGGCCACCGGGAGCTCGTCCTCCTCCCCCACGGACACCGGCCCGGCCGCGGACACCTCGACGGCCACGTCCACCGACCCGGCCACGGCGGAGCCGTCCACCGGGTCCGACGCCCTGACGATCCCGGTGCCCCGGAAGTCCACCGCCTCGGGCACCGCCCGGCAGCGCGGCTGGGAACTGGCGCACTGGGCCGTGGCCAACTCGTCGGCGCTGCACATCGCGCGCGTCTCCTTCGAGGGCCGGGAGTGGTCGCGCGGCGGCTTCGCGAGCGAGTGGCGTACGACCACCGGCGGCTCGGCCGCCCATGCCTCGGTCGGCCAAGTCCGCATCGTCACGGGGGAGTAGACCGGCCGACCGTACGAGTCCTCACCCCTCCGGGTTATACGCGGCGCGCCTCGCCGACGGGGCGCGCCGCTCCTCGTCCCGGCACCGCCGAAGGGGCCGAACTCCTTGGAAACACAGGGCAGTAAGGATTCAGCAGGCCGTCAACCCGATTGCCGTTTGCCCGATTTCCTCCCCACCCGATAATGCGACGCATTACCAACTCTTTGCGCCTGCGCACCGCAACCTTCGGCGGTTTCGAGCGGTAGTCACTGCGTCCGAGCCCGGAACGATCAACTTCCGGGTGCGGTCGGACACTTCACCGTTCTCTTCCGTCTAAGGAGCATCATGTCCCTCCCCCTGACCCGCCGGATCGCCCGTGCCGCGCTGCTCATCGCAGCGGGAGCGGCTCCCGTGGTCGGTGCGGCCGGCTCCGCCAGCGCGGCGACGGCCGGCCTGCCGGCCACCCCCGACCTCGGTGGGCTGACCGCCCTGGACCACGCACAGGTCGGCCCCACCCTCGACGGTGCGACCCAGAAGGTCGACGGAGCGGCCCAGCAGGTGACCGGGCTCGCGGGCGACGCCGGCGGCCAGGTGGCCAAGACCGGCGGCCAGGCGGTCAAGAAGGCGGTGCCGACGGCTGCCGGGACCGTGGGTGCGGCCGGGAAGAAGGCCGCGCCGGTCGCACAGAAGGTCGCCGGGGACGCGGCCGGTCAGGCCGGCGGGCTGCTCGGCGAGACCGCCCGGAGCGGGCTGCCGGGGCAGCCGCTTCCGATGCAGGGCCTGCCGCTGCACGGCTGAGCCTCGGCCTCGTACGCCGGAGGGGTCCAGGGAACTGCTCCCTGGACCCCTCCGGCGTGTGGTCACGAAAGCCCGGCGCTCACGCCAGCCGCCGCACCGCCGCCTCGATCCGTTCGTCCGTCGCCGTGAGGGCGACCCGCACGAACTTCTCGCCCGCCGGGCCGTAGAAGTCGCCCGGTGCGACCAGGATGCCCAGACCGGCCAGGTGCGAGACCGTCTCCCAGCAGGACTCGTCCCGGGTCGCCCACAGATACAGGCTCGCCTCGCTGTGCTCGATCCGGAAGCCGTGCCCGAGCAGGGCCTCGCGCAGGGCCGTGCGCCGGGCCGCGTAGCGCTCGCGCTGCTCGCGGACGTGGGTGTCGTCGCCCAGCGCCGCCACCACCGCCGCCTGCGTCGGCGCGGAGGTCATCATGCCGCCGTGCTTGCGGATCTCCAGCAGCGGGCCGAGCACCGCCGGGTCGCCCGCGAGGAAGGCCGCCCGGTAGCCCGCCAGGTTCGACCGCTTCGACAGCGAGTGGACGGCGACGATGCCCTCGTACGAGCCGCCGCACACGTCCGGGTGGAGCACCGAGACGGGGTCGGCCTCCCAGCCCAGCTCCAGGTAGCACTCGTCGGAGAAGACCAGGACGCCGTGTTCCCGCGCCCAGGCGACGATCCGGGTCAGCTCCTCCTTGCCCAGGACCTTGCCCGTGGGGTTGGAGGGGGAGTTGAGCCACAGGAGCTTCAGGTTCGCCGGGTCCAGCTCGGTCGGGTCGTCGTAGACCACGTGCTCCGCGCGGGCCAGGCGGGCGCCGACCTCGTAGGTCGGGTAGGCCAGGCGGGGGTAGGCGACCGTGTCACCGGGGCCGAGGCCCAGCTGGGTCGGGAGCCAGGCGACCAGTTCCTTGGAACCCACGATGGGCAGGACGTGCCGATGGGTCACCCCGCGGGCGCCGAGCCGGCGCTCCACCCAGCCCGTGATCGCGTCGCGCAGCTCGGGCGTGCCCCACACGGTCGGATAACCCGGGGAGTCCGCCGCCGCGACGAGCGCTTTCTGGATCAGCTCGGGGACCGGGTCGACGGGGGTGCCGACAGACAGGTCGACGATCCCTCCCGGGTGCGCGGCGGCCGTCTTCTTGTACGGCTCGAGCTTGTCCCAGGGGAAAGTCGGAAGGCGGTCGGTGACTGCGGACAACGGGATCGGCTCACTTTCTGGACGACCGGGCGCCCTCTACGAGCGTAGGGGCACCAAACGCCTCGGTCCCGTGCGACGCCGGTGAGCGCCGTACGGGACCGAGACGGCACGGTTGTGCTGTCGCTTACTGGTTCATCGGGGGCAGCGCCGCGATGAAGGGGTGGTCGCGCTCGATCAGCCCCAGCTTGCTGGCGCCACCGGGCGAGCCGAGCTCGTCGAAGAACTCGACGTTCGCCTTGTAGTAGTCCTTCCACTCCTCGGGAGTGTCATCCTCGTAGAAGATGGCCTCGACCGGGCAGACCGGCTCGCAGGCTCCGCAGTCGACGCATTCGTCCGGGTGGATGTACAAGGACCGCTGGCCCTCGTAGATGCAGTCGACCGGGCACTCCTCGATGCACGCCTTGTCCTTGACGTCGACACAAGGCTCTGCGATGACGTAGGTCACGCTGTCGTTCCTCCTCGGTAGGGCGCTGGCGGGCCTCCGCAGGCTCCGCCGCCTGGCGCGCGGGAGCGCGGCGTCGTCGATGCCCGCCCCTAGTATCTCCGTTCTTGGGCATGATCCGAACAGGAGGGGTGAACTGACCTGTGGAAATCTCTGCGGGCGGACGTCTGGAGGTCCGAATCACCGCTGCTGACGTGGGAAAACGCGTCTCAGTACGGCGGTGGAGCGAACATGCCGCCGAGGGTGAGACGTTCACCGACACGGTCGGGGTTCTCACATCATGGGACAACGGTGTGCTAAGGATCACCCGCCGTGACGGCGAGCAGGTCCGAATCGAGGAATCCGCGCTGGTCGCGGGCAAGGTGGTGCCCGCGGCGCCCGCCCGTCGGCGGGGTCCCGCCGCGTCCTGGGGGGAGCTGGCGCGGATCTCCGCCCGGGGCTGGCAGCCGGTGGAGCGGGAGCGGCTCGGGGAGTGGGAGCTGCGTGCCGCGGCCGGGTTCACCCGCCGCGCCAACTCGGTGCTGCCGCTGGGCGACCCCGGGCTGCCGCTGGACGAGGCGCTGGCGGCCGTACGGCGCTGGTACGCGGCCCGTGGACTGCCCGCCTACGTACAGCTCGCGACCGGGGCCGAGGACGCCCAGGAACTGCTCTGCGCGGAGCTGGAGGCGCGCGGCTGGACGCGGGAGGTGACCGCCGAGCTGTGGACGGCCGCGCTGGCGCCGGTCGCGGACCGTGAGACGTCCGGGGTCGAGCTGTCCCGGGCGCCCGACGAGGCGTGGCTCGCCCGCTACCAGCGCAAGGGGACGAGCGAGGTGGCGTTGAAGGTGCTCGGCGGCGGCCCCTCGGTGTGGTTCGCGACGGTGCCGGGCGAACCGGGCTCTCCCCCGGCGGCCATCGGGCGCTGTGTGGTGGACGGCCGTTGGGCCGGTTTCGCGGCGGTCGAGGTCGATCCGGAGCAGCGCCGCCGGGGTCTGGCCACCGCCGTGATGGCCGCGCTGGCCCGGCAGGCCCTGGACGAGGGAGCCTCGGCGGCCTGGCTCCAGGTGGAGACCGACAACGCGCAGGCGCGGGCGCTGTACGCACGACTGGACTTCTCGGCGCATCATGCGTATCACCATTACCGGGAGCCGGCGGACTCCCGTGGTCCGGGCGCGGGCGGCCCGTCGGGCGCCGGGACCGGGCCGGTGGCATGAGAGGTTTCGAGGCTGCCATGCAAGGTCCCTGTCCCCCGGACCCGGAGCGGGCCGCCGAGGTACGACGGCGGTTCGGCGAGGAGGCGCGCGCCGCGCGGCCCGATCTCGCGGCCCTGTGCCTGCTCGTGGGCGCGGCCGCCGACGGGGGCCTGGACGAGGCCGGGCTCGACGCGGCGCAGATGGAGCTGGACCGGCTCGCCGGGCAGCTGCCGTTCGCGCCGGGCGGGCCCCGGGCCTGGGCGCTGGCGCTGGCGGACCTGCTCGGCGGGCGCTACGGATTCCACGGCTCGGCCGGTGACTACGAGCGGCTGGAGTCCTCGCTGCTGCACGAGGTGCTGCGCCGGCGGCGGGGGCTGCCCATCCTGCTGTCGGTGGTGTGGATGGAGGTGGCCCGCAGGGCCGGGGCGCCGGTGTACGGGGTCGCGCTGCCGGGGCACTTCGTCGTGGGGTTCGGGCCGCAGGAACAGCAGGTGCTGGCCGATCCCTTCGACGGGGGCCGGCTGCTGAGCGAGGCCGACGCCGACCTGCTGGTGGCCGGCGCGACCGGGGCGCCGCTGGATCCCTCGATGCTGACGCCCGCGGATCCGCTCGACGTCGTGCTGCGGGTGCTGAACAACGTCCGCGCCTGGGCCGCCTCCCGGCCGGAGCGGACCGATGTCGCCCTGTGGGCGGTCGAGCTGTCCCTGCTGCTGCCGTCGCATCCGGCGCGGCTGCGCTACGAGCGGGCCCAGCTCCTCGTCCAGCGCGGGGACTTTCTCCAGGGGGCCGCGGAACTGGAGGCGTACGCCGAGGTCGTGGTGGATGTGGACGAGACGGCCGCCGAGCGGGTACGGGGGCAGGCGCGGGCGGCCCGGGCGCTGCTCAACTGAGCCGAGCGCCCGCTAGGGGCCGTCGTCAAACTCGCGTCGTCGCCCGGAGGGCGGCCTCGCGGCGTCAGGTGCGTGCTCTGGGGTACCCCCTGCTCGAAGAGCTTGGGGGAGTGCCGGGCTCGGACCCTCGTACTGGACGTACTCGGGTCCGCCCGGTGCGGCGGTGGGGGCACCGCCCGCGCGGGCGACGTCGAGCGTGGGGGAGCGTGCATGGCGTCGCAGGGCAGGCGGGAGTTTGACGGCAGGGCCTAGAGCCAGCCCTTCTCCCGGGCGATCCGGACGGCCTCCGCCCTGTTGCGGACCGCCAGTTTCTGTATCGCCGTGGAGAGGTAGTTGCGGACCGTGCCCTGGGACAGGTGCAGGGCCGCGGCCAGCTCCGCGTTGGTCGAGCCGTCCGCCGCCGCGCGCAGGACCTCGCGCTCGCGGTCGGTCAGCGGGTTGGCGCCGTCGGCCAGGGCGGCCGCCGCCAGCGTGGGGTCGATGACGCGCTCCCCGGCCAGCACCTTGCGCACCGCCTCGGCCAGTTGGGCCGCGGGGGCGTCCTTCACCAGGAAGGCGTCGGCGCCCGCCTCCATGGCGGACCGCAGATAGCCGGGGCGCCCGAAGGTGGTCAGGACGACCACCTTGAGGTCCGGCAGCTCCCGCCGCAGGACCGCCGCCGCCTCGATCCCGGTGGCGCCGGGCATCTCGATGTCCAGCAGCGCGACGTCCACCCCATGGGCGTGGGCCGCCGCGGCCACCTCGTCGCCCCGGGCGACCTGGACGACGACCTCCATGTCCTCTTCCAGGCCGAGCAGGGCGGCCAGCGCCTCGCGGACCATCGACTGGTCCTCGGCGAGCAGGACCTTGATCGTGCGGCTCATGCCCCGGATCCTACGTTCCCCGCGGCGGGGGCGGGGACCCGTGCGACCAGCCGGAACCCGTGCTTCTCGCGGCCCGCCTGGAGGGTGCCGCCGATCTTCTCCAGGCGCTCGGTCAGGCCCGTCAGACCGTTGCCCGGGCCGTTGCCGGAGCCGCCCGATCCGTCGTCCTCGACGGACAGCTCCAGCATGGGTCCGTCCAGGGTCTGCCGCCGGAGCACCTCCACCGTGCAGCGGGAGGCGCCGCTGTGCCGGACGACATTGGTGACCGCCTCGCGCAGCGCCCAGGCCAGGGCGGACTCGCTCTCCTCGGGGACGCCGGTGAGGTCGGTCTCCGCGGGGACGTTCGCCACGACCGTGGCCGCCGTGAGGGCGACCTGCGCACCGGCGAGTTCGGCGGCCAGGCGCGGGCGGCGGTAGCCGGTGACCGCCTCGCGCACGTCGACGAGGGCCTGTCGGCTGACCTGCTCGATGTCGGCGACCTGCTGGGCCGCCTTCTCCGGATGGTCGGGGAGCATACGGCCCGCCAGCTCGCTCTTCAGCGTGATCAGGGAGAGGGAGTGGCCGAGCAGGTCGTGCAGATCGCGGGCCAGCCGCAGCCGCTCCTCGTTGGCCGCGAGCTGGGCGACGGTCGCTCGCGCCTTGCGCAACTCGATGGTCGTCCGGATCAGTTGGACGACGCCGGTCATCGCGAAGCCGATGAGCAGCACCAGGATCACCAGGTCCTGGGCGTCCTGCTCGCCGACGCGCAGGCCGACCAGGAGCATCAGCGCGGCCGTCCCCGGGATCGCCCAGTAGGCCGCCCGCAGCGGGAGGGTCGCCCCGCAGGCCACCGAGACATAGCAGTAGAGGCCGAGCCAGGCGGGGCCGAGCGTGAGGCACTGCACGGTCGCCAGCAGACCGAGGAAGACCACCAGGACGACCACGAGCCGCCGGGGCAGCGGTGTGCCCATGTTCCGGAAGACCAGCGTCAGATAGGCCCCGACGAAGACCGCCAGGCCCAGCCAGCCGCCCACGGTGCCCGCGGTGCTGTGGTTCCCGGAGGCCAGGTCGTGGATCGGCGCGCTGAGGAAGACGAGCCAGACACCGATCCACAGCAGCTTGCGCAGGAGCAGATCGCGCCCGGTGCGGGGCGGCTGTCCCAGGGGGATCATCCGCTCCGCACGAACGCTCTCCGCCCGCGCTTCCTCGGTCATCGTGCTCACGCCTTCAGCGTGTCCTTCCGGTACAGCCAGGCCGCGCCGCCCGCGAACAGGAGGAAGAAGGCGACGAGGACGGCGATGTCCTTGGTGTGCGGGGCGTGACTCTGTTCGATGGCCTGCCCCAGTGCAGCGTACGCGTGGGTGGGCAGCCACTTGGCGATGTCCTGCAACCAGGTGGGGAAGACCGCCGACGGCCACCACAGGCCGCCCAGGATCGACAGGCCGAAGTACGTGATCATGGTGATCGGGCGGACCGCGTCCCCGCTGGCGAGGTAGCCGATGGCGACGCCGAGCGCGGCGAAGACCAGGCTGCCGGCCCAGATCGCGCCGGTGAGGGCGACCCACTGCCAGGCGTCGAGGCGGACGTGCTTCAGCGCGGCGGCGACCGCGAAGACGACGACGATGGACGGCAGGCTGACGACGGCGGCGCTGGCCGTCTTGGCCAGCACGTATCCGCGGCCCGGCAGGCTGGTCAGCCGGAGCTGCCGCACCCAGCCGTTCTCGCGCTCCTTGGCGATGCGCTCGCTGTTGCCCATGAGCACGGCGGTCAGGGCGCCGAAGGACGCCATGGACACCATCATGTACGTCGGCACGGTCAGTCCGCTGCCGGGGATCTTGGTGTCGCGGCCGCCGGAGGTGCTGGAGATGAGCAGGAACAGGCCTGCGGGGTAGAGCACCGAGAAGAAGAGGAACTTGCGGTTGCGCAGCGCGCGGGTCAGTTCCAGCTTGATCAGCGAGTTCACGACTGCTTGGCCTCCTCGGCCTCGGTGATGGCGACGAACGCCTGCTCGAGCCCGAGCCCGGCGACTTCGAGGTTGCGGGGGAAGACACCGAGGCCGTACAGGGCGTGGACGGTGGCGTCGGCGTCCGTGGACTGGATCCGGACGGTCTGCCCGGAGCCGCTGGAGGACACGGTGAGCGAGGTCAGGAACGGCAGCGCGCGCAGCGACGCCTCCTCGACCGGTACCTGGAGGTCGAAGGAGACCCGGCGGGCGCCGGCCTTCGCCTTGATCTCGGCGGCGGTGCCGTCGGCGAGGAGCCGTCCCCGGTGCAGCACGAGCACCCGGTCCGCGATCGCGTCGGCCTCTTCCAGGTAGTGCGTGGCGAACAGGACCGCACGGCCCTGCTCGGCCTGCTCGCGCATGGTGGCCCAGAAGGCCTGACGGGCGGAGACGTCCATGCCGGTGGTGGGCTCGTCGAGCACGATCAGGTCGTTGGCCCCGGCGGTGGCGAGGGCGAAGCGGACGCGCTGGGCCTGGCCGCCGGAGAGCTTGTTGACCTTGCGGTCGGCGATCTGGTCGATGCCCGCGCGGGCGAGCACGTCGGTGACCTTGTACGGCTTCGGGTGCAGCGCGCAGGCGAGCTTGACCATCTCGGCGACCGTGACCTCGTCCATCAGCCCGCCGCTCTGCAGCATGGCGCCCACCCGTCCGGCCACGATGGCCTCACGGGGGCTGGTCCCGAACACCCGCACCGAGCCGCTGTCGGGGTGCTTGAGCCCGAGGAGCAGGTCAAGGGTGGTGGACTTGCCCGCGCCGTTCGGCCCGAGCAGGGCCACCGTCTCCCCCGGGTGCAGCCGGAGCGTCAGCCCGTCCACGGCCCGGACCTGCCCGTAGGCCTTGGTCACCTGGTCGAACCCGACCACCGATTCGGTGGCCGTCACTGTCGTCGTCATGCATTCATCGTGGCGGTGCGGGGGTGGCCCCCGGCAGTGCCAGGTGTCGCCGGTCCCGCATGACAGATGTCATGTCCGGCGGGATGACACGAGGGGGCGCCCGGTCGGAACCGGGCGCCCCCTCGTCTACGGCTGCTACGGCTGCCTGGCCGTGGGCTAGCTCGGGTTGGTATCGATCGTCGCGACGCGCGCCGCGGTGGTCTTGCCGAGCAGCGCCGGCCGCAGTGCGCCGATCACGTCCTCCACGGTGACCGGCGTCTTCTTGCCGGTGCCGCGGGAGATGAGGACGCCGTCGAAGGCATGGCCGTACAGGTTCTGCAGGGCCGTCTTGTCGTAGGACTCGACGAGCTTGCCGTTGATGGCCTTCACCCCGAGGAACTTCCACAGCGACTTCTGCGGGCTGAACGCGATGGCGTGGGTCGCGTCCGCGCGCACCAACACGTTGGCGGACATCGCGGGCTCGGCGAACGCCTTCATCATGCGGTCGACTTCGGCGTTGGGGACCGTGGGCTGCCGGTTGGTCGTGGGCACCCGCACCGGCGTGCTGGTGTTGGTCTCCACCTGGGTGCGGTAGGCCTGCACGACGGCCTGGGTCGAACCGGCGACGTCGATGCCCTTGCCCGCCTTGCCGTACACGGCGACGGCCTTGCCGGACTCGAACTTGATCGAGCCCTCGGTCATCGAGCCGGCGCCGCCCGCGGCGTTCTCCAGCGCGGCCTGGAGCTTCTCCTCGTCGACGGGCATCACGGGTTCGATGACACGCTGCTGCCCGAAGAGGGAGCCGATCACCGACACCGGGTTGTAGTCGCTCCCCGCGGCGGCGGCGACGGTGGCCTTGCTGTCGAGCTGAAGGCCCGCCTGGTCGGGCCGCAGCGCGACCGTCTTGCCGTCGACCGACAGCTGAAGCGGCTTGTTCATACGGCTGCCCAGCGCGGAGTCCAGCTTCTGGGTCGCCTCGTCACGGGTGCCGCCGCCGATGTCGACGCCGAGCACGGTGGTGCCCTTGGGCACGTCGGAGTGGTTCATCAACAGCCCGGCGCCATAAGCAACACCGGCGACGACGACCAGACCGCCGACGAGGAGCACCCGCTTGCTGCGGCCCTTCTTCTTGGCCGACTTCGCCGCGGCGGTGTTCTGCGTCTTGGGCGGGTCGGGCAGCTTCGGGGGCGTGTGCGACACCGATCCGTCGGAGGGGGTGCCGTCGAACGCGCCGATCTGGGCGCCGCCGGGCGGAATGACGGGGATGCCGCTGGTGAGGGTGTGTCCGGAGACGTTGTCGCCGGGGCCGCTGAAGCCCGGGAAGTCCGGTTCCGGGACCTGCTTCTGCGGGGTGAGGATCGCGGTGTCGTCGCTGAGCCCGCCACCGGGACGGCCCTGCGCGGCTCCGGGCACGCCGGGACCGAGCGGTCCACCGGAGACGCCGGGACCGAGCGGTCCGCCGGGCGCGCCGCCGGGCGTGCCCGGCATACCGGGTGCCAGCAGGCCCGGGATACCGGGGCCGCCGGGGTTCGGGCCGGAGGGGGCCGGAGGGATGACCGGTCCGGTGCCCGTGACGGGGCCGCCGGTGGGTCCGGAGGGGCTGGCACTGCCCGGCTCGGTGAAGAACGGCAGGTCGTCGCGGCGGGGTTCGCGGGCCGCGTCGGGATCGATGACCGGGAAGGAGGCCGTGCTGGCCGCGACCGCGTCCGACACGTCGAAGGAGCCGGTCCCGCCGCCGTGTCCCGGCGCGACAGGGCCCGCGCCGGTGGCGCCCGGAAGCCCCTTGCCGTTCGTGGCGCCGGGGCGTGCACCGAACATGCCCGCGCCGCCCGTGGAGGCTCCGGGACGTGCGCCGGGGGCGCTCGGCGCACCGGAAGCGTCAGGGCGCCGACCACTGATGCCGTTCGCGCCGGGAGCACCCGGCCGTGCACCGCCCGCGCCAGGAGCAGTCGGCGCACCCGAGGCGCCGTTCATGCCCGGCGCGCCGGTACCGGACGCGCTGGGCGGGCCCTGTATGCCGGAGCCTCCGGGCAGACCCGCGCCGTTGGTAGCGCCGCCCTGCGGGCCCGAGGCCGCCGAGGGCTTGCGGGGCGCGAACCAGTCGCTCGCCGGCTTCTCCTCGGCCGGGGCGGAGGTCTCCGCCGCGTTGTCGAGGGCGCTGAGCGCACGCACGGCGGTCGTGGTCGTCGTCTCGGGGTCCGCACCCGCGTCGGGCGCGGTGTCGGCGTTCTCGGCGTCGGCGACGGGCTTGCGCACGACGACCGGAGGAATGGGCCGCGACCCGGGGATGTTGATCCGGATACGGGTCGTCAGTGTGGTCTCGGTCTTGCGTTCCTCCGGCTGCGCGGCCGGGCGGTTCGCGTCCGCGCCGTCCGAGGAAGCCATGGGGGTCCCGTACGGCGGCGTCCCCGACGGGTACGCGGATCCACCGCGTCCGTTGGGTCCGGCGGACGAACTGTCAGTTTCACGACTCAAGGCAGGTTCTCCCGGTTGGCTCCACCGCCTGTTTTCGACCTCAACAGGTGGGCCCCCCTGTTCGAACGAGTCGACAGCGCGCGGGAGGCTCGGCGGCGCGCACCACCATACTGGCCGCTCGGGGCCCGCAAACCGCGCCCATGAGGGAAACCCCCACGGGACCCTTACGGACACGCCGTGTTTTTACGGGGGACATCCCGTAAACCGGGTGGCGAAGTGGTACGTCAACTGCCAAGTCGGGCGTCGGATCCGTCCGTTTGGCGTCCCGGGGCGAGGGTGGCGCAGATCACAGCGAGGGCCATCCCGCCGATCAGGAACAGATACGAGCCGACGCCCGCCCCGAAGACGAAGTCCCCTTCCGGACGGCTCGCGGTGAGCAGAACCACGACGATCATCCAGCCGGCGGCGGGCGCGAGGGCCCCCGCCCGGGTGCCCGTCGCGATCCCGCCCCCGATGAACAGCCCGGCCGCGCCGGCGAGCGCGAGCAGCAGTCCGCCGGGGAACAGGCCGCCTTGGACGAGCCCGCCCGCCACTCCGGTCGCCGCGCCGAGCACCAGCAGGCCGAGGTAGGCGGCGACCCGCTTGGCGGAGGGCAGCGCGAGGGGCTGTGCGAGCGCACTCTGCTGCTTGCTCGTGGGTGTCATGGGGTCACTCCTTCGAACAGATCCCTCTCACGCTCGCCGCCCCGCTCGCCGCGCGCCAACTCGTAGTACTCCGTGGTGAACAGCGGCTGCGCCAGCGCGTTGGAGAGGGCGAACCAGGGCTGCGCGACCTCGATCTGGGTGGCGTGCGCCCGCATCGCCGCGGCCTTCGCGGCAGCGAAGTCGGTGCCGTCGATCTCCGTGGTGACCATGGGGTCGTCGACCACGCCGGGGACGTCGTCGAGGAGCGCCGCCCGGGCGAAGGGCGTACTGCCGAGCGCCTCGCCGAGCCGGGCGAAGGCGGACGTGGCGACCGAGCGCGGCGTCCGGTTCCAGTACACCTTGGGGATGTCCCAGACCGCGCCCAGCTCCGGCCGGAAGCCGGGGTCGGCCGCCAGTTCGGCGGCGCGTACGGCCACGCGGTGGGCCTGGATGTGGTCGGGGTGGCCGTAGCCGCCGTTCGGGTCGTAGGTGACGAGGACCTGGGGACGGACCTCCCGGACGACCGCCACCAGATGGCCGGCCGCCTCGTCGAGGTCGGCGGACCAGAAGGCGCCGGGGCGCCGGTTCTGCGGGGCGCCCATCATCCCGGAGTCGCGGTAGCGGCCCGGGCCGCCGAGGAAGCGGTGGTCGGTGACGCCCAGCTCCTTCATGGCGGCGGCCAGTTCACCGGCCCGGTACGGTCCCAGGGCGTCGTCGCGGTCCGGCGCGAGGTGTGCCAGCTCGGGCGGGATGACCTCGCCCTCCTCACCGAGGGTGCAGGTCACCAGCGTCACCCGGGCGCCCTCGGCCGCGTACCGGGCCATGGTCGCGCCGTTGTTGATGGACTCGTCGTCGGGGTGCGCGTGCACCAGGAGCAGACGCCGGTCCGGCAGATCCGTCATGCCACCACCCTACGAGAGCCCCGGCCCGACACCCCGGCACCTCCCGCCCGCCGGGCTTCAGCCCTCGGGCTCGTCCCGGTAGCGCGGCAGACCCTCCGTCGGGATCGTCCAGTCGCCGATGGTGACCCCCTCCCCGTACACGAAATCTTTGCGCGTGGCATAGCGGGGGCCGTCCGGAGTGGGGTGAATGTCGGAGAGGACGGCGCCGGTACCGGTGCGGGGGTCGAAGACGGCGTAGACGGGGATGCCCATCAGGGGGTAGTCGCGCATCTTGGTGACCCAGTCGTTGTCCGGGTTGGAGCGGGAGATGACCTCCACGGCGGCGACGAGCGATCGGGGGTCGAAAGAGCCCTCACCCTCCATCTCCGCCTCGGCGATCACCATCACATCGGGGCGGCGCATGATGCCCTCGGGTTCGTCCTCCACGTCGGGCTCACCCGTGTGAGCCACGATCTCGTCCGGCATCACCTTCTCCAGGCGCTTCCGGACGCGCAGCACGGTGAGTTCGTGCGGCTTCATGGGCGACATCATGTCGAGGACGATCCCTTCCTTGGTGATCTCGAACTTGCCGGGGAGGGTGTCGTCCGCGGACTGAACAAAGTCCCGCATGGCCCGGTACAGGTGGGAGGCGCCCTGCCGCGCGTTCTCCGGTGCGATGGTCATGGCGCTCGCTCCTCGTCGTCTGTGCCCAGGGGCAAGGATCGTCGCTTTCATGCTAAGTGGCCTCCAAGAGATCGGTTCGGCAGTCGCGGCAGCGGCCAGGTACTGGCGCGCGAAAGGCGCGGTCGCAGCTGTCGCAGGTCTGGAGCGGGTGCCGTACGGGGGGCTGGAAGGGGGCCAGGGGTGGCAGCCGGGCGGTGAGGCGGTGGGCAAGGAGGGCGGCCGGGCGCCGTAGTCCTTCCGTGGGCAGGTCGCCGGTCAGGGCGTGCCGTACGGCCTCCGGGCTGACGTCCCGCTCCAGCCAGGCGGCGACACCGGGCGCCAGATGGGCCGCGTCGCACGCGGACAGCAGCAGCCGGGGGTCATGGCGGCGGAGGTCCGCTAGGAGGTCGGTCGCGGCCCGGATCAGGGCGGGTGCGGGGTGGGCGGGGCCGGGTACGTCCGGGAGCGGCTTGCGGGGCGCGTGCTTCTTGGGGGCCGCCGCCGGCCGGGCCGGGGCGGCGCAGACGGGCTCGTCCGCGCGGGGCCGGGCGGCCGACGGCTGGTTGCAGGAGATCGTCCGGGTGACGATACGGCCGCCGGGGACCCGTTCACGGAAGCGACGGAGGTAGCCGTGGGCCTCCAGTTCCCGCAGGGCGGCGGCGATACGGGCCGCGCCCTCGGGGAAGCGCGCGGCGAGGCTCTTGATGTCGACCCGGGCGCCGTTCGGCAGTGACTGGAGGTGGACACCGAGCCCGATCGCGAGAAGCGACAACTGGGCGTGCTGGGCGAGGTGGTTGCCGATCACCGTGAAGCGGCTGGAGTGGCGGGTGTTGTCGTGGACGAGTCCGCCGGCGTGAGGGCGCCGATCCGGGTGCCCGTTGCGGGCAATCCGGGACTCGGCGCGCGGGGGCGCGCTAGGGTGCTGCGTATCCATCAGGAAGGTCTCGCTTCCTCGGTGGTCAGGCCCTCGCACTGGGATTGCCGTCCCGGCGAGGGCCGTCGCATGTCTGCGGTTGTGTCGCGCCGAGCGTAGGACAGTCAACGGCCCCCGAATCCAGCCGAGTCGGCGATGTTCACCCACGCGAGTGATCGCGGCCCGCGGGCGGGAGGGGTGGGGCTTGGTGCGGTGCTTTCACCCGTCTGTTCCTTGGGAAAGAGCGCCCCTGGCACCGGGGCCCGCGCGGCCGGGTTCCGGTGGGAAGTCGAGTTCCGCCCACACCGTCTTGCGGGGGCGCGGCCCGGGGGCCACTCCCCAGCGGTCGGCGAGCGCCTCCACGAGAACGAGACCCCGGCCGGACTCGGCGTCGGCGGCCGGCCGCCGGACGCCCGGAAGGCAGTCACCGCGGGTGTCGGCGACCTCGATCCGGAGGGTGCCGCCGACGACGTGGAGCAGGAGCCGGAAGTCGCGCCCGGGGACACGTCCGTGCGTCGCCGCGTTGGCTGCCAGTTCGGCGACGACGTGCTCCGCCCGGTCCGTGGGCAGACCCCAGCTCCGGAGCTGTTCGGTGGCGAGCAGCCGGGCGAGACGGGCACCGCGTGGGGTCGGCGACAGCTGGACGTCGAAATTCCGGACGGACGGGCCCAGTTGGGCTCCCGGGGAGGCAGTTCCTTGATTCACGTCACTCAGCGTGGCGGCGCACGCCTACCGTGAACAGTGACGATGCCCATGCGTACGGTGACTGTCCGGACGTTGTCCGGGCCTGTCCAGCCGGTCCGGAGCGGTCGTACGCGTTGGAGGCGTGGAAGCACGGCGGTACGACGGAGGGGTGCGGCGATGCACATGGACGGTGACGCGGTCCGGCTCAAGACCGAGGCGGACGAGCCGGGTTGGGAGGTGGACCCGGACGACGACTGGGGAGTGGCCGTCGTCGCGACCGTGGGACGGCAGCTGAGGCTGAGGCGGGAGGCTGTGGGGATGCGGGCCGCCGAGTTCGGGGTGGCGGTCGGCTACGGCGAGGACATGGTCTACAAGATCGAGAGCGGCAAGCGCATCCCCCGCCCCGAGTACTTGGACAAGGCGGACGAGGTGCTGGGGGCGGGTGGGTTACTCGCCGCGATGAAGGAGGACGTGGCCAAGGTCCGGTACCCGAAGAAGGTGCGGGACCTGGCGCAGATGGAGGCGAAGGCCGTAGAGATCGGCATGTACGAGTGCAACAGCGTCCATGGTCTGTTGCAGACGCCGGAACATGCCAGGGCGGCCTTCGAGTCGCGGCAGCCCCCGTACTCGGAGGATGAGATGGAGGGCATGGTGGCCGCTCGTGTAGCCCGGCAGTCCGTCTTCGAGCGGAATCCCGCACCCGCGATCAGCTTTGTACTGGAAGAGGGACCGCTACGGCGTCCCCTCGGGGGCACAATGGTGTGGCGACGGCAGCTCGAACGCCTGTTGGAGGTAAGCCGGTTGCGTAGCGTCACGCTTCAGGTCATGCCGACGCACTGCGAGACCCACCCTGGTCTGGACGGCAGGATCGAGCTGCTGAAGTTCGAGGACGGCACGGCGGTAGGGCGCTCGGATGGCGCGTTCAACGGGCGGCCGACCTCCGACCCTCGACAGCTTCGCATCCTCGAACTCCGGTATGGCAGCATCCGGGCGCAAGCTCTCCCGCCACGGGAGTCGCTGGCCTTCATCGAGCAACTGCTGGGAGAAACATGATCCGCAAAGCCTCCGCCGCAGGCGCCTCCGACCTGGCATGGTTCAAGAGCAGCTACAGCAGTGGCAACGAAGGCGACTCCTGCGTCGAGATCGCCAGCAGCCGCGACACGGTGCACGTACGCGACTCCAAGGACATCACCGGCCCGCGCCTGGCCTTCTCCCCCGCCACCTGGTCCGTCTTCGTCCCTTACGTGTCCAAGGGCTGACAATATGATCCGCGGATCCTCTGCCCGAGACGCCGAACTGGCCTGGTTCAAGAGCAGCTACAGCGATGGCACCGAGGGCGACTCCTGCGTCGAGATCGCCAGCAGCCGCGACACGGTGCACGTACGCGACTCCAAAAGCCCCGCCGGCCCCAGTCTGGCCTTCTCACCCGCCAGTTGGGCCGCCTTCGTGCCGTACGCAGGGGTGTAGTCGGCAGTCGACGGCGGGCCCGGGGCGCGGCCCCCGAGCCCGCCGTCGACCACGCGTCAGAACTTGATGCTCCCGATCATCCCAGCGATGTTCGTCGTCAGATCGTGGATCGTCGGGGCGACCGTCGACGAGGCGAGATAGAACCCCAGAAGCATGCACACGATGGCGTGTCCGGCCTTCAAACCCGACTTCCTGATCAACAGGACGACAATGATCGCCAGCAGCACCACCGCCGAAATCGAGAGTGCCACGGCGGTTCACCTCCAAAGATCCACAGGGACGCGGGGGGTCGGACTATGGGGGCAATGTATCCATGCCGACCCATCAGGGGCAGATAAATCCACATGGATGCCAGCGGGTTCATACCCACTATGCGCTAGTGATCATAACTATCCGTACGTGCGCATCGGTCGGCGCACGGCCGCACAAGGGGGCGCATGGCCAATATGGTCGGGGCATGACGACCGAGCCTGCTTCCTTTCCCCGACGGCACGCGCGGACCCAGCGGTTCACGCTCGGCGCGCCGCGCGCCTTCACCGTCGCGCCCGACGGATCCCGTGTCGCGTTTCTGCGGTCCACGTCGGGCACGGACCGCGCACACCAGTTGTGGGTCCTCGACCTGGCGGACGGCACCGAGCGCGTGGCGGCCGACCCGGACGCACTGCTCGGGGGCGCCGCCGAGCAGTTGGCGCCCGAGGAGCGCGCCCGCCGGGAACGCAGTCGAGAGGGCGGCGCCGGCATCGTCGGCTACGCCACCGACTCGGCCCTGGAGCTGGTGTCTTTCGCCTTGTCAGGGCGGCTTTTCACAGCGGAGCTGAGGGCGGGCACGGCACGCGAACTCCCCGTACCGGGGCCGGTGATCGACCCCCGCCCGTCCCCCGACGGACGGCACATCGCCTACGTGGCCCAGGGCGCCCTGCGCGTCGTCGGGGCCGAGGGCGAGCACGACCGGGCGCTCGCCGAGCCGGAGTCGGAGGGGGTGTCCTACGGGCTCGCGGAGTTCGTCGCGGCCGAGGAGATGAGCCGTGCACGGGGCTTCTGGTGGGCGCCGGAGTCCGATCGGCTGCTGGTGGCGCGCGTGGACGACACGCCGGTGCGCCGCTGGTGGATCTCCGATCCGGCGCAGCCCGCACGGGAGCCGCAGCGGGTGGCGTACCCGGCGGCGGGCACCGACAACGCGGAGGTCCGACTGTTCGTCATCGGCCTCGACGGGGCGCGCACCGAGGTCTCCTGGGACCGGGCGAACTATCCGTATCTGGCGCGAGTGCACTGGTCAGCGGCGGGTGCGCCGCTGATCCTCGTACAGTCCCGCGACCAGCGCGGCCAGCTGTATCTGGCCGTCGACCCGGACTCCGGGGCGACGCGGATGGTGCACGCCGAGGAAGATCCATTTTGGCTGGAACTTTTCGCTGGGGTGCCGTGCTGGACCCCCTCCGGCCGGCTGGTGAGGATCGCCGACGAGGGCGGCGCGCGGGTGCTCGCGGTGGGCGAACGACCCCTGACCGCGGCGCAGTTGCAGCTACGGGCCGTGCTGGATGTGTCGGACGACGATGTACTCGTGTCGGCCTCGGCCGGCGATGAGGCCGAGGATCCGGAGATCGGCGAGATTCATGTGTACCGGGTGAATGAACTCGGTGTGGAGCGTGTGTCGCAGGAGCCCGGTGTGCACTCGGCGGTACGCGCCGGGGGCGTGACCGTGCTCGTCTCCTCGGTTCCGGGGCAGCCGGGCGCCCAGGTACAGGTGCTGCGGGACGGCAAGCGCATCGCGACCGTGGCCTCTCACGCCGAACCTCCCGGTATGTCCCCGCGTGTGACACTCGTTCAGGGGGGCGCACGGCGAATCCCGTGCGCCGTGCTTATGCCTAGGGACTACTCCGGTGACACCTCCCTGCCCGTCCTCCTGGACCCCTACGGCGGCCCGCACGGACAGCGGGTGGTGGCCGCGCACAACCCGCATCTGACCTCGCAATGGTTCGCCGACCAGGGCTTCGCGGTGATCGTCGCGGACGGCCGGGGCACCCCGGGCCGCTCCCCCGCCTGGGAGAAGGCGGTCCGGGACGATCTCGCGGACGTCGTGCTCCAGGACCAGGTCGACGCGCTGCACGCCCTGGCCGCCGACTTCCCGCTCGACCTGTCCCGGGTCGCCATCCGCGGCTGGTCCTTCGGCGGCTATCTGGCGGCCCTCGGCGTGCTGCGCCGCCCTGATGTGTTCCACGCGGCGGTGGTCGGCGCCCCGGTGACCGATCTGCGGCTGTACGACACCCACTACCAGGAACGCTATCTGGGGCACCCGGACGAGCAGCCCGAGGTCTACCGCCACAACTCCCTGATCGACGACGCGGGCCTGGTGGACGCCGCCGACCCGGCCCGCCCGATGATGATCATCCACGGCCTGGCGGACGACAACGTGGTGGTCGCCCACTCCCTGCGGCTGTCCTCCGCCCTGCTGGCCGCGGGTCGCCCGCACGAGGTGCTGCCGCTGTCCGGGGTGACCCATATGACCCCGCAGGAGGAGGTCGCGGAGAACCTGCTGCTGCTCCAGCGGGACTTCCTCAAGCGCGCCCTGGACCTGGGTTGAGCCGCAAAATCCGGCAGATCACCGCAACCATCAATTGAGGCACCACGACGAGGCGCCGGCCACCTCCGCGAGAGCGGCGCCGGTTTAGGCGCAAGAACAACGACGGGCCGGGATCACATGGCGGATCCCGGCCCGTCTACGGCACCCGCACGGCCGTACGCTGTTCACTCTCCTGCGTCCGTATATCGGAACCGCTTCGGTCAAGTTGCCTGCGTGTTAACGAACTTCCTCCGCATTCATGTGCTTATGCGGGTTCCTCGTGCGGCTGGTCCCCCTGCGCCGGAGGCTGTGCGGGCGGCCGGTTGCGGTCCGCCTGCTCCGGCGGCACCACCCGCTTCTCCTCCGCGAAGTGGCAGGCCGAGTCGTGCGCGGCCGGTCCGCCCGCCGCCCGGAACCGGTCGGGGACCGCGAGCGGCGGCACCTCCAGGGCGCACCGCTCCTGGGCCTTCCAGCAGCGGGTGCGGAAGCGGCAGCCGGAGGGGATGTCCGCCGGGGAGGGCACATCGCCGCTGAGGATGATCCGCTCCCGGCGCTCCCGTGCCTCCGGGTCGGGCACCGGCACGGCGGACAGCAGGGCCTGGGTGTAGGGGTGCGTGGGATGCTCGTAGATCTCCGTGTCCCGGCCGGTCTCCACGATCCGTCCGAGGTACATCACCGCGACCCGGTCGGAGATGTGCCGGACCACCGACAGATCATGGGCGATGAACACGTACGACAGCCCGAACTCGCCCTGGAGCCGCTCGAGCAGGTTGACCACCTGCGCCTGGACGGACACGTCGAGCGCGGAGACCGGCTCGTCGGCGACGACGATCTCCGGGCGCAGCGCCAGCGCCCGCGCGATGCCGATGCGCTGGCGCTGGCCGCCGGAGAACTGGTGGGGATAGCGGTTGATGTACTCGGGGTTGAGCCCCACCACGTCCAGCAGTTCCTGCACCCGCCGGCGCCGGTCCCCTCGGGGCGCGGCCTCGGGATGGATCTCGTACGGCTCCCCGATGATGTCGCCCACGGTCATCCGGGGGTTGAGGGAGGTGTACGGGTCCTGGAAGACCATCTGGATGTTGCGCCGCACCGCCTTCAGGGCGCGCCCGGACAGCCGGGTGATGTCCTCGCCCCGGTAGCGGATCGCGCCGGAGGTCGGCCGCTCCAGGGTGACCAGCATCCTGGCGAGCGTCGACTTGCCGCAGCCGGACTCGCCGACGATGCCGAGGGTCTCGCCCCGGCCCAGGGTGAAGTCGACGCCGTCGACGGCGCGGACCGCGCCGATCTGCTTCTTGAAGAGGATCCCCCGGGTGAGCGGATAGTGCTTGACCAGCCCGGTCACCTCCAGGATCGGTTCAGGACCGGCCATCCAGGCACTCCCTCCAGAAGTGGCAGGCGCTTCTGCGGTCCGCGGAGACCTCGTGGAGCGGCGGCACGTCGGTGAGGCACACGTCCCGGGCCAGCGGGCAGCGGGGGTGGAAGGCGCAGCCCGGCGGGATGTCCATCAGGTTCGGCGGCAGGCCCTTGATCGCGTACAGCTCCCGGCCCTTGCGGTCCAGCCGCGGGATGGAGTCGATCAGGCCCCGGGTGTAGGGATGGGCGGGCGCCTTGTAGAGGTCGTGGACGGGCGCGGTCTCCACGATCCGGCCCGCGTACATCACGGCGATGCGGTCGGCGACGTCCGCGACCACGCCGAGGTCGTGGGTGATGAGGACGAGGCCCATGCGGTACTCGCGTTGCAGCTCCGCGAGCAGATCCATGACCTGGGCCTGGACGGTGACGTCCAGGGCGGTGGTGGGCTCGTCAGCGATGATCAGGGCCGGTTCGAGCGCCAGCGCCATGGCGATCATGATGCGCTGGCGCATCCCGCCGGAGAACTGGTGCGGATAGTCGCGCACCCGCTGGGCGGCGGCCGGGATCCGTACCCTCTCCATCAGTTCGACGGCCCGGGCCCGGGCGTCCCTCCGCGACATCCCGCGGTGCACCACGAACATCTCGCCGAGCTGGTCGCCGACGGTGAGCACGGGATTGAGCGCGGACAGCGCGTCCTGGAAGATCATGGCCATGGCCGCGCCGCGGATCCTTCTGCGCTCCTCCTCCTTCAGGGCGAGCAGGTCCTGCCCCCGGAAGAGGACCTGGCCGCCGGTGATCCGGCCGGGCGGCACATCGAGGATGCCCATCACGGCCTGCGCGGTGACGGACTTCCCGGAGCCCGACTCGCCGAGCACCGCGAGGGTCTCCCCCGCGTCGACGCGATAGCTGACGCCGTTCACGGCCCGGGCGATGCCGTCCCGGGTCCGGAACTCCACGTGCAGATCCCGCACTTCGAGCAGCATGACGGCGCTCACCTCAGCTTGGGGTCGAGGGCGTCGCGGACCGCGTCGCCGAGCATGATGAACGCGAGCACGGTGATCGCGAGGGCACCGGAGGGCCACAGCAGCGCGTGCGGGGCGTTGCGGACGTAGGGGGAGGCGGCGGAGATGTCGATCCCCCAGGACACACTGGGCGGTCTCAGCCCCACCCCGAGGTACGACAGGGTCGCCTCCAGCGCGATGTAGGTGCCGAGCGCGATGGTCGCGACGACGATCACCGGGGCGACGGCGTTGGGCGCGATGTGCCGCAGCAGGATCCGGGCGGGGGAGGCGCCGAGCGCGCGGGCGGCCTGGACGTAGTCGTTCTGCCGGGCCGTGATGACCGAGCCGCGGGCGATGCGGGAGATCTGCGGCCAGCCGAGCAGCACCATGAACCCGACGACCGGCCAGACGGAGTTGCTGGTCACGACCGAGAGCAGGACCAAGCCGCCGAGCACGACGGGAATCGCGAAGAAGATGTCGGTGGTGCGGGAGAGGATCGCGTCCCAGCCCCCGCCGAAGAACCCGGCCAGCCCGCCGAGGACCGAGCCGAGGAGCGCGACGCCGAGGGTGGCGCAGACACCGACCGTGACCGAGGTACGGGCGCCGTGGACGGTCCGGGTGTACACGTCGCAGCCCTGCCCGTCGAACCCGAACGGATGCCCGGACTGCGAGCCCTCCTGAGCCTTGGACAGATCGCACTGGAGGGGGTTGCCGGGGGCGATCAGGGACGGCCAGAGCGAGATCAGGACGAGGAAGAGGATCACCAGCGCGGAGGCGAGGAAGACGGGGTTGCGCCGCAGATCGCGCCAGGCGTCGGACCACAGGCTCCGTGGCTTGCCCGCGGGGCCCGCGCCCCCTGGTGCGCCGGGTGGCCGCTCCAGCGTGGTCGCCTCGCTCGCGGCGAGGTCCATGGCGCCGCCCATCCCGGTTCCCGCGACGGCGCCCTCGGGCTCGTAGGGCTGCTGCTCAGGCATAGCGGATCCTCGGGTCGAGTACGGCGTACAGGAGGTCGACGAGCAGGTTGGCGGCCAGGAAGACCAGCACCAGCACGGTCACGAAGCCCACGACGGTCTGGGTGTTGTGGCGAAGGATGCCCTGGTAGAGCTGGTAGCCGACGCCGTGGATGTTGAAGATCCGCTCGGTGACGATGGCTCCGCCCATCAGGGCGCCGACGTCGGTGCCGATGAAGGTGACCACGGGGATGAGCGAGTTGCGCAGCAGATGCCGGGTGATCACCCGGCGGCGCGGCAGTCCCTTGGCGACGGCCGTACGGACGTAGTCGGACCGCCGGTTCTCGGCGATGGACGTCCGGGTCAGCCGGGTGACGTAGGCGAGCGAGACGGAGGCCAGGACGAGGCCGGGAACGATCAGCTCGTCGACGGGTGCCAGGGGGGAGACCGATGGTCTGACCCAGCCCCACTTGACCCCGAGCAGCAGTTGGAGCAGCAGACCGGTGACGAAGGTCGGCACCGAGATCACGACGAGGGTGAGCAGCAGCACCGAGGTGTCCACAGGCCGCCCGCGGCGCATACCGGTGACCACGCCGAGCGCGATCCCGATCAGGACCTCGAAGACGATCGCGACCACGGTCAGCCGGATGGTGACCGGGAAGGCCGTCCCCATCAGCTCGGTGACCGGCTGCCCGTTGAAGGCGGTGCCGAAGTCGCCGGTGAAGACATTGCCCATGTAGGTCGCGTATTGCTGCCACACGGGCTTGTCGAGGCCGAACTCCCGGCGCAGCTGCGCCGCCGTGGCGGGGTCGCACTGCCGCTCGCCGCACAGGCCCGCGATGGGGTCGCCCATCACGTTCACCATCAGGAAGATCAGCAGGGTGGCGCCGAGGAAGACCGGGATCATCTGCAGCAGACGCCGGATGACATACCGTCCCATGGGGCCTCCGGGGGTAGGGCGTGGCCGTGGGGCTCAGCCGACCTTGATCTCGTTGTAGACGGGGACGCTGAAGGGGTTGAGCGCCACGTGGGACAGCCGCTGCGCATAGCCGGCGCTGCCGTTCTGGTACCAGAGCGGGATGGCGGCCATGTTGTCCCGTACGACCCCCTCGGCCGACTGGAACAGCTTCACGGCTCGGGCCCGGTCCGCCTCCGCGTTCGCCTGGTCGACGAGCTTGTCGAAGCGCTTGTCGGACCACTTGCCGTCGTTCGAGGAGGCGCCCGTGTAGTAGAGCGGCTGAAGGAAGTTCTGGATGAGCGGGTAGTCCATCTGCCAGCCGGCCCGGAACGGGCCCGGCATCTTGTGCTGCCCGATCTGGTTGCGGAAGTCGGCGAAGGTGCCGATCGGGTTGCCGACGCACGCCTTGTCGTTGCCGAGGGCGTTGTCGATGGAGTGGCACACGGCGTCCACCCACTCCCCGTGGGAACCGGCGTCCGCGTTGTACGCGATCCTGACCTGGCCGCCGGGCAGTCCGCCGCCCTCCTGGACCAGCTTCTTGGCCTGGGCGGGGTCGTAGGTGCAGGCGCTGCCGCACAGCCCCGCCTGGAAGCCGCCCTCGACGCCGAGCACCGGGGAGGTCCAGTCGGAGGCCGGGGTGCGGGTGTCGTGGAAGATCGTGCGGGTGATCTGGTCGCGGTTGATGGCCATGGACAGGCCCGCGCGGACCTTCTGTGAGCCGGGCTTGTTCCACTGCGGGTCGTAGAACGGGAAGGCGAGGGTCTGGATGATGCCGGCCGGGGTGTTGATGTACCGGCCCTGAAGGTCCGCCTTGACGTTCTTGAGCTGGGCGGCGGGCACGTCGTCGACGAGGTCGAGGTTGCCGGACAGCAGATCGGTGTAGGCGGTGTTGCCGTCCGTGTAGACCTTCAGGTCCACGCCGTTGTTCCGCGCCGGGTCCGGTCCGGGATAGCGGTCCCACTTCCGCAGGGACATCATGAAGCCCCTGGCGTAGGACTTGACCAGGTACGGGCCGTTGCCGACGGGCTGCTTCAGCCAGTCCGCGTGGTGGTCGAAGAACGCCCGGGGCAGCGGGGCGAAGGCCGAGTAGCCGAGGGTGTCCGGGAACGTCGAGAACTTCTGGCTGAGCCTGATGGTGAAGGTACGGGGGCCGGTCACCCTGAGCCCGGAGAGGGTGTCGGCGCTCTGGGTGCCGTTCTCGGGGTGCACCTTGTCGTAGCCGTCGATGTATCCGAAGAAGTACGCGTTCTTCTGGTTGTTCTTCAGGCCGGCGCCGTAGTTCCAGGCGTCGACGAAGGACCTGGCGGTGACTGGCTCGCCGTTGCTGAACGTCCAGCCGTTCCTGACGGTGACCGCGAAGTTCTGCGAGTCGGAGGTCTCGATCTTCTCGGCGAGCATGTTCTCGGCCGCGCCGGTTCTCGGGTTGTAGCGCTTGAGCCCGCGGAAGAGCATGTCGAGGACCTTGCCGCCCTGCACCTCGTTGGTGTTGGCCGGTTCCAGCGGGTTCGGCGGGTCGCTCCAGGAAGCGCTGAGCACCCCGGGGCCACCCTCCACGTCGCCCCCGCCGCAAGCCGCCACCGAGAGGGCCGCCACCATCGCCCATCCGGCGTGCCTGGCTCCGCGCATGGGGTGCCTCCTCGTGACCGACCGCTTCCGACCGGCGCCGTGCCGCTGACGTCGGAGCACTGATCCACTATCGGCCACTACCGGCCCATAACGGACGAGGCACGCAGCCCCCGACCCGTCCGGACCGACCGTCCCCCGTCTGGCGGCATCCGTGCGCGACCCCGCCTCCGGGGGATGCCCTCGTCCGCCCGCCGGTCACGGTACGAAGCTCAAGCGTCACTCAAATAGCTTTCGTCACAGCCGAGTTGGCTGGAAAGATCTGTCGTGTATCGAACAAGGGGGCCGGGCGGAACGCCATGTCACCCCTTCCCTCCACCGAAAGGTGATCATGAAGCGTGCCATGAGTGCGGTCCTGTCGACCGCGCTGCTCAGTGCCGGTGCCGTGGCGATGTCCGCTCCGACGGCGTCCGCGGGCGTCAGGTGCGACGACAACCCCATCTACACCATCGGTGACAAGAAGACGGTGTGGGAGCCGACCAACGTCCACAGCGACTGGGCGAGACCCGGCGTGACCATCAGCTACGCCAAGAACAAGACGGGCAGCTGGTCGGCCACGGGCACCGTGCAGCTCGGCACCGAGGCCGGCGTCATCTTCGCCAAGGCCTCGACCTCGTTCAGCGTCTCGGTCGGCAAGACCTGGTCCAAGTCCGACACCTGGACCTACTCGGCCAAGGTCGAGAACAAGAGGGGCAAGACCAAGGGCCGCCTCATGATGTACCACGAGGCCAAGGGCTTCAGCGTCACCAAGTACCACCTGGAGCCCAACGGCCGCCAGCAGTGCGTCAAGCACAAGATCTGGAAGAAGACGGGCATCATCGCGCCGGCCAAGCGCAACAACAACCTGTGGGGCATCCAGTACGGATGACAGGTGGCCCGACGGGCATGACGTCCGTCGGATCCTTCCCATGAGGGAACCGCTGTACACGGAGGACATCGGTTCCCCGCTCCGCCCCGCCGGACTTCACCGGCGGGGCGTCGTGCTGCCCGGGGGCCGACGGCATGGGAAGTTCCGGCGCCATGCCTCCACCAGCGAGACTTCACCGGTGTGGACCAATGACCGCACACACGTGCGTCAACTCGGCTTTTCCGCAGGCCAGAAGGGGTGCATGCGCCGTTGACGCACGCAGACGGCCGCTGATAGACACACCTTCACCCGCCAGGCCGACCGATTTCGATCAAGCGGTACAGCAAGCCGTCCTGCCCGAGCGATGAGGCGAGGTCGATCGATGAGCACGCACGAACTGCACGACAGCAAACACCCTCGCCCGGCCGGACCACGGCTTCGCGTCCCCCGGGTCCTGGCCGCCGTCCTGACACTCGCGACGGCCCTCGCGACCACCCTCGCTCCCGCGCCGCAGCGGGCCGAGGCGCAGCAGAAGAAGGTCCTCACCGTGGCGGTCGCGCAGAGCGTCGACTCGCTGAACCCGTTCCTCGCGACACGTCTGGTCAGCACGAGCATCCACCGGCTGATGTACGAGTACCTGACCGACTACGACCCCGGGGACGCCCACGCCGTCCCGGGCCTGGCCACCGCGTGGAAGCCGTCGCCGGACAAGCTGACCTGGACGTACACCATCCGCTCCGATGCCAAGTGGTCGGACGGCCGGCAGGTCACCGCCGAGGACGCGGCCTGGACGTTCCAGAAGATGATGACCGACGAGGGCGCCGCCACCGCCAACGGCAGCTTCGTCGGGAACTTCTCGAAGGTCACCGCGCCGAGCCCCACCAAGCTGGTCATCGAACTGAAGAAGCCCCAGGCCACGATGACCGCGCTGGATGTGCCGATCGTCCCCAAGCACATCTGGGAGAAGGTCAAGGACATCTCGAAGTTCACCAACGACAAGACGTTTCCCATCGTCGGCGACGGGCCGTTCGTGCTCACCGGCTACAAGGCCGACAGCTATGTGCGCCTCGAACCCAACAAGACCTTCTGGCGCGGGGCTCCGAAGTTCGACGAGCTGGTCTTCAAGTACTACAAGGACGGTGACGCGGCGGTCGCGGCCCTGCAGAAGGGCGAGGTGTCCTTCGTCAGCGGTCTGACGCCCGCGCAGACCACCGCGCTCCGCGGGCAGTCGGACATCAAGGTGAACGAGGCGCCGGGCCGCCGCTTCTACGCACTGGCCACCAACCCCGGCGCGCAGGCCAGGAACGGCCAGAAGTTCGGCGACGGGGATCCCTCCCTGCTGGACGAGCGCGTACGGCACGCCCTGTTCATGGCGGTCGACCGCAGCACCCTCCTCGACAAGGTCTTCCAGGACCACGCGGTCGAGGGCGAGGGGTACATACCGCCTCGGTTCTCCACGTACTTCTGGAAGCCGTCGGCGGCCCAGGAACTCTCCTACGACCCGGCCAAGGCCGCCCAGCTCCTCGACGAGGCGGGCTACCGGACCAACGGTGACGGCAAGCGCACGGGCAAGAACGGCAAACCGCTCACCTACCGCGTGCTGTGCCACGCCACCGACCCGAACGACAAGGCGGTCGGCCAGTACCTCAAGGAGTGGTGGGGCAAGCTGGGCATCGGGATGACGCTCGACTGCCTGGACAACGTGACCGACCCCTGGCTCGCGGGCAAGTACGACCTCGCGATCGACGGCTGGTCCGTCAACCCCGACCCGGACTTCGTCCTCTCCATCCACACCTGCGCCGCACTCCCCGCGACCCCCAAGGACACCGGCGCGACCGACAACTTCATCTGCGACAAGAAGTACGACGAGCTGTACGCGCAGCAGCTCGCGGAGTACGACCCCGTCAAACGGGCGGACCTCGTCAAGCAGATGGAGGCACGGCTGTACGACCTCGGGTACATGAACGTCATGGCGTATCCGAACGCGATGGAGGCCTACCGCACGGACCAGATCGAGTCGATCACCACCATGCCGGAGAAGAGCGGCAACATCTACGGCCAGGACGGCTACTGGAGTTGGTGGTCGGCGGTTCCGGCCGCCCACCGTGGCACAACCGACAACAGCTCGACCGGCATAGTGCTCTGGATCTGTGCGGGTGTCGTGCTCCTCGGCGGTGCCGGGCTCCTCCTCACGACGCGCCGCCGAGCCTCCGCAGACGACCGCGAGTAGCCCATGAACCGACCCACCGCACCGGTCCCCCGCCCGGCAGGAACCTCATGACCGCCGAAGCGGCGTCCGCGCCCACCGCCGGGCCGGACGCCCCGCCCCCGGGCCCGCCGCCGGACCGCGGCCCGCGGGCGCACGGCGGAACCGCCTATCTGCACTACGCGGCGGGGAAGGCGGCCGGCGCCGTCGTCTCCCTGCTGGCCGTCCTCGTCACCGGCTTCTTCCTGTTCCGGCTGATCCCCGGCGACCCGGTCAAGTTCATGACGGGCGGCCGTCCGGTGTCGGCCCAGCAACTGGCCGTCTACCGCAGGGAGTTCGGCCTCGATCTGCCGATGTGGCAGCAGTTCACGGACTACTGCGGCAAGGCGCTCACGGGGGACCTCGGCACCTCGTACCAGTTCAGGGCACCCGTCATCGACAAGATCATCGAAGCGCTCCCGAACACCCTGCTGCTCACCGGGACCGCGTTCGTGCTGTACAGCGCCCTGGGCATCGTCCTCGGCACCCGGTCGGCATGGCGCCACGGAAGCATCGGCGACCGGCTGAACACCGGACTGGCGCTCACCCTCTACTCCGTCCCCTCGTTCTGGCTGGGTCTGCTGCTCATCATCGTGTTCGCGGTGGGCGCGGGACCCGTCCCCGGCCTCTTCCCCACGGGAGGCATGGAATCGGGCGGCGAGGAGGGGCTCGCCCACGCCGTCGACGTCGCGCACCACCTCGTACTGCCGGTGCTCACGCTGATCGCGGTGCAGTACGGGGAGACCCTGCTCGTCACCCGCTCGGCGCTGCTCGACGAGATGGGCAGCGACTACCTCACCACCGCGCGCGCCAAGGGCCTCCGGGACGACCTGGTCCGACGCAGGCACGCCGTACCCAACGCGCTGCTGCCGACCGTGACGCTGATCTTCGTCAACCTCGGCCGGACCGTCGCCGGTGTGATCCTCGTCGAGACCGTGTTCTCCTGGCCCGGCCTCGGCGGACTCTTCTACCAGGCCCTGAGCGTGCCCGATCTGCCCCTGGTGCAGGGGCTGTTCTTCGTCTTCGCCGCGGCGGTGATCGTGATGAACACACTGGCCGACCTCCTCTATCCCCTGCTCGACCCCCGGGTGGGCCGATGACGACCGAGACCACTTCCCCGACGGCCCGGCCCGGCGTCCGGGCGCTCGCCTGGCAGCGCCGCCGGCACTCCGCCGTCCGGTTCTGGCAGCAGTACCGCACCCATCGCGCCGGTGTCCTCGGCCTGGCCACCCTCGTCCTGTTCGCCCTGGTCGCGGTGACCGCGCCGCTGACGGTCGGCTCGGACGTGTCGAGCGTGACCGCGGCGCCGGGCCGCCCCCTTGAGGGGCCGAGCGGGCATCTCCTTCTCGGCGCCGACCGGTTCGGACGCGATCTGCTGGGCCTGCTGGTGTGGGGCGCACGGGTGTCGCTGCTGGTCGGGCTGCTGGCGGCGGTGCTGTCCGTGGCCATCGGCACCCTGGCCGGGATCACGGCCGGGCACTTCCGCGGCGCCTACGCCACCGTGATGATGCGCATCACGGACTGGTTCCTGGTGATGCCGACCCTGGTCCTCGCCATCGCGCTCGCCACCGTCATGTCCCGCTCCCTCGGCACCGTGATCCTGGCGATCGGGGTGACCACCTGGCCGACCACGGCCCGGCTGGTGCGGGCGCAGACACTGGCGGTGGAGTCCCGGCCGTACATCGAACGGGCCCGGGCGCTCGGCGGCGGGCACGGGCACATCATGGTCCGCCATGTGCTGCCCAACGTCATGCCGCTGGTGCTGGCCCAGACGACCCTGATGATCTCCTCGTCGATCCTCGCCGAGGCCACGCTCGCCTTCCTCGGTCTCGGCGACCCCACGGTCGTGTCGTGGGGCGGACTGCTCCAGGACGCCCGCGAGGCGGGCGCGGTCAGCTCCGGGGACTGGTGGTACCTGGTGCCGCCCGGCATCGCCATCGCCGTGGTCGCCCTGGCGTTCACCCTGTGCGGCCGCGCGGTGGAGTCCGTTCTCAACCCCAGGCTGGGGGTGGCACGTTGACCCTGCTGGAAGTCCGGAACCTCGAGGTGACCTACCCGGGCGGCGCGGCCGCGGTGCGGCGCGTGGACCTGTCGCTGGACGCGGGCCGCAAGCTCGGCATCGCGGGCGAGTCGGGCTGCGGCAAGTCCTCGCTGGCGCTCGCACTGCTCCGACTGCTGCCGGCCGGCACCCGGATCACCGGGGAGGTCCTGCTGGACGGCGAGGACGTGCTCACCATGCACTGGGGACGGGTGCGGGCGGTCCGCTGGGCGGGCGCCTCGATCGTCTTCCAGGGCGCGATGCACTCCCTCAACGCCGTGCACCGGATCGGCGACCAGATCGCCGAGCCGATCCTGCTGCACCGGAAGACCACCGCGGCCGCGGCCAGAAGGCGGGCCGGGGAACTGCTGGAGCAGGTGGGCCTGCCGGCCGCGCGGGCAGCGGCGTATCCGCACGAACTGTCGGGCGGGCAGCGCCAACGGGTCATGATCGCCATGGCGTTGGCCTGCGATCCCCGGCTGGTCATCGCCGATGAACCCACCACCGCCCTGGACGTGATGGTCCAGGCACAGATCCTGCGGCTGATCGGGGACCTCGTCGCCGAGCAGGACGTGGGCCTGATCATGATCAGTCACGATCTGGCCGTGCTCGCCGACACCTGCGACCGGCTCGCGGTGATGTACGCGGGCCGCGTGGTGGAGGAGGGGGCCGCCAGGGCGGTCTACGAGAACGCCCGCCACCCCTATGGCAAGGCCCTGTCGGCCGCGTTCCCGCGCATCGGCGACCCGGCCTCCCGGTTCGCCCCGCGCGGACTGGCCGGGGACCCCCCGGACCCGTTCGCCCTGCCCTCCGGCTGCGCCTTCCATCCGCGCTGTCCTGAGGCACTAAAGCTGTGCGCGACCCAGGACCAGGCGCTGCGGGACCTGGGGCAGGAGCGGCGAGCGGCCTGTGTGCACGTGGCGGACGCCGACTCCGGCACGGCGGCCGCGGCCGAGGACACGAGGAGCACGGCATGACGACACCACCGCCCCTGCTCAGCGCACGGGGACTGCACGTGGCCTTTCCCGGGCGGCGCGGCGGTCCGCCGAGCCGGGCCGTGGACGGCGTCGAACTCGACATCCGGGCCGGGGAGATCGTGGCGCTCGTCGGCGAGTCGGGCTGCGGCAAGACGACCCTGGCCCGGGCGCTGCTCGGCCTGGTGCGGCCGACCGCGGGGCACATCGGCTTCGGCGGGAAGCCGCTGGAGTACACCTCGCGGTTTCTGAAGGCCTACCGCAGACGCGTCCAACTGGTGCTCCAGGACCCGAGCGGATCGCTGAACCCGCGGCACACGGTGTACGACGCGGTGGCCGAAGGGCTGCGGATCCACGGGTACGCGGGGGACGAACGGGCGGCGGTCGCCGAGGCCCTCGCCAAGGCGGGACTGCGGCCGCCCGAACGGTTCTTCCTGCGCTATCCGCACGAGTTGTCGGGCGGCCAGCGGCAGCGCGTGGTGATCGCGGGAGCGCTCGTCCTGGAACCCGAACTCATCGTCGCCGACGAGCCGGTGGCCTCGCTCGACGCGTCCGTGCGCGGTGAGATCCTCGCGCTGCTCCTGCGCCTGCGGACCGAGTTCGGCCTCGCCGCCCTGGTGGTGACCCATGATCTGGGCCTGGCGTGGAACATCGCCGACCGGGTCGCGGTGATGTACCTGGGCCGGATCGTGGAGACGGGCCCGGTCGAACAGGTGCTGACCGCGCCCCGGCATCCGTACACCCGGGCCCTGCTCTCCGTGCTGCCGGAGACGCCGGGCGAACCCGTGGTGCTGACCGGGGAGCCCCCGGACCCCTCCCGCATCCCCGCGGGCTGCCGCTTCCACGTGCGCTGCCAGGTCCTGGCGAGCGGCGAGGCGGAGCAGGCCGGTGTCGCAGGCGCGTGCCGGGGCCAGGACCTGGAGATACTCGACGGCGGCAGCGGGGAACAGGTGGCGTGCCACTGGGCCGGGGCCCAGGTGGTCGGATGAGGTCGGCGGTCGTCTCCGCGGAAACGCTGCGAATTCCCGCTCCGACGGACCCGGAGATCATCACCCGTCCGGCTGTCCCGAGTTCCTGATACCCATGTCCCGAAGATGTCCCGGTTTCATCACGCCCGCCCGCCCAAAAAGAGACCGGTCCCCGGCACCCCCGTGGATGAGGTTGCCGGGAACCGGTCGTAGCCCGAGAGGCCGTCAGGCCGCGTGAACCACGTCCTTCTCCTCGGCGAAGTGGCAGGCCGACTCGTGGGCCGCCGGCGAGTCCGAGTCCTTGAAGCGCTCGGGAATCGCGAGGAGCGGGACCTCCACGGCGCACTTGTCCTGGGCCTTCCAGCAACGGGTGCGGAAACGGCAGCCCGAGGGCGGGTTGGCCGGGGACGGCACGTCGCCGGTGAGGATGATCCGCTCGCGGTGCTCGCGGGCATCCGGGTCCGGCACCGGGACCGCCGACAGCAGCGCCTGGGTGTAGGGGTGCGTCGGGTGCTCGTAGATCTGCTCGTCCGAGCCGACCTCGGCCAGCTTGCCGAGGTACATCACGCCCACCCGGTCGGAGATGTGGCGGACGATCGACAGGTCGTGGGCGATGAAGATGTACGACAGGTTGAACTCGTTCTGCAGCCGCTCCATCAGGTTGATGACCTGCGCCTGGACCGACACGTCGAGCGCGGAGACCGGCTCGTCGCAGATGATGACCTCGGGGTTGAGCGCGAGGCCTCGGGCGATGCCGATGCGCTGGCGCTGACCGCCCGAGAACTGGTGCGGGTAGCGGTTGATGTACTCCGGGTTGAGGCCGACGACGTCCAGCAGCTCCTGGACCCTGCGGCGCCGGTCGCCCTTCGGGGCCACCTCGGGGTGGATGTCGAAGGGCTCACCGATGATGTCGCCCACCGTCATACGGGGGTTGAGCGACGTGTACGGGTCCTGGAAGATCATCTGGATGTTGCGGCGGACCGTCTTCAGGGCGCGTCCGGACAGCTTGGTGATGTCCTGGCCCTTGTAGAAGATCTCGCCGGCCGTGGCCCGCTCCAGGTTCATCAGGAGCTTGGCCACCGTCGACTTGCCGCAGCCGGACTCACCCACGATGCCCAGGGTCTCGCCCTGGTACAGGTCGAAGGAGACGCCGTCGACGGCCTTCACCGCACCGATCTGCCGCTTGATGACAATGCCCTGCGTCAGCGGGAAGTGCTTGACGAGGTTGCGGACCTGGAGGATCGGCTCGCCCCGCTCGACCTGTGCGCCCAGGGCGGCGACCGCCTCCTCCTCGGAGTGCACGTCGGCGACCTCAACGTCGGAGACGTTCGGCGTCGCGTCCGTCGGCTCAGCCATGGATCGTCTCCTTCCAGAAGTGGCACGCGCTCGCGCGGCCCGGCAGTTCGGAGCCGTCCCGCTCGGTCACCTGGACCAGCGGGGGGCGCTCGGTACGGCAGATGTCCTGCGCCTTCTCGCAGCGCGGGTTGAAGGCGCAGCCAGTCGGCACCTTCAGCAGGTTGGGCGGCAGACCCTTGATCGCGTAGAGGTCCTGGCCCTTCTGGTCCAGGCGCGGGATCGAGTCGAGCAGACCGCGGGTGTAGGGGTGGGCCGGGCGCTTGTACAGCTCGTGCACCGGCGCCGTCTCCACGATACGGCCCGCGTACATCACCGCGATCTTGTCGGCGACGTCCGCCACGACACCGAGGTCGTGGGTGATGAGGATCAGACCCATCCGGTACTCGCGCTGGAGTTCCGCGAGCAGGTCCATCACCTGGGCCTGCACCGTCACGTCGAGAGCCGTGGTGGGCTCGTCGGCGATGATCAGGTCCGGCTCCAGGGCGAGCGCCATGGCGATCATAATGCGCTGGCGCATACCCCCGGAGAACTGGTGCGGGTAGTCGTTCACGCGGGTGGCAGCGGCCGGGATCTTCACCCGGTCCATCAGCTCGATCGCCTTGGCCTTGGCCGCCTTGCGGGACAGGCCCTGGTGGACACGGAACATCTCACCGAGCTGGTAGCCCACGCTGAGCACCGGGTTGAGCGAGGACAGCGCGTCCTGGAAGATCATCGCGATCCGCGCGCCGCGCAGCTTGCGCCGCTCCTCGCCGGACATCTTCAGCATGTCCTGGCCGTAGAAGCGGATCTCCCCCTGGGGGATGCGCGCCGGCGGCATGTCGAGGATGCCCATGATCGCCTGAGCGGTCACGGACTTGCCGGAGCCGGACTCGCCGAGCACGGCGAGCGTCTCCCCGGAGTCCACGGAGTAGTTGACGCCGTTGACGGCCTTCACCAGGCCCTCGCGGGTCTGGAACTCGACGTGCAGGTTTCGCACTTCGAGCAGCGGGCCGGTCTTCTCGGCGTCGCCGGGTCGCGGAGCCGGAACGGCGTCCGTCTGGTCGATGGTGGTCACGTACGCCTCCCTTTAGCGCGTCTTCGGGTCGAAGGCGTCGCGGACGACGTCGCCGAGCATGATGAACGCCAGCACGGTGAGGCTCAGGGCGCCGGCCGGGAAGAGCAGCGCGTGCGGCGAGGTCAGGAACCGGTCCTGGGCGTCACTGATCATCAGACCCCAGGAGATGTTGGGGTACTGGATGCCGATGCCGAGGTAGGACAGGGCGGCCTCGGCGGCGATGTAGACGCCGAGGTTCATCGTGGTGATGACGATGACGGGAGCGAGCGTGTTCGGCAGGATGTGCCGGAACGCGATCCGCCCCGAACCCGCGCCGAGCGCGCGGGCGGCCATCACGTAGTCGTTGTACTTGTTCGCGATGACCTCGCCGCGCATGATGCGGAAGACCTGCGGCCAGCCGAGGATCGCCATGATGAACGCGACCGACCACACATCGCCGCCGCCCCAGATCGACATGATCAGCAGACCACCGACGATGAGCGGCAGGGCCGAGAACACCTCGGTGATGCGGGACAGCAGCGCGTCCACCCAGCCGCCGACCAGACCGGCCAGCATGCCGAGCAGGCCGCCGATCAGGGTGGTGACGATGGTGGTCAGCACACCGACGACGATCGAGTTGCGGGTGCCGTACACGGTCCGCGTGTAGATGTCGCAGCCCTGCACGTCGAAGCCGAACAGGTGCCCGGAGGACGGCCCGTTCATGGAGTTCTGCAGCTGGCAGAAGCCGTCCGAGAACGGCGAGCGTGCCGTGAACAGGCTGGGTGCGATCGCCAGCGCGAGCAGAACCAGGATGACGAAGCCGGTCACGATGAACATGGGCCGCTTGCGCAGGTCCGCCCAGCCGTCCTTGAGCAGGCTCGCCTGCCGCGCCGCCGCCTTCTCCTCGGCCTCGATCTCCTTGGCGAGGGCGGCCTCGTCGGTGGTGGGCCTCTCTATCGTCTTCTCACTCATAGCGGATCCTCGGGTCGAGCACGGCGTACATCAGGTCTACGAGGAGGTTGGCGGCCAGGTAGATCAGCACCAGCAGGGTCACCAGACCGACGACGACGGGCCGCTCGCGCAGATATACGGACTGAGCCAGCTGACCACCGATGCCGGGCATGTTGAACACGCGCTCGGTGATGATGGCGCCACCCATCAGGGCGCCGAGGTCGAAGCCCAGGAAGGTGACGACCGGGATCAGGGAGTTGCGCATCGCGTGCAGGCCGATGACCCGGCGCCGCGGCAGGCCCTTGGCGACCGCGGTGCGAACGTAGTCGGCCCGGATCGACTCCGTCAGGCTCGTCCGCACCAGTCGTGCGATGTACGCCATCGAGGTCGAGGCGAGCACGATGGCCGGGAGGATGTAGCTCTGCGGCCAGCCCTTCTCGATGCCGGCGACGGGCGTGATCTTGAGGTTCACGCCGGCCTCCAGCTGGAGGACGCTACCGAGAACGAAGACCGGGATCGAGATCAGCACGAGCGTGGCGACCAGCACCACGTTGTCGATGAACTTGCCCTTCTTCAGCGCGGACATGATGCCCGCCAGGATGCCGATGATGGCCTCGATGGCGAAGGAGGTCAGACCGAGCTTCAGCGTGACGGGGAACCTCTGAGCGACGATGTCCGAGATGGAGCGACCGTTGTAGGTCTCACCGAGGTCACCGGTGAAGACGCCGCTGATGTAGTGCCAGTACTGCTGGTAGAGCGGTTCGTTGAGGTGATAGTGATCGCGGAGGATCGCTGCGATGTTCGGGTCGGCGCGCTTGTCGCCGGCCAGTGCCTGGATCGGGTCGCCGGGCAGTGCGAAGACCAGGCAGAAGATGATGAACGTGACGCCGATGACCACAGGGATCACCTGCAGCAGGCGGCGCACGACGTATCGGCCCATGGGTACTCCAGAGGGGGGTGCTGGACCCGCCCGCGGCCGGGACGGCGGCGCGGTCGGACGGGAGACGGCAGAAGGGGTGAGCAGGGGAAGGCTTGTCCTTCCTCCCCCTGCTCACCCGGTTCCGCTGTATGTCGGAACTACTCAGGGCGTGCTCAGCTGAGCTTGACCGAGTCCCACAGAATCAGGTGGTTACCGGCGACCTTCATCGACTTGACCTTGTCGCTGTAGCCCGAGTTCAGGGTGTAGAAGTACACCGGGATGTACGGCAGGTCCTTGAGGAGGACGTCGTCGGCCTGCTGGTAGGTCTTGACGGCTTCCTCGTGCGTCGGAGCCTTGTCGCCCTGGACGAGCAGCTTCTCGAACTGGTCGTTGACGTAACCGGAGTAGTTCGAGCCGTTGGCGATGGCGTCCTTGGAGAACACCGGGCGGAGGTAGTCCTCCATGTCCGGGTAGTCCATGCTCCAGGCCATACGGAAGGCGCCCTGGTACTTCTTGGCGTCCAGGTCGTTGAGGATGGTCTGGAACTGCTCGAACGGCTTGGCCGTCACCTGCAGGCCCAGGTTCTGCTGGAGCTGGTTGGCGACTGCCTCGACCCACTCCTTGTGGCCGCCGTCCGCGTTGTAGCCGATCTCCAGCTTGTTGCCGGGCAGCCCGCCGCTCTTCTTGTAGAGCTCCTTGGCCTTGGCCACGTTCAGGGTGCAGGCGTCGCCGCAGGCGCCCTTGCGGTAGCCGTCGATGATGGGGCTGACGTAGTCGTCCGCCGGCGTACGGGCGCCGAGGAAGACCTTGTCGGCGATCGTCTTCCGGTCGATCGCCATGGAGATGGCCTTGCGGAGGTCCGCGTTCTGGAAGGCCTTGTTGTACTTGATCGGGAAGCCGATGTAACCGACCGCGGAGTCGGGCTGGTCGATCGTGCGGCCCGGCAGGTCCTTCTTGTACGTCGGCAGGCCCGAGTTCGGGACGACGAGCTGGATGTCGAGGTTGCCCGCGACGAGGTCCTTGTAGGCCGTGTCCAGGTTCGAGTAGATCTTGAAGTCGACGCCCTTGGGCTGGATGTTCGCCGCCCCGGGGTACTTGTCGTACTTCGTGGTGTTGATGGCCTCGTTGTGCTGGAACTTGCCCTGCATCTTGAAGGGGCCGTTGCCGATCGGGGCGTCGCCGAAGCCCTTCGGGTCCTTGAAGAACACCTGGGGCAGCGGAACGAACGCCGTGAAGGACAGCTGCGCCGGGAACGCCGCGAACGGGGCGGTCAGGGTGACCTGGAGGGTGTCGTCGCTGACGGCCTTCAGACCCGACATCTTGTCGGTCGAGGGCTTCTTGCCCTCGCCCGGGTTCAGGTCGCTGTAGCCCTGGATGTGGCTGAACAGCGGGTTGGTCTGCTGGGCGTTCGTCTGGTTGGCGCCGTAGTTCCAGGCGTCGACGAAGGACTGGGCCGTCACCTTCTCGCCGTTGTGGAACGTGTAGCCCGACTTCAGCTTGATCGTCCAGACCTTGTTGTCCTTGGTCTCGATCGACTGCGCCATGGCGTTGACGACCTTGTTGTTGGCGTCAAGCTCGGTCAGACCCGTGAAGAGGGCGTTGATGACCTGGCCGCCCTCGGTCTCGTACGTGTTGGTGGGAACCAGGCCGTTCTGCGGCTCACCGATCTCCACCGATACGACGCCGTTGCCCTTGCCACTGCCCGAGCTGCCGTTGTCCCCGCCACCGCCACAGGCCGTCGCGCCCAGCGCCACAACCGCAGCTATCGCAACCCACTTGGCGCTCTTGGCACCACGCATGGGGCTCCTCCTCATGAGTCCAATGGTTCACCGCACAGGGGAGCACAAGACACATCACCGTCACCGGTGCCTGAAACAGTCAGGTGCTTCCCGCCGCTCGTGAGTCGGCGCCGCCTGCAGCGCGTGACCCGTTCGTCCGAGCTCTACGCGCCTAACTATCTGCCAAAGGCAGAGGTCGAACCACACCCATAAGGTCTCGGTTCGATCACACCTACCGCGTACATCTTCCAAAATCCGGACAAAGGGTTTGCTGAAAGATCACTGCGAAACGGACTTGTTACACATCTATCGGTTTGAAGTGTCCGCATTCCGGACACCTGGCCGGAGAAAACCCCTTGAGGGGATGGCCGGCTCTGTGCAGCGGATGTGCTAATGCACCGACCCGCGGCGCTCGGCGCGCCGTCGGCCTCAGCGCGCGGCGTTCGAGCAGCCGGACTGTCGCCCTTCCGACGGCCCTGGCCAGGCAGGGAACGTACGGCGTAGGCGGAAGCACACTAGTGCGGAACTATCGGTTTTCGCCCCGACCGGTCGCGGATGCAGGGTTTTCCCTATATCCCTGACGCGCCGTGCCGGGACTGTCGCGTGGCACACACCTATTTCTCGCCAGCCGGCATCTGGATCCGACCTCTGACGGCGCGGCACACACCAGCCGGGCACAGGCCGTGGTGAGCGCCCGCGAAGCGCGGGGCAGACCGATCCGGGACCAGGACATTTTCGGGGCACACGAACCATGCGTCCGGGACAGCGGACGGCGGATGGCCCCTCTCGACCACCGGTGCCTCTTGAGGCGCGCGCATCACCACGAAACGGAGGGACATCTCACCGTGCAGAAGATTCGCCGGAGCAGGGCTGACGCTCGTCACGCGCCGGCTTTCTCGGGCAGCGCCCTGACCGTGGCGGCCCCCGCTTCCGCCGGCGAGCAGTGCAACCCCCAGGTCGACGCAGTTCACCGTCAGCAAGTCCGTGACCTTCACGAAGGGACGCAGCACCACCATCGGTGGGCCCGCACTCCACCGTGCACTACAAGATCGGCGTGAAGAAGCGCCATTTCCTGGTGACGAAGAAGCGCATCTACTCCAACTGCAGGGTGGACACCTCGCACGGAACGGCCGTCTCGCCTGACCGCACCACCGAGACCGGCTAGGCGCTCATGCACCCGTCGGGCATCCGCACCATCGCGCGGGCCGATGAACATTTGTTCGATGTCGTGGCCGACCGAATCCGGGACAGCACCCGGCGTGGCCGGACCGGTGGTTGCGCTGCCATGGCCGTCCGGAGACCGTCCTCCACATATCCCTCAGCATCCGTCTTCGCTCAGGGCCCCGTACCATGGGGTGAGGCCGTGGCATGTTCAGCCCGGCAGGGCCCGCGTAACACAGACGTACGCGCAGGCCGTCCTCACCACTCGGGAGTACTGCGCAATATGGCCACGCGCCACGACATCCGCAACGTCGCCATCGTCGCCCACGTCGACCACGGGAAGACGACCATCGTCGACGGCATGCTGAAGCAGGCCGGTGCCTTCGCCGCCCACCAGCTCGACCAGGTCGACGACCGGGTCATGGACTCGAACGACCTGGAGCGTGAGAAGGGCATCACGATCCTCGCCAAGAACACGGCGGTGAAGTATCACCCCAAGGACGGCGGGGAGCCCATCACGATCAACATCATCGACACCCCCGGCCACGCCGACTTCGGCGGCGAGGTCGAGCGCGGTCTGTCGATGGTCGACGGTGTCGTGCTGCTCGTCGACGCCTCCGAGGGCCCGCTGCCCCAGACCCGCTTCGTGCTGCGCAAGGCGCTCCAGGCCAAGCTGCCCGTCATCCTGTGCATCAACAAGACGGACCGCCCCGACGCCCGTATCGACGAGGTCGTGAACGAGACGTACGACCTCTTCCTCGACGTCGACGCCGACGAGGACCAGATCGAGTTCCCGATCGTCTACGCGTGCGGCCGTGACGGCATCGCCTCCCTCACCAAGCCGGAGAACGGCACGGTCCCGGCCGACAGCGACAGCCTGGAGCCGTTCTTCTCCACCATCCTGGACCACATCCCGGCCCCGACCTACGACGAGGACGCCCCGCTCCAGGCGCACGTGACCAACCTGGACGCCGACAACTTCCTCGGCCGTATCGCGCTGCTCCGCGTCGAGCAGGGCGAGCTGCGCAAGGGCCAGACCGTCGCCTGGATCAAGCGCGACGGCACGACCAGCAACGTCCGCATCAGCGAGCTGATGATGACCGAGGCCCTCACCCGCAAGCCCGCCGAGAAGGCCGGCCCGGGTGACATCTGCGCCGTCGCCGGTATCCCCGAGATCATGATCGGCGAGACCCTGGCCGACACGGAGAACCCGGTCGCCCTGCCGCTGATCACGGTGGACGAGCCCGCGATCTCCATGGTGATCGGTACCAACACCTCGCCGCTGGTCGGCCGAGGCGGCACCGGCAAGGGCGCCAACGCCAAGGCCACCGTCAAGGACCGCAAGGTCACCGCCCGCCAGGTCAAGGACCGCCTCGACCGCGAGCTGATCGGTAACGTCTCGCTGCGCGTCCTCGACACCGACCGGCCCGACGCCTGGGAGGTGCAGGGCCGCGGTGAGCTGGCGCTGGCCATCCTGGTGGAGACCATGCGCCGCGAGGGCTACGAGCTGACGGTCGGCAAGCCGCAGGTCGTCACCAAGGACGTCGACGGCAAGGTCCACGAGCCGGTCGAGCGCATGACGATCGACGTGCCCGAGGAGCACATGGGCGCCGTCACCCAGCTCATGGGTGTCCGCAAGGGCCGGATGGACAACATGTCCAACCACGGCTCGGGCTGGGTCCGCATGGAGTTCGTCGTGCCGTCGCGCGGTCTGATCGGCTTCCGTACGGAGTTCCTGACCGGCACCCGCGGCACGGGTATCGCCCACTCCATCCACGAGGGCCACGAGCCCTGGTTCGGCCCGCTGCAGACCCGTAACAACGGCTCCCTGGTCGCCGACCGCTCCGGCAGCGTCACCGCGTTCGCGATGACGAACCTCCAGGAGCGCGGCACGCTCTTCATCGAGCCGGGCACCGAGGTGTACGAGGGCATGATCGTCGGCGAGAACTCCCGCGCCGACGACATGGACGTCAACATCACCAAGGAGAAGAAGCTCACCAACATCCGGTCGGCCACGTCGGACATCGCCGAGTCGATCGTGCCGCCGCGCAAGCTGTCGCTGGAGCAGTCCCTGGAGTTCTGCCGCGACGACGAGTGCGTCGAGGTGACGCCGGAGGCCGTCCGCATCCGCAAGGTCGTCCTCGACCAGCGTGAGCGGGCCCGCTCCGCGAGCCGCGCCAAGCACAGCTGATCGCGGAAGCACCCCGCCGGATCCCACCGAGGCCCGGCCGCCCCGGGCGGCCGGGCCTCGGCCTTGGTACCTGTCGGAGCCCTAGTGCGACGGGGACGGGCTGCCGGACGGCTTCCCGCCCTTCTTCAGGAAGCCCATGTCCTCGTAGACCGGGGTCTGGAAGCCGAAGGCGCCCGCGTTGGCCAGGTCGGCACGGGTCACCGTGAGCTCGGGGCGCTGGTAGAGGGGGATCGAGCCGGCGGCGGCCCAGATGTGGGAGTCGGCCTTGCGCACCAGGTCCCGCTCCTCGCCCTCGTCCAGCGTGGCGATGGCCTGGTCGAAGAGCTGGTCCACCTGGTCGGTGCCGACCCGGGTGTAGTTCTGCTCCACGGTCAGCGAGCCGTCCGCCGCCGGCACCGGCTTGGCGTAGATCGGCCGGGCGTCGGTCGCCGGGAATGCGGTCGCCGGCCAGGAGTACAGCGCCAGGTCGTAGTCGCCGGACGCGACGTGGTCCTTGAAGAAGGCGTCGTCGGGGACCTTGGTGATCTCCGTACGGATCCCGATCTTGTCCAGCATGCGGGCAATACGGTCCCCCACGGTCTGCAGGGACCGCGAGCCGGGCCCCGACGGCAGCACGAACTTCAGCTGCAGCGGCTTGCCGTTCTTGGCGAGCAACCCGGCCGCGGCGCCGCCCGGAGCGGCGGTGCCCTTGGGCGCGTAGGCCCCCGGCGGGGGTCCACCCTGCTGGGCGGGCTCCCGGACGAGGTGACGGGGCTTGTCGTCCCCACCCGAGTCGCCGCGCCGGTCCGTGCCCCCCGCGCCCCGCGTCCTGCCCCCGTCCCCCGAGTTCTTGTCGCCCTCGGAGCCGGCCGCCTTCGCCTTGGCCGAGCCGTTCACCCAGCCCGCCTCGGCCAGCAGCTTCTGCGCCTCCTTGGTGTCCTGGTTGCCGATGGCGCCGCTGCCGTCGGCGTACGCGTCCTGCCCCGCGAGCGCGAGATGGCTGCCGACCGGGACCGCGGGCAGCCCGAGCGGCTTGAGCACGAGTCCGGCCAGCTGGGCGCGGTCCAGGGAGCGGGCCACGGCCCGGCGCACCCGCTCGTCGGAGAGCGGGCCCCGGCCGCCGTTCAGGGCGAGCTGGGTGTAGGCGGGCTCCAGGGACCTGCGGAGCACGAAGCCGTTCAGCGTCTGCTGGTTGTGGGGGCCCGCCGCGCCCGGCGAGGCGCTCCCGTCCGACTCCACGCCCGGCGAGGCGCTCCTGCTCGACTTGGACCCCGGTGAGGCGCTCCCGCTCGACTCCGACCTCGGCGAGGAGCCCCGCAGGGGGGTGCCACCCTTGTCGCGCGCGGCGAGCGTGATCCGGTCGGCCTCCTCCGGGTCGACCTCCGCCATGTCGAGCTTCCCGTCGGCGAGCGCGGCGGCCCGCTGATCGCGCGGGACGGCCACGAGGTCGATCTCGGACAGCTTGGCCGGCCGGCCCCACCAGCGCGGGTTGCGGGTGAGGGTGACGGTGCCGTGGTCCCGGTCGACCGACTGGATGCCGAACGGGCCGGAGGTGACCTTCAGGCCGCCTCGCGCCGCGTCGTTGAAGCTCGCCGGAGTACCCATGACGTCCTTCGGGTACAGCGGCGAGAACAGCGACCTCCAGTCGGCGTACGGCTTGGCGAAGGTGACCTTGACCTCGAGGTTGTTCGCGCCGCGCTCGATCTTCTGGATCCGGTCGTAGCCGGCGTTGCGGGCGGTCCAGTACTTGTGGTCCTTGCCGGACAGGGCGCGCCACTGGGCGGCGAAGTCGTCGGCGCCGATCTCCCGGCCGTCGCTCCAGACGGCCTGCTGGTTCAGGCGGTAGACGACGGCCTGCTTGGGCTCGGTCGAGACGACCTTGGCCGACTCCAGATAGGCGGAGTTCACCTGCGGCCGTCCGTTCACGTCGAGCCGGAACATCGAGGGCAGCACGGCGCCCGCGATCCGGCTGGTCGCGGCGTCGGCGTCGGCCTGGAAGGCGTTCAGGGTCCCGGGCACGTCGTCGACCGCCCAGCGCAGGGTGCCGCCGTCGCTGACGAGGTTGCGGCCGGCCGGGGCGATGTCCTGCCCGGCGGCCGGTGTGCTCGCCTTCTTCTCGTCGGAGCTGCAGGCGGCGAGCGCGGTCACCGCGAGGGCTCCCGCGGTGAGGAATGTGACCGAGCGCAGCACCGCGCTCCGTCCGACGCCGTCGTGGGACATCACGTCTACCTCCGGGAGCCACTTCACGAATGAGCGGGCGTTATGGTCTGGTTTGTTGCTATTTGGAGTTGATCAGATGTATGGGCCCACTGAAGTGGAAGGGACTCGGCGGAATGCGGCGACACGGCGAAAGAGGCCGGGAATCCCACCCGATCGGCGCAACCATCGCCCGGCCCCCCGGCGCTGGGGCCCCGCATTTGGGACGATGGGTGGCGGGAGGCTCGAATCCGGTGCGCACGCCCCCCTGTGCGTCGGCCAATCACTGCACGTCCCTTCACACCGGCAGGTGTGACGCGCAACACTCGCAGGCGCATGAACGTCACCACCTCGGGCCACTCGTGCCCTGGAAGTGAGGTCGCGTCATGTCCGTGCACGACGAACTGACGTCGGTCCAGCGGTGCCTCGACGACCTGTACCGGTCGGTGGGACGCCTGGAACAGCAGCTGGGCGGCGGTGGACTCGAGATACGCCGGGTCCGCACCGACGCCGACCATCTGCGCGAGAGTGTGTCCCTGCTGCGCGAGGCGGCCGACGCCTCCCGCGCGGCCCCGCGTGTCGAGCTGGTGACGATCTCCGACGCCCCGTACGACAGCAGTCTGTGGACGGACTCGGACGACGAGGGCCTCGGCGCCCGGGACCGGCACGCACCCTGACCCCCGGCGCGCCCCGGAGGCGACCCACCCACGAGAGAGGTGCGCTTTCCTTGAGCACTGGGACCACTGGCACGGAACCCCCCGACACCGAACCCCGGCCGCCCGGCGACGGAGTGCGCACCGGCACCCGCGCCGCGATCGGCGTCCCGCACCTGCGCACCGACCGCTGGTGGCTCGCGCCCGCGGCCACCGCCGCCGGGCTGCTGGCGTTCGTCGTGTACTCGACCTGGCGGGCCTTCGCCGACGCGGACTACTACGCGGCGCCGTACGTCTCGCCCTTCTACTCGCCCTGTCTCGCCGAGCGCTGCCGGACCATGCACGCGGGCCCCAACGCCGATCTCTTCGGCAGCTGGTGGGCGATCTCCCCGGCGATCATCATCCTGATCTTCCCGCTCGGCTTTCGCCTGACCTGCTACTACTACCGCAAGGCCTACTACCGCGGCTTCTGGCTGTCACCGCCGGCCTGCGCGGTGGCGGAACCGCACCGGACGTACACGGGCGAGACCCGCTTCCCGCTGGTCCTGCAGAACATCCACCGGTACTTCTTCTACGCGGCCCTACTGGTGGCGGGCGTCCTCACCTACGACACCGTGCTCGCCTTCCGCGACAGCCACTACCGCTGGGGACACATGGGGCTCGGCACCGTGGTGTTCCTGGTGAACATCGTGCTGATCTGGGCGTACACCCTCTCCTGTCACTCCTGCCGGCACATCGTCGGCGGCAGGCTCAAACACTTCTCCCGGCACCCCGTGCGCTACCGGATGTGGGGCTTCGTCAGCAGGCTGAACGCCCGTCACATGCTGCTGGCCTGGGCGTCGCTGGTCAGCGTGGCGCTCGCCGACTTCTACGTGTACCTGGTGGCGTCCGGTGCCTTCGACGATCCGCGCTTCTTCTAGTGAGTGGGGCCTTGTGATGTCCGTGGTCGACCGGCAGGAGTGGGACGTCGTCGTGGTCGGGGCCGGCGGGGCCGGCCTCCGGGCCGCCATCGAGGCCCGGGAACGCGGCGCCCGTACGGCCGTGATCTGCAAGTCGCTGTTCGGCAAGGCGCACACCGTGATGGCGGAGGGCGGCATCGCGGCGGCGATGGGCAACGCCAACCCGCACGACAACTGGCAGGTGCACTTCCGCGACACCCTGCGCGGCGGGAAGTTCCTCAACCAGTGGCGGATGGCCGAGCTGCACGCGCGCGAGGCCCCCGAGCGGGTCTGGGAACTGGAGACCTGGGGCGCCCTGTTCGACCGTACGAAGGACGGCCGCATCTCCCAGCGCAACTTCGGCGGTCATGAGTACCCGCGCCTCGCGCATGTCGGCGACCGTACGGGCCTGGAGCTGATCCGCACGCTCCAGCAGAAGATCGTCGCGCTCCAGCAGGAGGACGAGAAGGAGACCGGGGACTACGAGTCCCGGCTGAAGGTCTTCCAGGAGTGCACGGTCACCCGGATCCTCAAGTCCGGGGACCGGGTGTCCGGGGTCTTCGCCTACGAGCGGGAGTCCGGCCGGTTCTTCGTGCTGGAGGCGCCCGCCGTGGTGATCGCGACGGGCGGCATCGGCAAGTCCTTCAAGGTGACGTCGAACTCCTGGGAGTACACGGGCGACGGACACGCGCTGGCCCTGCTCGCCGGGGCGCCGCTGCTGAACATGGAGTTCGTGCAGTTCCACCCGACGGGCATGGTCTGGCCGCCGTCGGTGAAGGGCATCCTCGTCACCGAGTCGGTGCGCGGCGACGGCGGGGTGCTCAGGAACTCGGACGGCAAGCGGTTCATGTTCGACTACGTCCCGGACGTCTTCAAGGAGAAGTACGCGCAGACCGAGGACGAGGCCGACCGCTGGTACGAGGACCCGGACAACAACCGGCGCCCACCGGACCTGCTCCCCCGTGACGAGGTCGCGCGCGCCATCAACGCCGAGGTGAAGGCGGGCCGCGGCTCCCCGCACGGCGGTGTCTTCCTCGACGTCTCCACCCGGATGCCCGCCGAGGTCATCCGGCGCCGGCTGCCGTCCATGTACCACCAGTTCAAGGAGCTGGCGGACGTCGACATCACCGCCGAGGCGATGGAGGTCGGGCCGACCTGCCACTACGTGATGGGCGGCATCGCGGTCGACTCGGACACGGCGGCGGCCCGCGGGGTCCCGGGGCTGTACGCGGCCGGTGAGGTGGCCGGCGGGATGCACGGCTCCAACCGGCTGGGCGGCAACTCGCTCTCCGACCTGCTGGTCTTCGGGCGGCGGGCGGGCCTGCACGCGGCACAGTACGCGACCAAGGCCGCCGAACGCCCCACGGTCGACGACGCCCAGGTGGACACCGCCGCGGCGGAGGCCCTGCGCCCGTTCTCGGCGGAGGGGCCGGCACCCGGCGAGGAGACCGGACGCCCGCCGGAGAACCCGTACACCCTGCACCAGGAACTCCAGCAGACCATGAACGACCTGGTCGGGATCATCCGCCGGGACGCGGAGATGCGGCAGGCGCTGCAGAAGCTGGGAGAGCTGCGGGCGCGGGCGCGCCGGGCGGGTGTCGAGGGACACCGCCAGTTCAACCCGGGCTGGCACCTCGCCCTGGATCTGCGGAACATGCTGCTGGTCAGCGAGTGCGTGGCCCGGGCCGCCCTGGAGCGGACGGAGTCGCGCGGCGGGCACACCCGGGAGGACTTCCCGTCGATGGACCGCGCCTGGCGCCGCGTCAATCTGCTGTGCCGGCTGGCCGACCCCACGGGCGGTCTGGCGGCGACGGACCCGGCCCGCGGCCAGATCACCCTGGCCCGCGAGACCACCGAACCCATCCGCACCGACCTGCTCGCCCTCTTCGAGAAGGAGGAGCTGGTCAAGTACCTGGCCGAAGAGGAGCTGTACGAATGAGCGGCTACGAGGCCCGATTCAAGGTGTGGCGGGGCGATCCGGAGGGCGGCGGCCTGAAGGACTTCACGGTCGAGGTCCACGAGGGCGAGGTGGTGCTGGACATCGTGCACCGCCTCCAGGCCACCCAGGCGCCCGACCTCGCGGTGCGCTGGAACTGCAAGGCGGGCAAGTGCGGTTCGTGCTCGGCGGAGATCAACGGGCGGCCCCGGCTGATGTGCATGACGCGGATGTCGGTGTTCGAGCGGGACGAGACGATCACGGTGACCCCGATGCGCGGCTTCCCGGTGATCCGCGACCTCGTGACGGACGTGGGCTTCAACTACCGCAAGGCGCGTGAGATCCCGTCCTTCGTGCCGCCCCCGGGCGTCGCCCCCGGCGAGTACCGCATGACGCAGGAGGACGTGGACCGGTCGCAGGAGTTCCGCAAGTGCATCGAGTGCTTCCTGTGCCAGGACACCTGTCATGTGGTCCGCGACCACGAGGAGAACAAGCAGGTGTTCGCGGGTCCGCGCTTTCTGATGCGGGTGGCCGAGCTGGACATGCACCCTCTGGACGCGGCCTCGGAGACGGGTCTGGACCGCAGGCGCACGGCGCAGGACGAGCACGGCCTCGGCTACTGCAACATCACCAAGTGCTGCACGGAGGTGTGCCCCGAGGGCATCAAGATCACGGACAACGCGCTGATCCCGATGAAGGAGCGGGCGGCCGACCGCAAGTACGACCCGCTGGTGTGGCTCGGGTCGAAGATCAGGAAGCGTCCGGCGGCCGGGTGAGCGCCTGTTCGCGGCCGTAGGAGGCCCGTCAGACGCGTACGCGACCGGGGTGCCGCCCGAGGATCTGCAGCACCACGCCGGCCACCATCAGAACGAACCCGCAGGGGGCCACGAGTTCGAGGATGGTCGTACCGCCGCCGGGGACGACGAACCTGAACAGCGCCATCCCCGCGACGAAGGCCAGGGCCCCGGAGCCCCACAGCCGGGGCCGCAGCACATATCCGCGCTGCCACACCGGCACGAGCACCCGGCCGGTGATGAGGGCGGTGCCACCGATGACGCCGTAGAGAACGACGATCAGCGCGAAAACGATCTGCGATATGAGGTGAAACATCGGGCCCCCGGTGTGTGGTGCCCCGATCATGGCACCACCGCCCGCGCATGCCCAGATCCGCCCCCGCACCGGCACACTCCACTCGCGGTGCCGCTTCATCGGTCCTACGCTCCGGAATGTGACGCCGCCCACCCGTCGGCGCCGGTCGCGCCGGGCCGCCGCGTTCCGAGCCGTGCGACGGGCCCCTGTCGCGTTCGGGGCGGTGCTGGTGGCGGTCGTGCTGGGGGCGGTGGCCGGGGCCGGACGTGACCGGGCCGCCACCGGTGATCTGGCGCTGCCGCTGATCGCCGCGGTCGCCGCCGTGGCGGTCGCGGTGTACACGTCGGTGCGGCGCAGACGGCGTACGAGGACGCGTACGACGCCCGGCGGACGGGGGCCCACCGTCGTATCGCTGGACGAACTCGACCGGCGGGCACGGCGGTTGCTCGTCGAGACCGACGACTGTGTGCGCACCAGCCGGGAGGAGCTGCGGTGGGCCGCCGCGCAGCTCGGGGACGAGGCGATACGGGGGTACGCCCAGGCGCTGGAGGACGCCGCGTCCGAACTCGCGGCGGCCTTCGGGATGCGGCAGCGGCTCGACGAGGGGGAGGGCGGGGCGCGGGCGCTGCTGGAGGAGATCGTGGCGCGGTGCGGGGCGGCCGGGCGGAGGCTGGACGCCCAGGCGCCCGGGTTCGACGGGGCGCGGGCGCTGGAGCGGACCGCGCGGGAGGCGCTGGAGCGTGCCGAGGCACGGTCACGGGAGTCGGTGGCGCGGGTCGCGCAGACGGACGACACGCTCACCGGGCTGCGCGAGCGGTACGCGCTGTCGGCGTGTCTGCCGGTGGCGGGCCATCAGGACGTGGCCGAGGACCGGCTGTCCTTCGCCACGTCCTGCCTTCACCAGGGCCGCCGGGCCGCGGAGCGCGGGGAGACGGGGGTCGCGACGGCTCTGCTGCGCGCGGCCGAGGCCGCCGTCGGCCAGGCGGACCTGCTGGCGGCGGGCGTCGCACGGCTGGTCTCGGCCCTGACGGCGGCGGCGGACGCGCTGCCCGGCGCCCTGACGGCGATGGAGACCGACCTCGCGCAGGCCGCCTCGGAACCCGCCCGCACGGATCTGCGGACCCGGACCGCCCAGGGCAGGGTGCTGGTGGCCGAACTGCGGCGGGAGCCGGGCCGGGAGGGCGTCGCCGACGGCAAGGACGCCTCCGGCGACCGGAAGGCGGCCGCGGAGCGCGAGGCGGAGGATCGAGAGGCGGCGGACCGGGGAGTGCTCGATCCGGTCGGGGCGCTGCGGCGGATCGAGGAGGTGACCGCCGGGCTGGACCGGGCGTCACAGCGGCGGCCGGAGGGGGCGCCGGCCCTCGACCGGCTGGACCGTGCCCTGCTCGTCGCCCGGGGCAGCGTCGGTGCCGCGGCGGACTACGTGACCACGCATCGCGGAGCGGTCGGCTGCGAGGCCCGCACCCGGCTCGCGGAGGCGGAGCGACGGCTGCACGCGGCGGAGCGCGCGGGCACTCCCGGGTCCGCCGCCCCGGCCCCCGCCGCGGCCCTCAGCGACGCGCGGGAGGCGGACGCGTTCGGCCGCCAGGCCCGGCAGCTCGCGGAGAGGGACGTACGGACGTACGGGACGCCGTACGGCGAAGGCCTGTGGACGGGTGGCGCCGTGCTCGGCGGGATCCTGCTCGACGCCCCGGTCCGCCCGGGCGGACCGGGCGACGGTGGGCCCGCGAGCTACGGCGGACCGGCCACACGGGCGCGCAGGGGCGGCGGGGACCTCTTCCGGCGCCGGAAGAAGGCGGACGACCGGATCTAGAACAGGCTCAGCAGGGCCTCCGCCGGGTCCACGATCCCGTGCTCGCCGTCCGGGAGCGGGAGTTCGAACCAGACCGTCTTGCCGCGCGGTGTACGCCGCGAGCCCCAGGCCGCGGAGAGCAGTCCGACCAGTTGCAGACCGCGGCCTCCCTCGTCGGTGTCCCGGGCGCGCCGGCGGCGGGGCTGGACCAGGCCCGCGTCCCACACCTCGCACACCAGCGTCCGGTCGAGCAGCAGCCGTAGTCTGATCTCGCCCTCGCCGTACCGCAGGGCATTCGTCACCAACTCGCTGACCAGCAGCTCCGTGGTGTCCACCAGGGGCTCCAGGTCCCAGGCGAGCAGCTGGCCGCGCGCGTACTCCCGGGCCCGGCCCACGCTGCGCGGTTCCCGCGGCAGCGTCCAGTCACCGACGGACTCGGCCGGCAGTCCCTGGACACGTGCCATCAGCAGCGCGATGTCGTCCTCGCCGTGATGCGAGTCCAGGGTGTTGAGGACGTGGTCGCAGACGTCCTCCAGGGGCTGGGAGGGGTCCGTGAGCGCGCCCACGAACGCCTGGAGACCCTCGTCCAGCGGATGGTCCCGGGACTCGACGAGACCGTCCGTGTAGAGCGCGAGGAGGGCGCCCTCGGGCAGTTCGACCTCCACCTCCTCGAAGGGCTCGCCGCCCACGCCGAGCGGCATTCCGGGCGGCACGTCCAGCATCAGCGCGGGCTGGCCCGGTTCCACGACCACCGGCGGGAGATGGCCCGCGTTGGCGAAGGTGCAACGGCGCGTGACCGAGTCGTAGACCGCGTAGACACAGGTCGCGAGGTACACCTCGGACAGGTCGGCCTCGCGCGGCCGGCGGGCGGCGCGGGTGGCCTGCTGGACGCCTCCGGGGGCGCCGAGGTTGCGGGCGATCTCGTCGAGCTGGGCGAGGACTTCGGCCGGTTCGAGGTCGAGCTGCGCCAACGTGCGGACGGCCGTGCGCAGTTCGCCCATGGCGACGGCGGCGCGCAGGCCGCGCCCCATGACGTCGCCGACGACCAGGGCCGTGCGATGGCCGGGCAGTTCGATGACGTCGAACCAGTCGCCGCCGACCTCGCTCGGGCGGCCGGTGGCCGCGTTGCCGGGCAGATAGCGGCAGGCGATGTCGAGGCCGGAGGCCTCCGGGTCGCCGGGCGGCAGCAGGGAGCGTTGCAGTATCAGCGCGCGTTCGTGCTCGCGGCGGTACAGGCGCGCGTTGTCGATGCAGACCGCGGCGCGCGCGGCCAGTTCGACGGCGAGCGCGTGGTCGCGTTCGCCGAACGGCTCGCTGCCCTTGGTGCGGGAGAACTTGGCGAGGCCGACCACGGTGTCGTGGGCGACCATCGGAACGGCGAGCGTGGACTGGATCAGGCCACCGTCCTCGGCGGGGATGTGCCGGGGCCGGGCGGCCCGCAGGGCGTCCGCGTAAGGGGAGTTGAAGGCGTAGTGGTGGACGGCGCCGACGGCGACGGGCTCGGTCCCGCCGGCGAAGGGCAGGTCCGCGACGGCGCTGGAGAACGCGACGCGGCGCATCTCGGCGCTGCCGTCGGCCAGCCCCGCCGGGGTCTCGTCGCCGGCCAGGAGGCCCTGGTAGAGGTCGACGGTGGCGAGGTCGCAGAAGCCGGGCACGACCACGTCGAGGAGTTCCCGGGCGGTGGTCTCCAGGTCGAGGGAGTTGCCTATGCGGGCGCCCGCCTCGTTCAGGAGGGCGAGGTTGCGGCGGGCGGCGGCGGCCTCGCGGGCGGCGGCGCGGCGGGCGGTGACGTCGATGCCGAGCCAGGCGACGCCGATGGGGCGCCCGCTGCCGCTGTGCACGCGGTAGAGGTTCACGGACCAGTGCTTGCGCTCCTCGGAGCCCGGGATGAATCCCGTGACATGCATGTCCGTGATCGAGTCGCCGGTCTCCAGGACACGGCGCAGGGTGGCCGCGACGCGCTCCGCCTCCGGGGACTGCAGATAGTCGTGGACGCTGCGGCCGCGGTGGCGGTCGGGGGTGCCGCCGAAGGTCGAGGCGAACCGTTCGTTGGCGCGCCGTACCCGCAGATCCGGGTCGATCAGTAGGAAGCCGAAGGGAGATTGGCCGAAAATCGCCTGCGAGGCGGCGAGATCGGTCTCGATGCTACGGAGCGTGCGGACGTCGACGATGATGCACACGGCGGCCCGGTCGCCGTCCTCCGTGACGGTGGGCATCACATAGACCTCGGCGAGCCCCTCGGTCCGGCGCGCGTCGGGCGCCCGGAAGGGGATGACGCCGGTCCACTCCCGGCCGTCGAGGATCTCGGCCATCTTGCGCTGGCCGCGCTCGCGCAGTTCGGGGGCGACGAACGCCTCGATGGGGTCCATCCCCACGGCCCGTTCGCGGGGGATGCCGAAGAGCTGCTCGGCCCGCAGGCTCCACTGGTCGACGTGTCCGTCGGGGCCGATGGAGAAGGAGGCGACCTTGATGTAGTCGTAGATGGAGCCGGGGGGGTTGCTCTGCCACAGAAGACCGCTCGCCGCGTCGCGCACTTCGACGGCCACGGCGGAATCCACCGCGGCCCCGTCCCTCGCGCCGCCCGACGGGTCCTCGGACTCCGTGGCCTTCGCTGGTATCTCGCTCACGCGAACCGTCCCCTCCAGCTCACCGCATCCGGCACCGGTCACCGGGGGCGGCTGCCCGCAGTATCCAGCACTACGGTGCCGCACAACACGGTGTTCACGATCACAGCACGGTCCCGATGCTTTTTGGACCGGCCGGGCCATACTCCCAGTCTTCTAACCAGGTGAAGCCCGGTCGAACCCCCTGGCACGGCCTATGACCGGCCGGGAACCGCCAGCTCGAACCAGACCGTCTTGCCGGTGTCCGCCGGGCGGGTCCCCCAGCGCCGCGAGGAGTGGGCGACCAGCTGGAGGCCGCGGCCGTCCTCGGACTCGGCGTCGGCGGAGCGTGCGCGGGGCGGGTCGGGAAGGGTGTCGGAGACCTCGACGCGCAGACTGGGGGAGGCACCGCCGGAGCGCACGAGACGGAGCCCTATGGGACCGGGGGCGTGCCGCAGCGCATTGGTCACCAGCTCGCTGACCAGCAGTGCGGCGACATCGCTGATCTCGTCGAGTCCCCAGGCGCGCAGCTGGCCCCGGACAACGGCACGAGCGGTCCGAACCGCACCGGGGTCTGCGTGGAACGTCCACTCGGCGCTGGTGCCTTCGGTGTCGAGCACGCCGATCACTTCCCGGGCCAGATACTCATCATGTCCGGTTTCGGGGGCTAATTGGCACATACCCGGTATCCGGAGTGCCTTACCGCGCGCCCGGGCGTACTGTGGCACGGACGGCGTACGGGCCGCCGAACCTGGCGCACCATGCGCCTCGGCAGCCTCCACCCTCCCCCGCGGGGGAGGGCGAGCCGGTGAACCTTTCCGGTCGGGGGACTACCGATTCCACACGGTCAGCACGGCCTTGACCGCTGCCACGTCCTGGTCGAGCCAGTCCACGTCCCAGATCTCATCGGGGGTCAGCCAGCGCAGCTCGTCGTGGTCCTGGAGGGGCTCGGGGCGGCCGGCGAGCAGGCGCGCGGTCCACACGCGCAGGACGTACCCCGCCTTCAGGGGCCACTCCCCCGGCACGCGCCCGACCGGCTCCGCTGTCACCCCGAGCTCCTCCCGCAGCTCGCGCGCCAGGGCGTGCTCGGGGGTCTCGCCCGGTTCGACCTTGCCGCCGGGCAGCTCCCAGCGACCTGCGAGCTCCGGGGGCGCACTACGGCGCGCGGCCAGCAGGCGGTCGCCGTGCAGCAGGGCGGCGCCGACCACCACGATCGGTTGCGTCATGCGCCGGAGCCTACGGGAGCGCGCGGCGGATCACATGCCGGACCGCTCCCCCCGCCGGGCGCCACCCTGGCCGATGCGCTCGACCCAGTAGAGCTGCTTGTGCCCGCGGTCGTCGAGGCTGTCCACGATCTTCTGGGCCTCGGCGCGGGTGGCGTACCTGCCCACGCTGTAGCGATTGCCGTTGTCGTCCTGCCGTATGACGAGCCAGGGAAGAGTGACCGTGCCGTCGCTCATCGCGCCCCTCCACTTCCCGTCCCCGGCTCCCGCCGCGCCCCACCCACCAAGGAAACCGCACTGCGCATATGCCCGAGCCTACGCCTAACCTTTACGCAGCGAATACGTCTTTTCACGAAGAGGTACGCAACCAGCCATGTCACAGGGGGCGCACGCCGTCGTTTGCGCCGTCACACGCGCCTCGCGCGCATGCAGAACAGTCCGAAACACCGGCGGATCGCGAGGCGGCGGACGCGAAGAAACGACCGGATTGCGACCGCGCTGGGAGCCGGGGCGGTCACGTCTGCGATTCGGCTCAACTTCCTGTGAATTCAAGCTACTTGAACGACCGCACCCATGACCGCCCGCACCGCGGGCGAGCGGCGGGGGCGCGGGCCGGGGGCGTGCGGCGCCGGGGGAGAGAGGGGCCGAGTGTCGGACGGAAGCGGTCCGAACCCCAGGCGGAGGGGACTCACACGTCGGCCGGAGGGCGCACCCGAGCCCTCGCGCGCCCCCTGCCGCCCCGGCAGGTGCTACGCCGCTACTTCACCGGCAGGTGGTACGACACCCGGTAGCGGTCCGCCGGCACCACCACGTCCGCCGTCTCCACCGGGCGGCCCGAGGCGTAGTAGGTCCGCTGGACGACCAGCACGACATGGCCGGGGACGCCGCCCAGCGCGAGCAGTTCCTCCGCGAGGCCGGGACGGGCGCCGACCTCCTCCGTGACGTTGTCCACGACCACGTCGATGGCCGCCATGCGCTCGACGACCCCCATGCCGCCGAGCGGCCCCTCCTCGGGGAGCATCACGGGGGTGCGGCCGGTCAGCGCGAGGGGCTCCCAGGACGTGGAGAGCATCATCGCCTCGCCCGCCTCCCGGAAGACGTACTTCGTGCGCATCACGCGGTCGCCCGGCTGGATGCCGAGCCGTTCGGCGATGGCGCCGCTCGCCTCCCGCTGCTCGCTGCGCGACTCCCAGGTGCCGCGCACGGAGGCGTCCGTCTGCTCCTGACGGAAGGGGGTGGCACCGCTCTCCGGCCGGAACCCCGAGCGGGCCACCCGGCGCGGCACCGGCCGCTCCCGGACATAGGTGCCGGACCCGGAGCGGCCCTCGACGAGCCCCTCGGCCATCAGGACCTTGCGCGCCTCCAGGGCGACCGTGTCCGAGACGCCGTACTCCTCGCGGATGCGGGCCTGGGAGGGGAGGCGTGTGTGGGGCGGCAGCAGTCCGTCCACGATCTTCTTACGGAGATCACCCGCGACACGCAGATACGCCGGCTGCTCACCGAAAGTCACTGGCCGCTCCCATCAGCTTGTACAGACAGCAACAGCCTGGCAACCGTGGGTTGTGCCGCGCAAGTAGTGGCCAGAGAATCACTCGAAGTGATGACCCGGTTCTTCCGATGGCTTTACGCAGGCATTTTCTGCCCGGTATGGCGGCCGTCACACCTGCTTTCCACCGCCCGAGGCACCTCCGGAGCCCGAGCCGCCCTCCGTGTCGCGTGCCGGAGGAGTGGTGGCCAGGCCCAGAGCCTTGCGCGCGGTGACTGCCGTCCGGCCCTCCAGAAGCGCGCTGCCCCGGCCGTAGTGGACGTAGAAGGCGTCGGCGTCCGTGGCGGCGGCCGCCGTGCCCCACTCCTCGCGGGCCCGGTCCAGGTCCGCCGCCCGCCCGGCGACCGGCTCCCGGGCGCCGTCCGGCCAGTCGTGGGCCCGCAGCCGCCGGGTCTGGTCGGCGAGCGCCGTGGCGACCCGCGCCGCCCATCTGCGGTGGCCCGGCAGGTCGTCCTCGACGTACGCGGCGTCGGGAGCGGTGTCCAGGGCGGTGTACAGCACCGCGTCCGCGCGCAGATAGGCGAGTTGGTCGTCGGTGAGGGTGGTGGCGTCGCGGCGCAGCGTGCCGGTGAGGGTGCCCCGCCCGTCGGTGTTGCCGAACATGCAGGTCACCTGGCGGTCGCCGGAGCCCCAACTGTCCCGGGTGGGGGTGAAGTAGTAGACGTCGACATCGTCGGGGATCGCCCAGGAGTCCATGGCGTACGTACCGCGAAGCGCGTAGCACCGGTCGCCGGCCTTCTCGTTGATCGCGCCGTCGCCCGGGAAACGGCCGCCCGGGAGCGCGAAGTTCGCGAAGGCCTCGGCCTGGTGCCGTCCGGAGCAGGGCACCTTGTCCACGTCGTACGCCTCGCCCTCGAGCGAGCCGCCCGGCGCGTCGAAGCACTCGCCCTTCCGCACGGAGAACGCCGCGCCGTCGCCGCGCGCCCCGTCCCTGACGCCCTCCCAGACGTCGTGCGCGCCGCCCGTCGCGAAGGCGGCCACGAACAGGGCGAGCCCGAGCGAGGACATCACGACGCCGCCGATCGCGAGCCCCCGGCCGCGTTCGCCGCGCCGCCGGATCTGCACGAGCGCGATCAGTCCGAGGACCAGCCCGAGGGCCGGCAGGAAGCAGAGGACGCCGAGGACGAGCGCGGCGATCGCGAGCCCGTTGACGGGCGCCGGCCGGTTGTACGGGGAGTACCCCTGCCCCCAGGGCTGATACGGCAGCCCGGGTCCGTACGGCTGCTGGTACGGACCCTGCGGGTACGGGCCCCCGGGCTGCTGGGGCCCGGGGGGCGGGGGTATGGCCACGGGTACCGCTCCTCGTCCGACATGCGCGCAGAACAGATGTACGACGCGCATGGTAGGTGCGGGCAGCGGGATCCTCCTGGCCGGGGATCAGAACTGGAGCGCCCAGGAGTCGATCTTCCCGGTGTCGAACATCCCGAAGTCGCCGACCCTCAGCCGCCAGGTGCCGTTCGCCGTCCGGGACGCGGCGTTCACGGTGTACGTGGTGTTGATGTCGTGCGTACTGCCGCCGGCTCCCACGGGCTTGAGCAGATGCGCGATGCCGTCCGGCGCGACCAGCTGGATCTGCAGGTCACCGATGTAGGTGTGCTGGATGTGCACCTCGACGGCGAGGTTCGCGGGGGCCTTGCCGGGGACCCCGGTGACCGTGATCGGCGAGTCGACGGTGGAGAAGTCGCGGATCGGGTAGTCCGTGGTGTTCACGAAACGGGGCCGGGTCGGGGGCGGCGGAACGGGCGTGCCGGTGCCGCCGCCGACGTCGAGCAGCCGGTTGGGCGAGCCGGTTCCCGGGGCGGCGACGACACCGGTGGTCGCGGCGGCCGTCAGCGCGGCGGCGACCTGCGCGGGCGTGGCCGTCGGATGGCCCCCCAGATAGAGGGCGGCCGCCCCCGTCACATGCGGTGTCGCCATCGACGTGCCGGACAGCGTGTTCGTGGCCGTGTCGCTGGAGTTCCAGAGGGACCTGACCGAGGAACCCGGCGCGAACAGGTCCAGCACCGAACCGTAGTTGGAGTAACTGGCGCGCCCGTCGCCCTGCTGGATGGCGCCGACGGTGATCGCCTCGGCCACCCGGGCCGGCGAGTAGCCGGAGGCGTCGTCGTCGCTGTTGCCCGCGGCGACCGCGAAGGTGACGCCGGAGGCGATGGTGTTGCGGACGGCGGTGTCGAGCACGCTGTCGGCGGGGCCGCCGAGGGACATGTTGGCCACGGACGGGCCGCTGTGGTGCTGGGCCACCCAGTCGAGGCCCGCGACGACCTCGTCGGTGGTGCCCGAGCCCGAGTTGTCCAGGACGCGGACCGCGACGACCTTCGCCTTCTTGGCGACGCCGTACGCGCCCCCGGCGACCGTGCCCGCGACATGGGTGCCGTGCCCGTTGCCGTCCTGGGCGACGTTGTCGTTGTCGACGGCGTCGTAGCCGTAGGAGGCGCGCCCGCCGAAGTCGTTGTGGGTGACACGGACCCCGGTGTCGATGATGTACGCCGTCACCCCCTGGCCCGCCGAGTCGGGGTAGGTGTATCTGCCGTCGAGGGGCAGGGTCTTCTGGTCGATGCGGTCCAGCCCCCAGGAGGGCGGATTGTTCTGCGTCGACGCGATGCGGAAGACATGGCTCTGGACGACGGAGGCGACGGCCGGGTCGGCGGCGAACCGCCTCGCGGCCGACGCGGTGGCGTGGATCGCGTAGCCGTTGATCGCCTTGACGTAGGTGTGCCCGATGGTGCAGGCGTACTTCCGGGCGAGGGCCCTGCCGTCGTCGGAGTCGGCCCGTACGCCGTCCTTGAGAAGGACGATGTAGCTGCCCGGGACGGTGTTCACCGCGCCCTCGTACCGGACCGTGCCCTGGGCAGCGGGCGTGGCGTGCGTGGGAGCGGCGGAGACGAGGCCGACGAGCAGGGCCGCCGTGCCGATCCCGGCCAGTCGCCGCCGAGCATGCCGCATCACTGGCATCCGAGAGTCCTCCTCATCGGTGGAACGCTGATGACGCCTCGGTCGGTGGTACGGGTGCGCGAGGCGTACGACGGTGCGGGCGCGACGCATGCGCGCCCAACACGGGCACCAGGCGGCGATCATGACATACCGTTACGAACCGGACAACTACCCTGGCCGCATGACACTGTTGCCGGACTGTTTCTGCCCGGCGGACGGCACCCGCGTGACCGCGGAGTCGCTCGCCTGGTGCTGTCCCGTCTGCCGAGGTCCGCTCGACCTGGACTTCGCGCCGACCCCCGCATCGCTCAAATCCCTCAAGGGACGGGTGAACTCCCTGTGGCGGTACGCCGAGACCCTGCCGCTGGCCGCCCCCTCGATCAGCCTCGGCGAGGGCCGTACACCGCTCGTGGAGCTGAGGGAGGGCATCTGCGCCAAGCTCGACTTCCTGATGCCGACCCTGTCCTTCAAGGACCGCGGCGCGGTCCTGCTCATCGGGCTGGCGCAGCGGCTGGGCCCGCGGCAGGTGGTCTCCGACAGCAGCGGCAACGCGGGCACCTCGATCGCCGCGTACTGCGCCCGGGCCGGACTGCCGTGCACGGTGTACGTGCCGGAGGGCACCTCCGCCGAGAAGCGGGAACACATCCGCGCGCACGGGGCCCGGGTGCACCTGGTCGACGGCGACCGGGAGGCGGCGGCGCAGGCCGCCCGTGAGGCGGCGGACGAGCCGGGGGTGTTCTACGCCTCGCACGCCTACAACCCGTACTTCCTGCACGGCACCAAGACCTGTGTGCACGAGCTGTGGGAGGACTTCGGGGGCCGGCTGCCGGACGTGCTCGTACTGCCCGTCGGCAACGGCACCCTGCTGCTCGGCGCGGCCCTGGCCGTCGCCGAGCTGTTCGGGGCGGGCCTGATCGACCGCCGTCCGGCGCTGTACGCGGTGCAGGCGGCGGCGGTCGCGCCGCTGGCGCACGCCTGGGAGGAGGGCGCCGAGGACCTGACGGGCCCCATCCCCATGGCCCCCACCTTCGCCGAGGGCATCGCGATCCCCCGCCCTCCGCGGGCCCGCCAGATCCTGCGCGCGGTACGCGACTCGGGCGGCCGCTTCCTGACCGTGACGGAGGATCAGATCCGGCACGCCCAGCAGGATCTGGCGTCCCAGGGCCTGTACGTCGAGCCGACGGCGGCGGCCGGCTGGGCGGCGGCGCGGGAGGGACTGCTCGAGTCGATCCCGCCGTCCCGGCTGCGCTCGAACGGGGGGATCGCCCCGGTGATGGTGCCGCTGTGCGGGGCCGGACTGAAGACGGGACCGGCCCGGAGCACCTGACCGGCGGGGGCGTACGGGGCCGGTCAGGCCGGTTCGGCGGCCAGCCTGAGCTGCTCCTCCTCGACGATGCGGCGGGCCAGGGACGCGTCCGAGACGTCGACGGCGTCCGGGGTGGCCTCCGCGACCTCGCTGCGCCGGGCGTAGACGTCGAAGAGGCGGTCCTTGTTCCGCAGGATGCGCAGCAGCCGGTCGTCCACCGTGTCCGTCGCCAGCAGACGGTGCACCTGGACCGTGCGGACCTGGCCCATGCGATGGGCGCGGGCCACGGCCTGGTGCTCCAGCGTCGGCTTGAGCTGCGGCTCGCACAGGATCACCACGGAGGCCGCCTGGAGGTTGAGGCCGGTGCCGCACGCCTCGATCTGGGCCAGCAGCACCGCGTGCCCGTCGGCCGCCGCGAAGTCGTCCACCAGCCGCTGCCGGCGGGCGGCGGGCACGTCCCCCGAGACGGACCCGACGACCCCGTCCCCGAGAACGCCGCGCACCGTCGCGAGCACCTCGCGGAAGTACGAGAACACCACCACCTTCAGCCCGTTCTCCGCGGCCTCCCGCACCAGCTCGCGCAGTCGGCGCAGCTTGGCGGAGTGCTCGGCGTCGGCGTACGCGGCCCGGCGCATCGCCATGAAGTTCCCCTCGGAGACCGCCTTGCGGTAGGCCTCCCGGTCCCCGGGGCTCGGCTCCTCCCAGGCGTCGACCTGTACCAGCGCGGGCAGCTCGGTGAGCACGTCCTGCTGGTTGCGGCGCAAATAGACGGGGGCGATCGCCGCGCGGAAGGCCCCCGGCCCGCCGGTACCGCCGCCCTGGTGGTCCTCGGGCAGCAGATCGGGGCGGAGCCGGCGGACCAGGGTGCGGAACTCGTGCACCCGGTTCTCCATGGGCGTGCCGGTCAGGAACAGGACGCGGTCGCAGGCCTCGGTCCACACCGTGACGGCCCGGGCCCGCCGGGTGGCGGGGTTCTTCACGTAGTGCGCCTCGTCCACGACGAGCATCCCGGGGGGTGCGCCGTCGGGCGCGGGCAGGGTGTGCAGCGTGTCGTACGTCGTGACCGCGACCCCGCCGCGCTCGCGCCACTCCTCGTAGGCCTCCGCGCGGTCCGGCCCGTGCACCAGCATCGCGCGCAGGGTGCTGCGGGCGCCGATCTCCCGGGTCCAGTTGATCAGTACGCCCGCCGGGCAGACCACGAGAAAGTGGCGGTGTCCCTCGGCCGCGAGATGGGCGAGCGCGGCGATGGCCTGGACGGTCTTGCCGAGCCCCATCTCGTCGCCGAGCACGACCCGGCGCTGGGCGAGGGCGAACCGGGCGCCGAAGGACTGGTAGCCGCGCAGGGAGACCCGACGGTGGGTGTCGTCGAGCGGCTGGGCGCGCACCCGCTCGGCCACCTCGGCCGGCAGCGCGCCCTCGCCGGCCGCCGTGGCGGGGCCCCGGGCGCAGACCTCGGTGAGCAGTCCGTAGTACTCCGCGGACCGCACCTCGAAGTCGACCAGGGCCTCCAGATCGGAGACGGGGCCGCGCAGCAGGTCGGCACCGGCCTGCGCGAGCAGCAGCGGCACCCCGCGGGCGGCGGCGTCGGCCAGCACGTCCCCGATCCCGGCGACCGCGTCGAGCACCTCCTGACGTCTGCGCCGCCCGAGGAGCGCGAGGCGCAGCCGTACGCCGGCGGTCCGGGCCGCGGGCAGCAGGGTGCCGAGCCGCTCGTCGAGCCGCGTGGCGGCGTCCACGGCCCGGTGCAGCTCGGGCCCGGCCTCGACCAGCGGGTACAGGGCACCGAGGAGGGCGAGCGTGCGGGGGCCGGGGTCGTCCACATCCAGGCGGACCGTGACCGTCTCCTCCACGGCCGCCGCGATCTGCCCGGCGGCGGCGAGCGCGCGGTCGGCGGTCTGCTGCCCCACGCCGGGCAGCCGGCGCAGCTCATGGCGGCGGGCCTCGTACACGGACCGCACGGTCGCGAACCCGGCGGCCTCGATCGCCGTGATCCGCAGCCGCCCCTCCGTGGCGTCCTTCAGCCGGGCGACCGGGATGCCCTCCAGCTCCCCCGCGACGACTTCGGCGCGCAGCGGCGCCAGGGCCGTCCGCACCGCCTCCACCGCACGGGCGTGGTCGTCGAGCAGCGAACGCGCGGCGTCGTGCAGCCGCGCCGCCTCGGCCGACAGCTCCCGCGCCCTGCGCCCCACCGGCGCCGCGCCGCCGCCCCCGGCCGTCCCGACAGCCCCCATGTCGCCCCTCGTGTGCACTCCCACCCCGATGCGCGCACATCCTTCCACGGGGTACCGACAGGACGACTTCGCGGGGAAGCGTGCGTCTCCCCCGGGCTCGCACAGGAGAGCGACCGCCGCCCGGACCCCGAGGAGGGGCGAAAGCCACTTCTGTTGTTAATCCCGAACAGGAGGGGCAGGGTGGGTGACAGTGCCGCACAGTCGACCTTGACCGACACAGGTGATAGTCGCGCCTGGAGGGATCATGCCCCACGCACGAACAGGTGGCCGGATCCCGTGCGACAGCGTGCGTACCACCCGGACCGTCGGGCGAACGGCGGGCGGGCCCGCCCTCCGGCTGCCTTCGGCGACCGGCTCGCGCCGCCCGCCCCGGCTCCGAAGCGGGCAGCGGGCGTGAGGCCCCCCGGTGGCGCCACGTCCGCCAGCCGCCCCGCTCCCGGCTCCGGGGTGGGCCGGAAGGGGCTGAAGACCGGCGCGCTGGGCATGTTCTCCTCGGTCGTGATGGGCCTGGCCTCCGCCGGACCCGCCTACAGCCTCGCGGCCACCCTGGGCCTCATCGTGGCGGGGGTCGGGCTCCAGGCCCCGATCATCACCATCATGGCGTTCGTACCGATGCTGCTGATCGCGTACGCCTACCGGGAACTGAACGCCAGCAACGCCGACTGCGGCACCGCCTTCACCTGGGCGACCCGCGCCTTCGGGCCACGCGTGGGCTGGATGGGCGGCTGGGGGATCATCGTCGCCGACATCCTCTTCATGACCAACGTCGCCGAGATCGCCGGGATCTACGGCTTCCGGCTGCTCGGCTACGAGTCGCTGGCGCACGACCGGATGTGGACGACCCTTGCGGGCATCGTCTGGATCGCCGTGATGACCGCGATCTGCTACATCGGCATCGAGCTCTCGGCCGCCGTACAGCGCTGGCTGCTGTGCCTGGAGGTCGTGGTGCTCGTCCTCTTCGCGGTCACCGCGCTGGTCAGGGCGTACACCAACGCTGCCCCGACGGCCATGCACGTGTCCGCCTCCTGGTTCAACCCCTTCGAGGTGCCCTCGCCGAGGGCACTGACCGCGGGCCTCCTCGCCGCGGTCTTCCTCTACTGGGGCTGGGACACCGCCGCCTCCGTCAACGAGGAGACCGTGGACAGCGCGCGCACTCCCGGGCGCGCCGTGATCGTCTCCATCACGCTGCTCCTCGTCACCTACGGGCTGGTGTCCACCTCGGCGCAGGCGTTCGCCGGGGTCGGGACCTCGGGCATCGGGCTGGGCAACCGCGACAACGCGGGCGACGTGCTGTCCGGCCTGGGCAACGCCGTCTTCGGCGGCACCGGCGCGGGACCGTTTCTGTCGAGAGTGCTGATCCTCATGGTGCTGACCTCGGCGGTGGCCTGCACCCAGACCAGCATCCTGCCCCTGGCCCGCACCGTCTTCTCCATGGCGGCCCACAAGGCCGTCCCCTCCCCGCTGGCCCGGGTGCACCGCAGGTTTCTCACGCCGAGCTGGGCGACCGTCGCCATGGGCGCGCTCTCGATCGCCGTCCTGGTCCTGCTGACCTCGTTCAGCCGGAACATCCTGGCCGACTCGATCGACGCGGTCGGCCTCGCGATCACGTTCTACTACGGGCTGACCGGCTTCGCCTGCGTCTGGTACCACCGCAGGGTCCTCGGCCGCAGCGCCCGTGACCTCGTCTTCAAGGGCGTGTTGCCGGGACTGGGCGGGCTGATCATGCTCTTCCTGTTCCTCTACGCCGCCTTCGACGTGGACGCCAACCCCCGGTACGACGCGACCGTCATCGATCTGCCGCTGATCGGACGCACGGGCGGGGCCACGGTGGTGGGTCTCGGCGCCCTGCTGCTCGGCTTCCTGCTGATGCTGGTGGTCACCCGGGACCACTCCGCGACCCTGAAACTCCAGCGGAGCCTGCTCCCGCGCGCCCTGCCCCCGATGACCGGTCTGGAGGCACAGAGCCGCTATCTCCCCGCGGACAGCGGGTCCGGTGTGGGCGGCGACTGGTTCGACGTCATCCCCCTGTCCGGGACCCGGGTCGCCCTGGTCGTCGGGGACGTGCTCGGGGGCGGTCTGCGGGCCGCCGCCACTATGGGGCGCCTGCGCACGGGCGTCCAGGTCCTGGCCCGGCTGGACCTGGCCCCGGACGAGCTGCTCACGCGTCTCGACGACCTGGTCGAGCAGACCGCGAACGAACCGGTGACGGCCCACGAGCGGGGCCGTACCAAGGCGCAGACCGATGCGGCCAGGGGGGTGACCTGTCTGTACGCGGTGTACGACCCGGTCTCGGGCCGGTGCCGCCTGGCACACGCGGGCCAGTCGCTGCTGATGGTCGTCGAACCGCACACCGGGGCCGCCGACTGCCCCCGGCTGCCGCCCGGCCCGCCGCTGGGGGTGGCCGGACCGCCGTACGAGAGCACCGAACTCCAGCTGCGGCCGGGCAGTCTCCTCGCCCTGTTCTCGGGCGGCCTCCTCCAGACGGCGGGCAGCACCGAGGCGGGGCTCGCCGAGCTCGCCCGGATCCTCGGCGACCACCGGCGGCCCCTGCGCGAGCTCAGCGACCAGGTGGTGGCCACGCTACTGCCAGGCCCGGTGGACGAGGACGCCACACTGCTGCTGGCGCGCACCCGGATGCTCGACCCGAGGCAGTTCGCCCAGTGGGAGCTGCCCGCGGACCCGGCGGCGGTCGGCGCCGTCCGCACCACCGTCGGCAAGCAGCTCGACGAGTGGGGGCTGGAGGAGCTGGTCTTCACGACCGAGCTGGTCCTCAGCGAGCTGGTCACCAACGCCATCCGCTACGTCGGAGGGCCCATCCAGGTACGGCTGATCCGCGACCAGGCCCTGATCTGCGAGGTCTCCGACACCGGGCACAGCGCCCCCAACCTGCACCACGCCGCCAGCGACGACGAAGGGGGCCGGGGCCTGTTCATCATCGCCCAGATGACCCATCGCTGGGGGACGCGCTACACACCCACCGGCAAGACCATCTGGGCGGAGCAGATCCTGCCCCCCGGACAGTGAGCACCCACGCGTGGGGGGCCGCGGCGCGCCCGGCGCCGCGGCCCCCTACGACGGGATCAGCGGATCGGTCAGACGGTGGCGTCCGTGCCGGCGGTCCGGCGGCGGCGCACCACGAACACGGCTCCGGCGCCGACGGCGACCGCGGCACCGCCCACCAGGGCGATGGTCGGGAGCGCCGAGCTGGAACCGGTCGACGCGAGCCGGCCCGTGGGGTCGATCTGCTTGTCGCCGGCCGGCTTGGCCGGCAGCGGCTTGCTGCCGCCCTGCGGCTTGGCGTCGTTGACGTCGCCGGGGGCGGAACCGGGCTTCAGGATCTCGAACTCGTAGTAGCTGTCGTCACCTGAGGCGACGCAGTTCCCCTCGTCGTCGGCGTACATGCCGATGCTGATGGCGAACCCGAGACCGGCCGGGGCCTTCGCGTCCACGGCGAGCCGCAGGTCGATGGAGAAGGACTCCTTGGCCTTGATGTCGGTGTAGCCGAGGTAGCCCGCGCCCTCGTCCTCGTCGTCCAGGGAGATGCCGGTCCACTTGCCGGTGTCCGGGTCCTTGTACTGCAGGGTGAGGTGGCTGGTGTCGACGAAGAAGTCGTCCTCGTCGACCTGGGCGGCGAACACACCGAGGTCGACGCGCTGGTAGGCGTGGCTGCCGGAGTTCTTCACGTTCAGCTTGAACCCGTGGAAGCCGCTGCCCGCGACGATCTTCGACGGCAGGCCGGAGAGGCTGGTCTGCAGGTTGTCGTCGAACTTGGGGTTCTGGTCGTCGCACTGCACCGGCCCCGAGGGAGACGGCGAGGCGGAGGCGGACGCGGAGGTGGACGCGGAGGCCGACGCCGACGCGGACGAAGAGGCCGGGGCCGAAGCCGACGGGGTCGCGTCGTCGGCCGCCGGGGTGGTCTCGTTCGCGGCCGGGGTCGTGTCGGCGGCCGCAGGGGTGGTGTCCGTGGGGTCGGGCGTCGGCGTCCCGTCCGTCGTGGTGGTCTCCTCGACCGTCGGCGACGGGCTGCCGTCGGACGCGTGGGCGACGGGGGCCACGAGCAGGACGGCCGGGGCGAGTGCGGCGCTCGCGGCCGCGAGGGCCAGGGAACGGCGAAGTCTCATGCGAACCTCGAGGACAGAAGTGGTTGTAGTTTTCGCAAAGAGGACTGCCGAATCCGACCAAGAGTTGCCCAAGTCGGCGTGCCTTTATTGAGTGACCTACGTCACATCACTGACGGATGTGGCGCCGGAACCCGCGAGCGCACACGCCCCACGATCTTGGTGTGACACCGATCGCACGCATGCGCTATAGTCGATCTTGCGCCGGCTACCGGAACTCCGGGGAACCGGCCGCGCGTTGGTGGTCCAAGGAAAGACGCCCCGCTTCCTGCGGGGAAATGCAGGTGCAAGGCCTGCCCGGCGCTCGAACACGATCCCCACTCGCTGATGCGGGTGGGGATCGTTGCGTTGCGCCCAAGGGTCGACGGGTCAACGCCAAAACCGATCAAGGGCAGGCCCGTCACGGGGAATGAACGGACCTGCCCCTGATGCAAGCCGCCCGCGTACCTCCCCCCGGAGAGCAGGCGGCCCGACCCCGCCCGGGTCACTACTTTCAGCGCGCCCTGATGATCAAGTGTCACGGGCGACGGCGGATCGTCGCGAGGTCGGCACATCTGTGCGCCCCGGCACCCGGCTCCGCCACAAGTCGCGTACGGCACAGCCGCGCACCGGCCGCACGACAGAGGCCGCCCGGCCTGCCCCAGCGCAGGTCGGGCGGCCTTTCGCCGGTCGTGTCAGACGTTGCGGCGGAACGTCAGCCACGACGCTGCGACCTGCGGAAACACGCCTCCCCGAAGTCGCATCCAGCACAGATCCAGCACCCTGACGGTTTACCCGGCATCCCAGAGCAGTCATGAGCATTCGCGATGTCCGGGCACACCTCGCCGAGGTCGTGGAGCGAGCCGACCGGGACGACGTACCCACCGTGATCACCCGACGCGGCAGGCAGGTCGTCGCCGTCGTCTCCATCGAAGTGCTGCGCAAGTACCAGGAGTGGGAAGAGCGCGAGATCAACCGGATCATCGACGAGCGCATGGCCAACCCGGCACCCGGCATCCCGATCGAGGACGTCATGAGGGAGACGCTGGCGCGCAGTGAGTGAATACCGCACCGTCTTCCGACCCGAGGCTCAGGCCGAGCTGCGCAAGGTCCCGCGGGACATGGCCCTCCGCGTTCTGGCCAAGCTGGCCGAGTTGGAGACCGACCCGCTGGGGTTCAACACCACAACCCTCGTCTCCCAGCCCGACCGCCGCCGCCTACCGGTGGGCGACCATCGCGTGATCTATACGATCGACAACGGCGAGCTGGTCGTGTGGGTGGTACACGTCGGACATCGCTCCACCGTCTACGGCGCCTGAACGCTCCTGACGTCAAGTCAGAATACCCGGCACCAATCGGGCACGGGATCGGCGAAGGGGTCGGGCCCCCAGGAGCCCGACCCCTTCTGACCAGCATGTTTGCCACGTCTGCGACGTGGTGTCATCTCATCCGCTCACACGCTGAAGCGGAATGTCTGCAGCCCCATCCTGACCTGCTACGGAGCCCCGGCTCTGTGGCTGGCCGTGGCCTCCTCGCGCGCGGACACCGGCGACCGGCAAGTGCGTATGGCGTCGGCAGGTGCCGTCGTTATTTCAGGTGACGCCATATGAACCAGCTCAACGGTCATGTCATGCGGGGAACTTGACCGTCTTGTCGACGGACTCGGCCGGCCCCTCCCGGCGGCGCTTGAGGGACGGCAGCGCGGGCGGGGTGAGAAAGCCCTCGGCACGCGCGCTGGCGATGCCGATGCGCGGGAGGTCGCTGCTTTTGGCGAACAGCAGGAAGCGGGGCTCCCAGACCGGCCGGTACTTGGCGTTGGCGCGGTAGAGGGACTCGATCTGCCACCAACGTGAGAAGAAGGTGAGGATGGAACGCCACAGCCGCAGGAAGGGCCCGGCACCGAGGCGGGCGCCGCGCTCGAAGACCGATCGGAACATCGCGAAGTTCAGGGACACCCGCTCGACGCCGAGCTCTTGGGCTCGCAGTAGCAGCTCGACGACCATGAACTCCATCAGGCCGTTCTCGGAGTCGCGGTCCCGGCGCATCAGGTCCAGGGACAGGCCCTGCTCGCCCCACGGCACGAAGCTGAGCAGCGCCCGTGGCCGGTCGTCGCCGTCCCGGCACTCCAGCATTGCGCAGCGCCCGTCGCCCGGGTCGCCGAGGCGGCCCAGCGCCATGGAGAAACCGCGCTCGGTCGCACCGTCGCGCCACTGGTCGGCAAGCTCGATCAGGGTTGCCATCTCGTCGTCCGGGATGTCCTCGTGGCGGCGGATGCGCACCGTGTAACCGGCTCGGCGGACCCGGTTGTGAGCCTGCCGTACGACGCGCATCGCGCGGCCTTCGAGGGTGAAGTCGGCGACGTCGACGATGGCCTCGTCACCCAGCTCCAGGGCGTCGAGGCCGTGCCGGGCGTAGATCGTGCCGGCCTCCTCGCCGGCACCCATCACGGCCGGCGTCCAGGCGTGCCGGCGGGCCTCGGCGAGCCAGGCGTCGATGGCGCCGGGCCAGGCCTCGGGGTCGCCGATCGGGTCGCCGGAGGCGAGGCTGACCGCGCCGACGGCGCGGTAGGTGATGGCGGCCTTGCCGGTCGGGGACCAGATGACGGCTTTGTCGCGGCGCAGCGCGAAGTAGCCGAGCGAGTCACGGGCACCGTGCTTGTCGAGCAGGGCGCGCAGCCGCTGCTCGTCCTCGGCGGTCTGCAGCTCGCGGCCGCGCGGGGAGCGGAAGCAGGCGTACAGGACGAGCAGGAAGGTCGCGGCGATCAGGACGTTGATGACGATGTCCACCCAGCGGGGGGCGTGGACGGCGTCGACGCGGTCGGCGAGGGGGCCGACGCTGACGCCGCGCAGCAGCGTGTAGGCAATCTTGTCGAACAGCGTGGCGTCGTGCATCTTGTTGGTGGCGCTGACCAGCAGGGTGCCGATGGTGCCGCTCACCAGGATGCCGCCCGCGAAGACCGCCACCGCCAGCTTCGGGTTGGTCCGGTCGCCGACGGCGATGAACTCCTGGCGCCCGATCAGCAGCGCGGCCACGAACAGGCCGGTGAGCAGGGCGGAGACCCAGTTGAAGACGTGCTTGTTGTAAGGGTCCTGGGTGAGCGCGAGGACGTACAGCGCGAACAGCGGCCCCGCGAGGCACAAGTTGAGGACCCAAGCGGCCCGTTTCCTGCGTCGCATCACCAGGGCGAAGAAAATGGCGAGCACGGCTGACACGAGGCCCGCGGTGGTCAGGTACGGCGTGAAGAACGCCCCCGCGTGGTGCAGGTGGTGCCGTTGCCCTGCGTAGATCCGGCCGGTGTTGTGCTCGTTCACCTCCCGCCTGAACGGCACCGACAGCACCGCGACTATGTTGAGCACGGCGACCAGCCGCAGGTACCACACAGTGGCCGCGGCGGCGCGGGCGCGCAGCTTCGGCCCCGGTGTGGGGAGCGGCCATTCACGGCGCGGGCCGCGCTGCGGGGGGATGAGGACGGACTGCTGAGCGGGCATGGTGACACGTCACCTTGAGGTCTGCCGGTGGGACCGGCGCGGTCGGGAACGGGCAGCCGGACGCGCGGTACGTCGCGGGCCTTCGTCGCTGACCCTATGACCTGTAGGGTAACTGAACCCGAAGACGCACTGGAATGCGCGTGCGAAGGCTTACTCCGGTCTTACTCGGGCGGGGGCGTACGGCCTGGATCGAAGCCCCCGGACTTGTCCCAGGACCCTGGTCTCGCCCTCGTTTCGACGCGATTGGAATTCCTCCCGCAGCGCCCACAACGACCGGCACTTGGCCGGCACGGCCTGCACTGGTTCTCCCCCTGTAGTGCGCCCCCGTTTTCCCCCTGTAGTGCGCCCCCGGAGGGCCTACCTCCATCACTTGCACAGCACCGCATCCGGGAGCTCCTGTATCGACGCCCCTTCAGCGTTCGTGACACACGAACAGCGGAAACCCAGCTCCCCAAAGTCCCCGAAAAGCCCCAGGGCAAGAGGAAGCAAGCGGTAATTGATCAAACCTCGCGCTCGCGGTTTCTCCACGAGCAGGAGGCTCTACAGTGAACTGGCGCAGTCAGCAAGGAACAGGCCGGAGCGGTTCGTGGAGTTGACCAGAATACGTCGCACCATGCTCGTCGTCCTCGGTGCGGTGCTCACCGTGGGTGGCTGCACGTCCGGTACGGCAGGCAAAGCCGGTGGTACGGCCGGTGCTCCGACGGCGCCCGCGGCAGGTCCGGCGGCGATCCCGACGATGGACGACATCACCGCGGTGTTCGAGAACAGTGCCACCGTTCCGCAATACGCCTACATCACCGATCTGCACGACGGCTGTGGCTACACAGCGGGGTGGATCGGATTCTGCAGTCAAAGCGGCGACATGCTCGCGTTGGTCAAGTCGTACGACGCCGCCGCACCCCACAACGTGCTCGCGAAATACACCACCGTCCTTCAGCGACTGGCCGACTCGGGAAGCGATGACACCGGCGCGCTGGGCGAGGCGTTCGTGCGGGACTGGAAGAAAGCCGCCCTGGACCCGGCCTTCCGGAGGCTACAGATCCAGGTGGGACACGACACGTACCTCACCCCAGCCATGAAGCTGAGTGCACAGGAGGGGGTGAAGAGCGAACTGGGTCTGGAAGACCTCTTCGACACCGCCCTGATGATGGGCCCGGCTCCCGACGACTGCGACGGCATGGTGAAAATCGCCCATGAAACCGACAAGACACTCGGGGGCAACCCGGCCTCCGGTGTGAAAGAGGCGAAGTGGCTAGCCCGGTACAACACCGTCCGCCAGAAGCACATGAAGCACCCCTGCACTCCCGGCCGCGAGAACGACTGGCCGCAGGCGGTAGACCGGTCACAGGCTCTGCAGGAGCTCGCGGACCGCGACGAGTGGGATCTGAAGGCTCCGCTGACCGTGGGCGCCGACTTCAAAATGACCATCAGCAGTCCGCAGGACTGACACACTCCGAGCCACCCACCGCGCCGACCCGATCATCTGCTTTGCGGACTTTTTTCGCGAGCTTCAACGGCTCCTGTACCGCCCGCAGATTCTCAGCCATTAGTGTCCGGATCTTGTGCAGACCATTCCGGAGGGCCAGGCGCCCGCCGGGGACGAAGTGACGCCTGATGCGTCCGCGTCTCCCGATGTTCCCTTTCAGGGGCCTACCGTGGCTGGTTCCCCGACCGAGCCCTCCGGGGACACACTGCGTCTGCGTGGCCTGCCGATACGGCGCCCCACTCCCAAACCCATCTTCGTCGACACCTCGGGAGGCCGCCGCAGGCGGCTCCGCATCCTGGTGGCCGCGCTGGTGACTCCGGCAGTGGCTTACGTCGCACTGCTCGCCAGCACTCTCCTGGGCGGCCCGACCCTGCCGGCGCTGCTTCCGCACCCGATACTGCCGGACCCGACGCCGAAGCCGGGCGCGGGCGTCTTCGCCACGCACGCGCCCGGGACGTCCCGGGCTCGGACATCCCCGACGGCCGCAGCTGCCGACACCGCCCAGCGGCATCGAAGCCCGAGCCGGGCGATAACGGTGTCGAAGGCCAGCGTCGGCGCGTCCGCCAAGGCGAAGTCACCCTCGACGGCGACACCGTCCCCCACCGCGAAACCGTCCCCGAGCCTGAAGTCGTCCCCGAGCCCGAAGCCGTCCGAGAGCCACAAGCCGTTCCCGCACCCGAGGCGGACCCCGACCGCGACGCCCTCCGTCCTGCCCACCCACGGCGCGCGCGAGCTGGCCTGACGGGCCGTCAGAAAAAGGGCCCCTGTCCGGCGCCCGCAGGTCCCCACCGACTCCTTGCAGCGCCGCGCAGCCCTTCCTCGGCGCTTCCCTGACAAGCCGACCAGTTCCAGAACTCGTCACTCATCCAGAAATCACCGATGTGACCGCTTCCCCACAGCGTGGCCCCACCGCCCGCGAAACGCCAGTACGCACCCACTGGGTGCTGCTGGTGGCCATGGTGCTGACCCTCACCCTCACGCTGCTCATCGAGGGCTACACGCAGCACATGTTCGGCTTCCAGGACGATGGCGGGAACCCTCCGCAGGGACCTGTCGACCACGTGCCGCCCTCGGTCGCCAACGGCGGCCCGGTGATCTCCTCAGGCGGATCCACGCCGGTCTCGCTCACCCCACCGGCACACACCGTGGTGCTCACCTTCGACGACGGCCCGGACCCGACCTGGACCCCCAAGGTCCTGGCGGCGCTGGAACGGCACCACGTGCCCGCAACCTTCTTCCTCGTGGGCACGGGCGTGGCCACGCACCCCGAGCTGGTCGCGCGGATGGCGAAGGATCACGACGAACTCGGCCTGCACAGCTTCACCCACCCCTATCTGCCCAGCCTGCCCAGCTGGCAGCGCACGCTGGAGATGCGGGAGGACCAACTCGCGGTGGCCGGCGCCGCGGGGGTCACCAGCAGCCTGTTCCGCCCGCCGTACTCGTCCAGCGCCGACGCGGTGGGCAACGCCGACTGGTCCGTGATGCGACAGCTCGGCCGGCAGGGCTACCTGACCGTGCTCGTCACCCAGGACAGCGAGGACTGGCAGAAGCCCGGCGTGCAGAGGATCGTCCGCAACGCGACCCCTCCCGGGTCCACCGGCCAAGTGATTCTCTTCCACGACGCCGGCGGTAACCGCGCACAGACCGTGGCCGCGCTGGACACACTGATCCCGCGCCTCGAGGCACGCGGCTACCGCTTCCAGACGGTCAGCCAGGCCTTCCACCTCACCGACGCCAACCGTCCGGCCTCCGCCGGCCAGCACCTGCTCGGCCTCGGGCTGCTGTGGCTGCTCAAGGGGGCGGTCTGGGGTCTCGACGGACTCGACATGCTGCTGCTTGTCGCCGGATTGCTGGGCATCCTGCGCGCGGTGATCTCCATGATCGCCGCAAGCAGGCACCGGCGACATGCCAGGGAGGTGTGGGGACCGCCGGTCACCGAACCGGTGTCGGTGATCGTCCCGGCCTACAACGAGTCGGCCGGCATCGAGGCGACAGTGCGGTCGCTGATCGCATCCGACCACCCGGTCGAGGTCATCGTCGTGGACGACGGCTCCACCGACGGCACCGCCGACATCGTCGAGGCACTCAGGCTGCCGGGCGTACAGGTGATCCGCCAGCGCAACGCGGGCAAGCCCGCCGCGCTCAACACGGGGATCGCCGCCGCCTCGTACGAGATCGTGGTGATGATGGACGGCGACACGGTCTTTGAGCCGGACGCGGTCCGCCATCTGGTGCAGCCGTTCTCCGACCCACGGATCGGCGCGGTCTCCGGCAACGCCAAGGTCGTCAACCGGGGCGGCCTGTTGGGCCGTTGGCAGCACATCGAGTACGTCGTCGGCTTCAACCTGGACCGGCGGCTCTTCGACTTGGCCCGGTGCATGCCCACGGTGCCGGGCGCGATCGGCGCCTGGCGCCGGGCCGCACTGGTGCGCGTGGGCGGGGTCTCCGAGGCGACACTCGCCGAGGACACCGACCTCACCATGGCGATCTGGCGTGACGGCTGGCACGTGGTCTACGAGGAGAAAGCCATCGCCTGGACCGAGGCTCCCGCTTCCCTCGGCGCCCTGTGGCGGCAGCGTTACCGCTGGTGCTACGGGACCCTGCAGGCGATGTGGAAGCACCGCGGCGCCGTCCGCCAGAGCGGCTCAGCCGGCACGTTCGGCCGTCGCGGGCTGCTCTTCCTCCTCCTTTTCCAGGTGCTGCTGCCGTTGTTCGCACCCTTGGTCGATGTGCTGAGCGTGTACGGGCTGATCTTCCTCAACCCCGTCCACGTACTGCTGCTGTGGTGCTCGTTCCTGCTCATCCAGGTCGTCACCGGGGCCTATGCGTTCCACCTCGACGGCGAACGGTTCGTACCGCTGTGGAGCCTGCCGTTCCAGCAGTTCGTCTACCGCCAGTTGATGTACCTCGTGGTGGTCCAGTCGGTCGCCACGGCCCTGTCCGGCAGTCGTCTGCGCTGGCAGCGCATGGAGCGCTACGGCTCCCACCAGGAACCACCGCTGTCACCGGCAACGGGGGCCCGGGGCTGACTGACGGCAGGGGTTGCCCTGCCGTCACCCTGCCTTTGCCGAAGACCTTATCCGCCCTGGCGGGAGCCGGACTGCGGGGCCCATGGGGTCTTGCGCCCGAATGATTCCTCTCGCCCGGTCGGCGACCACCGCGCCGTGGTCGTTGGCCATGCTGCTGCGCCTGGCTCACCTGACCGTGACGAACGCGTTCGCCATGCTGCGCCTGCTGCCGATGAGCGACCAGGCCAAAGACACGGGAATCCCCGCTCTGCGCCATCAGGTCACGGTGCTGGAGCGCCAGCTCGGCAACGCCCGGGTCCGGTTCTCTCCGAGCGATCGTGCGTTCTTGGCGGCGTTGCTGCAAGCCTCTGCTCGTCCTCCAGATCAAGGTGGCCGCATCTACCGTCTGGGAGAATCTCAAGGAGGCCGGGGTCGACCCGGCACGCGAGCGCGCTACGAGCACGTGGGCGGACTTCCTGCGCCCAGGCCGACGCCCTGCCGGCGTGCGACTTCCTGGAAACGGTCACCATATCCGGAGCGTGGCTGTATGTATTCGCGGTGATCGAGCACGCCAGCAGACGGATCCGGATCCTCGGCGCCATCGCGCACCCCACCGCCTCCTGGATGACGCAAACCGCGAAGACCCGCGTCATGGACCTCGAAGACGCCCGATGCCGGACGCGGCTTCTGATCCGGGACCGGGACGGAAAGTTCCCCGCCCTGTAGCACGGATCCAGCGACGGATACAGCGACGGGGCCGGCCCCGGATGGGATCGACCCCGCCTGACCTGCAGATTTACCAGATCAACGCGTCGACGCTACCGCGGCGACTAGACGTTGAAGCGGAACGTCGACGACTGGGCTGTCACCTGCGGTGATCGCCCGATCCGCGAGGGAATCCAGCGTCGATCCAGCACCCCCATCGGATACGCGCAAGCGGCCAGGTGCCTCAATGCCCGAACCCAAGCCGCTGTCAGCGGTGACTCCACACGCTGAAGGGCGGTCCACTCGACCCGCTGTGCACACCGTTGCCCGCCGAATCCATCTTCCGTAGAGGTCAGCCCACCGGCACGAGCGGGACTTCGTCGTGCAGACCCTTGGCGTCCACGCCGGTGAACAAGCTGACGTGCCCGTCGCTCCAGCGAACGATG
>NZ_JBIARC010000034.1:0-99927 GCF_042889625.1 Streptomyces sp. NPDC002573 | reverse complement strand
CAACTTGAGCCTAGACACCTCAAGGATCACAGGAGGCGGCGTGTTTCCTGTATCGGGGCAGTTCAGGGCGCCCACACATACGGCAGGAGAGCCTCTTTTGGCTAGTCCACTGATTGCCGGAGTGTCACAGTGCGCGGCTGTACGCCTCTGTTGATGTCAGCTACTGATGTCACGCAACATGCCCTGGAACTGCGACTTCGCTCGTGAAGCCGTGACCCCCCGGAGTAAGCCGGACGCGAGGTCGGCCTGCAAGACTGCCGTACGCGCACCGAGTGGGCATCCCCAGTGCCTACTTGACACCCGAGCCCTTCGTATCAGCCGTCCGCTTCGCACATGAACGCGTTCCCGTCAGAACTAATGTCGTCGAACGGCCACAGGTTGCGGAGCGTCTGAAGCCTCTCTGCGGGCGTCGGTAGCGGTTCAGTGCGCAGATAGGCGCCGAGGCAGGCAATGGCGTCAGCGCACAGGAGCATGATGTCAGCCCGCCTCTCTTGGCTCGTTCTCGTGTCCTCAGGCGGCGCGAGAGGCATGAAGAGGGTGTCGTCCCGCACTCGAGTACGGAGGGCGGCGTCGGGAACACGCTGCATCAGGACCTGTACATGCAAAACTCGCTCATGAAGTCGATGCATACGGTCCTCATCCAAAGGACCTGCCCGCCGTGCATCACGCTGGACTTCAAGCAGCTCCGCCAGCGCTGCCTCAACTGCCGTGGCCGCGCGCATCTGCTGATGTTCCTCACGCGCACGAACCGCTTGCTGTCGCTGAGCCATGGCGGAGGACCAGACAGACAGTCCTCCTCCGACCCCGGTGCCGACCAGGCCGAACACCGCCCCCACCCATACAGATGCGTCCATGCCAGCATCGTGGCCGAGGGCGTGGCGGGAGGAAAGATGCCGCCGTTCGAGCTGGGATCGAATCTTGCGCCGAGTAACCGGGAGCCTGGCAGCCTGTGGTGCTAGGGCGACCTGACAACGCAAGGTCGGCGGAGCGGCTTTCAAGAGCGGTGCGCTTACTGAGCGCAAACCCAAGCTGACCAGTATGTTTCTCGCTCACCGCCGCGGTGCGGATGGGCTCCTGGCCAGAGGATGGCCACAGGGCCCCGAACGATGTGTTGTTCCGTCGCCGCGCTAGACCCCCCACCGCGCCGACGAGAGGAGCCCGCAAGTGGCGCCGTACCAACTGGGTGTTGCGTTAGGACACTGGACACCCTGGATCGCCTTGGGCCTCGCGGCGGTCTGGGTGGGGACAGGCCGATGGCGAGACCACCCGCGCCCTGAAGGCAGGAGCGCCGAAGAGGCCTCATCAGTATTGTATGTCCCCTTCTGCTAACGCAGACTCGCCGAATGAGATGACCTCTTGGATCCCTTTCTCCGGCCCTGGTGCTTTCCACGGTCGGGCGCTTTTCTGCCGTGGCCATGGCAGCGCCCCTTGTGGCCGCTATGACCGTGCCCGTGGTAGTGACCGTGGCAGTCGTTCTTATGGTGCTTTTTCCTCTCCTTCACCGTAAACATGATTCCGGTGGAGGCGCTGGATTTGGCGGGCTCCGTCTGCGGGGCGGCGCTGCTAGCGCACACCCCGTCGGTGAGGGTGGCGCAGGGGTTGACGGCGGTGGTGCCGGGGGTAGCGCCTCCGGCTCGCGGATCCAGGATGCCACTCGACTCATGCCGCAGCCGGAATGCGACTCCAGTCAGTGGGGTTTCCGGATCGGTACCCTGCTTCACCGCAGGTACCGCTTCCGTGTCGGAAGCGGCCCCGCAAGCGGGAAGGCCGCCCCTGGAAGGATGCGAGTGAAGCACTTCATCCCCACCCCTGCTGTCCGGTGAGGTGCGGGCGGAGCATCCGGTGGTGACGGTACCGCCGTTTGTGCTGGACAGGCGCATGGTGACTGTACTGGCTGGGTCGCCCTCACGGGCGCTGCTCTGGAAGTTCGCACTGCCCATGGCCGTGAAAGAAGCCGCGTCGAGCTGGTTCGACGGGTCACTGTCGTCGGTACCCCTGCCGCTGTAGACCGACTTCCCTCCCCTCGGCTTGTCCCTGGCAGACGAGCCGAGCGTCAACACATGTCTATCTGCTTGCTTGACGTGGCCATATGTTTGAAAGCCGGGGGATACCGAGAACGGGCCATTGCCGCCCGACAGGCCTGCAGCCGGACACTTCGGACTAGCGCAATGGCTCAGTCTGCCAGGGGGCGGATCTGCGGAGACGGCCGGTGTCATGGTGAAAGCAAGGGACGAAGAAACAAGCCCCGTGACGATGGCGGAGCGAACTGCTCCCCTGGAGGAGTTGCGCAGCCGCCTGGCAGGCGCCGATCTGCTGTCTGGTTTCACCTTGCTCCTAGCGCAGTGCTGAAAAATCGAGTGGCTTGAGTACCACGCTCAAATGCACCAGAGTGGCGACGGGCTCACCCCAGGTCTTCCCATATGCGATCAGACAAGGGATTCGCTGCCGCTGCCAGGGCAGCTACCGCGTCGCTCCCGGTTCTCCCTGCCCCTGTTGACGGCGCCTACGCCGCCATGACATCACCGCAAAGGGGAAAGCGGCAGTGGCCAGTACCGCCCCGGCGACCTCTCCATAGAGGACCGAGTGGCTGCTGCTGGCATCGGCATGCGCCCGGGCCGGGTGCCCATATCCTGTATGAGCAGGGAAAGTTACGCGGGCGCTGTATGTCTCGTCATACATGCCGCTCTCGAGGTGAAGCCTGGCGTTCCAGGGGCCGTTCGCCATCTGGTCGGTCACTGGTACCGTCACCGGCTCGGACTCACCGGGCGCGAGGGTGGTGCCGAGTTGGATGGCGTAAGGACCGGCGCTGACGCTCCCCTTTACCTTGGTCAGATTCAGGGTTCCGTTCAAGTCCAGAGCGCGGCCTCCGGTGTTGTGGACCTGGGCCCTGACGATTGCCCGGCCAGCCTGGTCCCGTTCGCCGGTCATCGTGCTGACACTGAATTTGGTGGGCGGCGGATTGTGGCCTTCCACGGAAAGGTATACGCGGATTCCGGCCCGGTTGACGAGGGTGACACCAGGGCCGTTCCCGGAGGACATCTGTGCCCAGATAACGCCGTATCGTTCGCCGGGGGCCGCGTCCCCGGGCACGTGAATCGTCACGGTCGTACGAGCCTTGGAGTGGGCTGGCAGCACGAGCCGCTTGCTGCTCAGTGAGGTCCATGAGGTCAGTTCGCTTCTTCGGCCCCCAGGGGCCCCGATGAACGAACCTTTTCTGATTTCCGCAGCGCCGGGATACATCACCACGCGTGCCGGTCTGCTGGAGGTGTTCGCTACCTCCACGCGTCGGCGGATGGTGGTACCGGGGCGCAGGTCGTCGATGACGTAATAGCGTGCCCGTGTGTCGTCCACCAGGGACGCTGGAATGTCGACGAGCCGTACAGAGAAGCTGTCATGGCCGCCAGTCCCTTCCGCCGCGATCCGCGGGGATGCGGTCGCGGACGGAGGGGCGCTGATGGTCCCGACGAGCGCCAGCAGGCACAGCGCTCCAGCCGGAATGTACTTGTGCACGAAAGAGCCTCGGGTCGGGTTTCGGTTACGTCATGCCACGGAATGCGTGACCGTCGAGCTGTACGTCCCCGCGAGCGCGTTCGCAGGGATCGTCACCGAGATGGTGGGGTTCCAGGTGGCCGTGTTGTTGCCGCTGACACCGGTGGCGGTTACCACGGCGCCCGGCGGATACAGCGGGGACAGGGTCGTCCCGTTCGCTGTGACGGTACCGGTCGTGGTCACATTGCCCGGCGTGTAGGAACTGGAGCCCGGTGCGGAGACCGAGATGTTCTGGGGGCCCGTGAAGTCCACTGCGTTCGCCGTGACCGTCCAGCCTGCGGTGCCGGAGCGAAGGTCCGTGACAGTGACGTCACCCAGCTGACCGCTGATCTGCTGCGGGCTGCCGCTGGAAGCCACCGTGCCGAGGCTGGTTGTCCCTGTCGGCACTGTGATACCCAGGGTGCCCTGGCCGGCCACCGACAGCGTCACAGGGGTACCCCCGCTCGTGTCGGCGGAGGCCGGTGCGGGATAGCCCAGAGTGGCCACAGTGCACAGCATGACGGCCAGGGGAATGCGACGGCGCATTCTCTTTTTTCCTCTCAGGAGGAGACGAAGCAGCGTCTCGCTGCATGATCAATTGCGATTGTGGAGTGGCCGCCTCAGCGTGCACGATGGTTCCTCGTGGCGACACGATCGCAGTTAACCCTCTGGGGTAATATGCGTATATTCTCCATGAGTTCAGCCGCTGGGCATGCCAGGGACTGGTCACCTACAGACCCCATGCCCAGCCTGATCCCGCCCCTACTGGCGGAGCCTCTTACTATTCGCCCGTAGGGCCTTAAGGGACGGACTCGCTGATTGCGTTATCGAGCGCGATTGCGGGAGTGATGGTCACTCCACCCTAAAGGTGTGGCAGAACTCGCATAGCTGTGAGTCTCCCTCGCGAGAGAGAGTCACACTCTCGTCCGGGGAGGTGCATTCAGACTCAGGATCGAGTGCCGTCCAGTGCCGCGATCACGGCCGCAGGATCACCGTCGTACGTGAGGTGCGCTTCGTCCGCCTCCGGAGGGACGAAGCGAGTGCGGTAGCGCCGAAGATCACTCTCAGAGAAGTAGATCGAGTTGGGATCCTGCGCGTGGGCTTCGTTGCGTTTACTGATCCTTGACCAGAGCTCATCGTGGCTCGCTGCGAGATAGACCAGCACCGGAATAGCGCCGGCGTCGGTGGCAATGGCTCGCCATCGAGCGCGATCGTCCGGCGTCCAGAAGCCATGGTCAACCACGACGTCATGCCCGGCCTGGAGATGTTCCCGGAGTTCAACCGCGACATCCTCAAGGATCGGACGTTCGAGGGTGGGGAAGGTGCCCCGTGGAAAGTCCACCCCGTACACGCCATGGCGGCGGTACATCTCCTCATCTGGGCAAAGCCGCACGAACCCGCGAGCGGTGAGAGCGCGGGAAAGCGTGGTCTTGCCGGAGCCGGGGAGCCCGGCCATAAGGACGCAGAACGGCGGGCGTTGGAGCATCGGTCTCGTCAGGGTCTCGGAGATGGCGGAGATTTCCGCTTCGGCTTCAGGGGCGAGCGGGCCGGTACGACGCCTGGCGAGCAGGGTGTCCAACCGGTCTTCAAGCACGCTCAAGAGCGTGTCGTCCACGGTCGTCACGGAGAAACCTCCGATTCTGTCCGCCAGGTGCGACCAGGACCCCCGAGATCAACACCGTATTCCACGACGTTGCCCTCGGTGTCGGTGAACTTTGCCGTCATCACCACCACGGGTTCCACAGGTGGGTTCTCAGGGTCCAGCTCCAAGAGCCGCGCGTCTTCCGCTGTCAACAGGCGTGCCGAGGCGGTGTCGGTCCGATGACTGATCGGGAGGCCAGTTGCTTCGGCAATGAGCTGGAGAGACGTTCCCCCGGTCAACCGATCGCTCTTTGCGAGCTGGGGGATCAGCTTCCCGTACCGGGCTGGGATCCACGACGTACTGTGCGCCACGATGCCGTGCCGATCCCTGTAGACCCGGCGACGGCGGATCACGTCAGAGCGAGGCTCGACGCCGAGCGCCTGTGCCACGTCCAGTGGCGCAGGGACCACGGCAGCTTGGTGTGAGTCGGACCTTTCGCCTGATCCCCAGCTTGACCCAGTACGGCGCCCTCGGTCCTGACGCTGCGATCCCGAGGACATCGGGGCGGGTTGGTCGAGTACCTCCGTCCCGATGCCGTGGATCCCCCTGACCAGCCCTTCGTTGCGCAGCTTGCGCAAGGCCTTCTCGGCCGTTGCGGTGCTCACGCCCCACGCTTCCGAGAGGTTCTTGATGCTCGGCAGAAGTGCTCCCGGCTCTAGCTGGCCGGACGTGATCTGTTCCGTGTAGTGAGCGGCAATCTTCGCGTACGGCGCTCGATTGTCGGCCTGACCGGCCATTTCGCCAGCTCCCTCGTATCGGTTCCCTGCGGTTCCCTAGCTTACTACTTGACACCGCAGGGAACCCTAGGGAACCTTAGGGATGTGCCCGCCGGTCGGAACGAGCGATCGGGGGTCACTGCATCCCGGTGCGCCCGTGCTCAAAACGGGCGCACCGTCCTGGAGCGGCCTCAACGCTCGAAGGAAAGCCCCACGGGGTGAGTACGGAGACAGCGTCAGTTGGTTGAGAATTCAACAGAGATTCTGGTTTGACGGGACTTCGGTCCCGTCCCCTCAGCGGCCGGGTGATGGCCGCCGGCAGCCACTTCGTGGCAGGTGAACCTGTCCTGCCCTGCGCATCAGCCCTGGAGAACAGCCGTACGGATCATCCCTTCCTTGCGGGGAGGTCAGTCGTGCGACTGCCACCTGGTCCGCGCTGCCCTGCTGGCGTCAGAGCAGTGACGATGACGCGCCCGATTCCCCGGCTCGGGATCTGTGCTCCGTAGCAACGGCGCGCAGGTGAAGCCGGCCGCCAACCACCACCCACAAGGTCCGGGAGGACTGCGAATGTCCGGCAAGAGTCACCGCGTCTCCGTCGTGCCCGCTCGGGGTGGCCGCAAGTACGAGTACCGCTGCTCCTGCGGCGCCCGCGGCTGGGAGGCGGCGACCTACTCCAGCGCTCAGCAGCAGGGCGAGCAGCACAAGGCCATGGCCCGCCGCTGACCGGTGCCCGCCGGACCCGTCACCGCACGGGCCCGGTCGAGGGGAACCTGCCAGCGGCTCCAACCCAACGAGACCGCCCCATCCACACCACAACGGCGCGCACCCCCGGAGTTGCCTCTCCGGGGGTGCTGTTTGGGCCGTTCCACCTGTGAGAGGAACCACGACCCATGAGCCCCATCGTCACTGTTCAGGACGTTGTTACTGCGTTCGCGGACTGGATCGAGCCGACGGACGCTGAGCTGGACGCGATCGAGGAGGAGATGCCCGTCATCCTGGCGGACGTCGACCTGATCGACGCGCAGATCGTCACCTTGGACCGCACGCCGACCGAGCTGGACGCTCAGCGCATCCGCCGCGCCCGGCGCCGCCTGCTGACGGTCCGCCGCGAGCTGGCCAACCGCACCGCCAGCGCGAGCCTGCCGGGTGGCGCGGCGTGAAGGCCAGGACTGTACTGCCCGCCGTCGCGATGACGGCGGTGTCCATGGTGCTCACCCTCGCCGTGGTCGTGATGTGGCTGGGCACCGCGATGCCGTGGCCCGTCGCCCTGGTCGTCGGTCTGGGCATCGACGGCGGATGGCTCGCCACCCTCGCCTACGAACGCCGCCTCGCGGCACAGGGCGACCACAACCGCACCGTGACCGGTGTCGGCTGGTCGTTCGGCCTCATCGCGACCGGCGTCCTGATCGCCCACGCGCTCACCGCCGAACACTCTGCCGGTGCATGGCTGGCCGTGGCATGGCTGCCCGTCGCAGCCAAGGCGCTGTGGCTGGTGCACGGCATGTGGGAGCGCACCGCGCTCACCCCGAACGCCCTGGACACCATCCGGGGCATCCAGCAGGAGGCCCGTGATGAGGCAGCCGTGGCCCGCGCCCGGCTGCGGGCCGAGGCGTCCACCGAGGAGACCCGGCTGACGGCCGTGACGGCGGCCGGCGCCCGCGTCGCCCACGTCCAAGCGCGGACCGCGCAGACGCTCTCTCAGGCGTGGTCGACGCTGGAGATGGCCCGGCAGCGCGAGGAGACCGGCAGGGCACTGACCAGCGTGACGAGCCCCGTCACACCCGGCGTCACGGCCCGCTGGGAACTCCCGGTGTGGGGCCCGAGCGAGCCGACCGGAACACCCGCGCTGGAAGCCGCACCCGCACTCACCGACGACGCGCTTGACGTACTGGTCGACGAGATCCGTCACAGCCAGACCCCGCCCCTGTCCTACCGCGAGATGGCCGCCCGCTTCCGCGCGGCCGGCCACTCCGCATCCGAGGTCCGCCTACGTGCCGCCTGGAAGCGCGTCGCCTGATGGGCGCGCTACCGGTCTACCGGTGGCGCCTGGCCCCGGACGGCTACGCCACTCGCCGCCAACTCAGGGCACGCGGCTTGCGGCCCGGCGGTCAGGGCGTGGCCGCTCAGCTCGAACGGCCGCGCCGCCGCCGGGAACCGCTGGTCGCCTACCTCTACCGCATCGACCTCGCCAAGCCGGTCCGGCCGATGACCCCGGGCCGGTGGGCGGCCCTGGGGAAAGCGAACGCCGCCCGCCGCATCTGCCCGCAGTGCCGCCGCGATGCGGGCTACGTCATCCCCGCCTCGCTCGGTACCTGCGTGCCCTGCGCCTACCCCGACCCCGCCGACTCCCCGAGGAGTACCTGGCCATGCGCAACGCCGACATCCGTCGCCTGGACCGTGAGATCCAGGCGACGACGAAGAAGCTCGAAGCGGTCCGCCGGGGCGAGTGGTGGCCGCTGAACGGCAGCGAGCGCCGGGCCATGGCCCGCGCCCTGGCCGGCGGCGCCTACAAGGTGGCCCGGGGCCGTAGCGCGGGCCGTGCCGAGGAGCGGATGGACGCCACCGGCAATGCGGCCGAGATGCGGCTGAACGCGGAACTGACCGCCTTGCACGCCGAACGGCAGCGCCTCATCACCGAGGCCGCCCGCGACAAGGCCGCCAAGAAGTCGTCCGGCTGGTTCTGACCAGCCATCACGCCGGGGTGGCCGCTCTTTCCACGGACCCGGCCACCCCGGCCCTCTCCCTTACTCCCGCCCCTGTCGGGGCAGTCAGGAGCACTTCCAGCATGTCTGAGAACGTCGTCCACCTCCACAAGCGCACCGACCCCCCGACTGACGACACCGCCCCCACGGTGCTCACGGTCGTGCCGGACGCGCCGCCGGTCCGGCCCGTGCCGCTCTGGGTCCGCTCCGGGCGGGCCCTGAAGACCGCCGCCACGCACGAGAAGACCAAGGCGACGATGCGGGCGGCGGCCCGGCACAGCCTCTACACCTTCAACGGCAGCCGGATCGTGGCCCGCCGTACCTGGGACGGCCGTACCGGCTCCCGCTACGAACGCATGATCCGGGCGGCGGAAGCCGCGGGGAACCTGGAAGCGGCCGAAGAGTGGGAGGAGCGGTTGCAGCGCTTCCGCGCCGCCCGCCATCACCGCCGCATGGACCTCCTGCACTCGCCCGTGGAGGCCGCCAAGGGCGTGGCCGTCGGCGCCGGCATGAGCGTCGGAGTCCTCGTCGCCCTCGGAGTCGTCATGGCCATCAACACCGGCCACGTCGCCGACGTCGTCACCCCCCTGTCGGCGACGATCGACTTCATCGCCTTGCTCATCCGGATCGTGCAAGTCGTGTGGGGTCCGGCGCTCACGATCGGCCCGTTCCTGGCCCTGCTGGCCCTGTGGTCCGTGGGCCGCAAGCAGCAGGCCGCCCCGAACTGGGCACTGCCGGCGAACGTCCGCAACGGCGAGGGTGAGCCCATCACGCCGTCCATCGTGGTCAAGGCGCTGCGCGACCTCGGAGTCCCCGCCCTGCGCAACGCCATCAAGGAGATGGGTGACGCCGGCGCGAGCATGCTCGGACCGATCACCATCGCCGGATGCGGCGTCGAGGTCGACGTGACCCTTCCCTCCGGGGTGTCGACCAACGAGGTGCAGAACAAGCGCCGGAAGCTTGCCGAGAACCTGACCCGGCACGAGCATGAGGTGTTCATCACCATCCCGACCGCCGCGCGGACGGTGCGGCTGTGGATCGCGGACTCGGGCGCGCTGGATGAGCCGATCGGCCCGTCTCCGCTGGTCACCGACGACACGATGACCGCCGACTACGCCAAGGGCAAGGCCCCGTGGGGTCAGGACCTGCGCGGCGACGCCGCCGCACTGAGCCTCTACCAGCGCCACCTGCTCATCACGGGTCTGTCGAACCAGGGCAAGACCGTGGCCCTGCGCTCCCTGGCCCTGTGGCTCTCGCTGGACAAGTCGGTGCAGTTTCTCATGGGCGACCTCAAGGGCGTTGGTGACTGGGCCATGTTCGACGGGCTCGCCACGACCCTGATCCAGGGACCGACGGATGAGCACGTGATCCAGGTGACCGAGATGGTCGAGGGCGCCGTCGATGAGATGAACCGCCGTATCCAGGCGCCGCCCGGCACCGTGTTTCCGCCGCTGATCGTGCTGGTCGACGAGGCACAGGTGGCGTTCATGTGCCCGGCCAAGGATGAGGACAAGCGGCCCTATGGCGGGTCGAAGGCCAACTCCCGGTATTTCATGGCCGTCCGGAAGATTCACAACCAGGGCCGTGCGGTGAACGTGCTGATGTGGCAGGGCACCCAGGACCCGACCAACGAGAACCTTCCCAAGCTGGTCCGCGAGGGCGCCCACACCCGCGCCTCCCTCGCCCTGGGCACCGAGTCGCAGGCCCGCATGGCGCTGGGAGACAAGGCGGTCGACGGCGGGGCGGCGCCGAACCTGCTGCGTCCGGGTCTGGACCGGGGAACCCTGGTCGTCGCTTCCGACGGCATCACCATCCCGGCCGGACAGTCGTCCATCACGGTGCGCACGCACTACATCGACGACGACGCCGCCGCGGCCATCACCGACCGGGCCAAGGCGATGCGCGACGGCGTGACCACCCTGCACGCCATCGAGCGGGGCGACGAACACGATCCGCTCGCCGACATCGCCGCCGTCGTCGGCGACGCGCCCCGCGTGCGGACCAAGGACGTGCTGGCGCGGCTCGCCACGCGGAACGCGGACGCCTACGGCGGCTGGTCGTTCATCGACCTCAAGCGCGTCCTGGACGACGCCGGCGCGGAGCCCTACAAGTCCGACGGCGTGATGGTCGTTGCCCGCGACCGGGTTGCCCGCGCCCTCGCCAACCGCGACACCGAGGGTTCCGCTTCCGCCGACGGATGACAGGGAGCGCAACGCCGACGGGTCAGGGAGGCAGGGAGAACTCCCTGAACACCTCCCTGCCCCGCATCCCTGGCCCTGACCTGCACAAATGATCGCTCAGGGAGTCAGGGAGGCACCCCAGGTCAGACCCCTCAAACCCCCCTCTCAGCACCCCCGGCAGGGGGTGTCTCTGCCTCCCTGAACCGACACCGGAAGGAATTCCGCATGTACCCCGAGCACACCGGCCACGCCCCCGCCGTACGGGCCCCGGAAGTCCACTACCCCGCCCCCATCACCCCCGCCGCGCCGTACGCGGCGCCGCTCGTTCCCGTCCAGCCGCACGGCATGCCGGCGGTCGCGAGCGTCGTCCTCCCAGACGGCCGTGTCGTCACCGGCTACGCCATCGAGCCCGCCAAGCCGGAACCAGTCGCGGCCAAGCCGGCCGTCTCCCGCGCAGCGGTCAACGTCGCCCTAGGAGGTGTCGGGTTCCTCGCGGTGTGCGGCGGGCTGCTCCTACTGACCACGTTCATCGCCGCCCTCACCGCGCTGGTCACTCAGCTCATCGTGCTCGCCGCCGTCATCTTCGGCGGTTGGATCGCCGTGCAGGTCTTCAGTGCAGGTCGCAACGGCGCGGGGACGACGGTCAACATCCGCAAAGCCGTCTTCAAGCGCAACCACTTCCACGGCTAGCCACGCCAAGGGCGGCCCCTCATCGTCTCGCCAAAGACCGGGGCCGCCCTTGCCCAACCAGCCCTCTCAGACCTGTTGGAGGTCACCCAGAATGACGCAACCGACGGCCATTCGGCGAGCGCTCGCCACGACCGGCGAGCATCTGCCCACTGCTCTGCGTCTCGCGGCCGACGGCCTGCCGGTGCTGCCCCTGCGCCGGGGCAAGCTGCCGTTCGGGAACTGCCCCGCCTGCGCGCACAACGCCTGCGGGGGCCGGCCGAACATGAAGACCCCCGGATCCTGCGCCTGCCCGCAGCCGTGCCACGGCTGGGCCGCCGCCACCACTGACCCGCACGTCATCGCCTCCCCCGCGTGGACGACTGCATGGCGGCACGCGGCGGCCGTGGCCTACCACCCCGGCGGCGCCGGCGTGACCGTGGTCGACCTGGACGACCCCGCCGCCGTCCAATGGGCCCGCGCGACTCTCCCGGCGACCCGGACCGTGACCACCACCCGGGGCGAACACTGGATCTACCGGGGAACCATGCCGTCCTCGAACGCTGTACGACCCGGCATCGACATCAAGTCCCTTATGCAGTACGCCCGTTGGCTCGGAAACGGCGCGGGCGTCACGGCCCCTCTCCCGGCCGTGGTGCGCGCGCTGGCAGTAAAGGAACCGGCCCCGGCCCGTAGGACGCCACAGAGCCTCACAATGCCTCTGAGGGGCCGTGAGGGCGAGTGCCCGCACCGCACGCCCACCTACCTGGAGCGGGGCATCGCCATGGGCGTGCAGCGGATCAGCGAGGCCCGCAGCGCCGTCCACGCGACCGTGTACCAGACGTTCCTGGCCGTGCTGTCCACGCACGGCCGGTGCGGCTGCCTCACCGACGCCCATGTCACGCGGCTGTTCACCGCCGCGCAGGCCAAGGGCGAAACCGTCCGGCACTGCACCGACGCGTGGAGCAACGCCCTGACCGCGTTGGGACTGTGACCGTGGCCGACGACGACAAGAACCCCGCGCGCGAGGTCATCACCGACTACGCGCAAGCGCACTTCCGGTACTTCCGCACCGCTGACGGCACCGTGTACGCGCAGCGCAACGGCCACCCCGTCGCCCGCCCCATCCGCTCCCAAGGCACCACCGGCAGCCACCGCCAAGAACTCATGGTCGGCCTGTTCCGGGACGGGCTCGGGGTGTTCAACGGGACCGCGTTGAAGGAGGCACTCGACTTGATCGAAGCACTCGCGCTCACCGAGGACGTGCAGCCCGTGCACATCCGCGTCGCACCCGGATTCGACGGCGCCAGCTGGTTGGACCTGGGCCGCGCCGACGGGCAGTCCGTCCGTATCCACCCCACCGGCTGGGACATCGCCGTCCCCGACCCGCGTGAGGTGTGCTGGCGACGCACCCAGCTCACCGGCGAACTCCCGCTGCCGGTCAAGAACACCGACGGCAAGGGCATCGACCTGCTGCTTAGGCTCTGCAACTTCGCCACCGCCGAAACGGAGTGCCTGGCCATCGCGTGGCTGGTCGGATGCCTCGGGCCGTCCGTGCCCGTCCCCGCGCCGTTCCTCACCGGCCCGCAGGGCGCGGGCAAGTCGACCGGCGGGAGGATGCTCGTGCGGATCATCGAGGGCATGACCGGCGACCTCCGCCGCGCCCCGAAGGACGAAGAGAACCTGCTCGCGGCGGTGGCGGCCGGCTGGGTGACCGCGCTCGACAACCTCTCCCACATGAGCCCGGACCTTTCCGACGCCATGTGCTGCATCGTCACTGGAGCCGAGAACGTCAAGCGCGCCCTGTTCACCGACGGAGACGTCTTCCGCGTCGGCTACCGCCGGCCCCTGCTCCTGACCGGCATCGACGTCGGCGTGATCCGGCCGGACCTGGCGGAACGGCTGCTGCCCTTGCGGCTGGAGCGGCCCCAGGTGCGGCGCACCGAGGATGAGCTGTGGACGGAGTACGCAGAGGTTCTGCCCGTGATCCTCGGATCGCTCCTGGACCTGACGGTCAAGGTCCGGGCGGTGGAAGCAGAGACTCCCACGGACCTGCGAATGGCGGACTTCGCTCACCTATGCGCGCAGCTCGATGCGGCGACCGGTCTGGGTGCGCTCGCTGCCTACCGGGCCAGTCTGGACGATCTCAACGACGACGTCATTGAGGGGGACCTGTTGGCACAGACGGTGTTGCAGCACGCCGCCAGCATCGAACCAGGTGCCGAGCAGCGGATGACGTCCACGGAGTGGCTGCACTGCCTCAGCCGCGTCTACACCGGCGACGACTTCCGTCCCCTGCCCAAGGGCTGGCCGACCACGGGCAAGGTGCTCTCCGACCGGCTCAAGCGGCTTCAGCCCACCCTCGCCGCGCGGGGCGTGGTCATCGATTCGGGCCGCACCCGGGAGGGCCGCTACATCGTCATGACCCGCACGCTCAACGCGCGGCCGCACGAGCAGCAGGCGTTCTGACCGGCGCCACGGCCGTACAAGCAAGAGGAGCACCACGCCCCCGCGTGCTCCTCTTGCTGTTCGGCGCTCGCGCCGCCCAAAGGTCGCGCCGCGAAGCGGCTCCTTCTTCACACCCTGAGCCGCTACAGCACTACAGGCACCCCCTCTTTTTCCTAAGTAGGGGAACGCCGCGTCACAGCGTCACACGATCTTGGAAAACGGCCGGTCACCTGCACAGACAGGCGTGACGCAGACGCCCCATCTCTGCGTCACGCCGCGTCACCTGCGTCACGCGTGACGAACAGCCTGCGTCACGCGTGACGCACCCCCACCCCTCTCCGTCACCTCAAACCCGCAGGTCAGAAACCTGCGTGACGCAGGTGACGCTGTGACGCAGAAATCCACACCTCGGACAGACCGCCCCAGAGGAGTCCCCGCATGACCACCGCCATGCCCCCGAGCCACGAGGCGCTCAAGGTCCCCGAGGTCATGTCCGCCCTGCGCCTCAGCCGCAGCAAGGTCTACGACCTCATTCGCTCGAAACAGCTCGAAAGCTTCACGTCCGGCCGCGCCCGCCGCGTCCCGGTCGACGCCGTACGCCAGTACATGCGCAACCGCATTGAGGAGAGCGACTGATGGCCAAGCGCGCCAACGGTGAAGGAACGATCAGCAAGCGCGCGGACGGCCGGTATCACGCCGCCGCCTACGTCTACCGCCCCGACGGCACCCGCACCCGGAAGTTCGTCTACGGCAAAACCCGCAAGGAAGTGGCTGACAAGCTCACGGAGTTGCAGGAGAAGACCCGCCACGGCATCCCGGCCGCAGAGTCCACCATGGCGTTCGGCGACTACCTGACCTACTGGCTCGCCACCATCGCACCGGCACGGCTCAAGCCGTCCACGCTGAACAGCTACGAGGGTCTGACCCGCCTGTACATCCGCCCCGCCCTCGGTAAGAAGCGGCTCAACCGGTTGTCGCCGGCGGACGTGCGCCGATTCCTGGCGGAGTTCAAGGACTCCTGCCTCTGCTGCCTACGCGGTGCAGACCAGGAGCGCCCCGAGGGCAAGCGTTCGTGCTGCGCCGTGGGCCGCTGCTGCAACCGTCGCCCGTCCGCCCGGACCGTCCAGTACATCCACGCCGTCCTCCGGTCCTCGCTTCAGCAGGCGATCCGGGAAGAGCTGATCGCCCGGAACGTCGCGCGGATCGTGGAAACCCCCACCGTCGCCCGCAAGGAGGTGCGTCCGCTAGACGCCGCAGAGGCACGTCTCATGCTCAAGACCGCCCGGTCCCACCGCCTCAACGCCCTGTGGCTGCTGCTCGTGTCCACGGGCCTGCGGCGGGGCGAGGCGCTCGCCCTCACGTGGGCAGACGTCGACCTGCCGAACGGTCAGCTTCGCGTCCGGCGGAACGTGCAACGCATCCGACGTGAGCTGATCTTCGGCAGCCCCAAGACGATGCGCTCCATCCGTACGGTGTCCCTCCCGAAGCGCTGCATCCAGGCACTCACTCACCACCGAGCCCAGCAGGAACGGGAACGCATGGTCGCGGGGAAGAAGTGGCGGCCCGCCCCGGGGCAGCCCGACGGGCTGATCTTCACCACGCCGACCGGCCGCGTCACGGACCCCCGCAGCCTGAACCGGATGCTCACCATCCTGTGTCGGGACGCCGGCGTACGACGCGTGCGCGTGCACGACCTCCGACACACGTGCGCCTCACTCCTGCTCGCGCAGGGCGTGGACGCTCGCACGATCATGGAAACCCTCGGGCACAGCACGATCACGATGACGCTCGACACCTACGCTCACGTCATGAGCACGACACTCAAGGCCGCCGCCGACCGGATGGACGATGCCCTCGGACTCGACGAGTTGGAGGAGGAATCAGACGGCGAGCAGGAGCCGCGCGCCGAGGAGTAGTCGGCACTTCGGGCCGCGTTGATGTCAGCGGTTGATGTCAAAGGCCCCTTGGGATCATCCCAAGGGGCCTTTGACCTGTGCGCACTCGGCAGGATTCGAACCTGCAACCTTCTGATCCGTAGTCAGATGCTCTATCCGTTAAGCTACGAGTGCTTGTTTTTTGTTTTTTGTCTTCGCTCCCGGCCCTTCCGGCCCGCTCGCGGCGACAGGAAGAACATTACATGACTGCCGCCGCCATGTGAAATCCATTAGGCACACCCCTTGTGACCTGCGAAAACACCCTGCGGGTGAGTGGGGAGGCGGTGAGCCGCGGGGGCACCGAAGCCCCGGGCCCGGGAACGCCGAAGCCCCGGTCGCGGGGACCGGGGCTTCGGGATGAGGTGCGGAGGCGGAGGGATTTGAACCCTCGATGGGCTTTAAGGCCCAAACCGCATTAGCAGTGCGGCGCCATAGACCGGACTAGGCGACGCCTCCAGCACAACCATCCGCGCGAGCGCGAATGGTGCGTGCAGATGATGACACAGCCGAGTGGGCTGTCACCAATCGCCCCCCACGGTACTAGGCAGGAAGGCCACGGGGCAAAGCACAGGGCCGCTGATCCGGGGCGGGATCCGTCGAAGGTGGCACCGGGGGGACGGCGAGGGGCGGTTCATGACCGTTCCGCCCGGCTTTTCCGTGGATCTCCCCAAGTGGATCTCCCGGCCGGGCGTCCTCGCGATCACCGTCGAGGTGCTTTCCGGTTCGCCACGGCAGCCACCTCCGCCACTCGGGTCACATCCGAAACCGTCCCGCTCCGCCACCGTTAGTCAGGGCATGCTCCAGTTCTCCTCGCGCGCCGTGCTCCTCGGGGCCGTCGCCGTCCTCGCCGCCGTGGCGGCGCCCGCACCGGCGAACGCCCACGGCACCCCGCCCCTGCCCCGCGGCGACCAGCTCGTGATCACCGTCCGGAACGCCGGGCGCGCCGACGGGACGTATGTGCTGCGCTGCCACCCGTCGCACGGCACTCACCCGAGCCCCGCCGCCGCGTGCGCCGCGCTCGACCGGCGCACCGTCTGGGGCCGCGACCCCTTCGCCCCGGTGCCGCCGCGCGCCCTGTGCACGATGCAGTACGGCGGCCCGGCCACCGCGCGTATCTCCGGGACCTGGGCCGGCCGGCCGGTCGACGCGCGCTACGACCGCCGCGACGGCTGTCAGGTGGCCCGCTGGGACAACCTCGTGCCGCTGCTGCCGGTGGTGCGTGCGCGGGACGAGCACCACCCGGCCACCGCCGACGCCGGGACGCGTCCGAGCTGATCTCGGGGGGGGTTCCGCGACGACCTGCGCGGTCACAGCTTCTGCGTCACTTCCGCGTGCGACCTCCCTCTCATCCGGCGCCGCACGCCGGGCCGGTGCCCGTAGACTCCCTCGCGTGACACGCTGCGGGCCGGTTGGCAAGATGGCCTCCGCGGTCGGCAAGGTGCGGTAACAGGGAGGAAGCGTCTCGTGAGCAGCAGGCCATCCCGAGGGGCTGCTCGCCTCGCTGCCATACTGGACGCGCTTCCCGACGCATTGGTGCTGGTCAACGCCAACGGGACGGTCGTCAACGCCAACACCATCGCCCTGGAGGCCTTCGAGACGCCCGGCACCGCCCTGGTCGGACGCGGGCTGCTCGACCTGCTGCCGGAGTTCGACTCGCGGCTGATCCCCGGGTCCATGCGGCGCCCCGACTCCACGGACACACGCGGACGCACCAAGCCGACGCGGATGATCGCGCGGCGCACGGACGGGAGCGAGTTCCCCGTCGAGGTCACGAGCGCCAACCTGGAGGACGGCCGGCAGGCCTACGACGGCTACGGCTACACCGGCGACGAGCTGCTCATGCTCGTCGTCCGCGATCTGTCCGGCACCGTCGACACCGAGGCCGAACTCGCCCGCTCCCAGCGGCAGACCGAGATGATCCTGCGGGCTGCGGCCGAGGGCGTGGTGGGCACGGACACCGACGGGCGGATCGTGCTCGTCAACCCCGCAGCCGCCCAGATCCTCGGATACCGGGCCAGCGACCTGGGCGGCAAGGAGCTGCACACCCTCGTCCTGCACTCGCGGGAGGACGGTGGCCCCTTCCCGTACACGGAGTCGCCGCTGCACGACACCCTGCGCTCCGGGCGCAAGCACCGGGTGCGCGGGCAGGTGCTGTGGTCGAAGTCCGGGGGCAAGGTGCCGGTCGACCTGACGACCTCGCCGGTGCGCGACGGCGACCAGATCGTCGGCGCCGTGATGACGTTCACCGACCGGCGCCCCTTCGACGCGCTCGCCGCGGAGAAGGAGGAGGCGGACCAGCAGCACCAGCAGGAGCTGGAGCGGATCACCAAGGAGCACGAGGAGGAGCTCGCGCGGCTGCGCGAGGAGCACTCCGCCGAGCTCGCCGAGGTGCGCGAGCGGCACGCGGAGGAGATCGCGGCCGGTGAGGAGCGCTACGCCGCGCTCGGCGAGCGCGAGAAGGACCGCTTCGAGGCCCTGAGCGCCCGGCACGACCAACTGCTCGCCGTGCTCGGCCAGTCGCTGCGCGGCCCCCTCGACGAACTGCGCGGCGAGCTGGCCAAGCTCGCCGCGGACGACGCCGGACAGCTGTGGCCCGAGGCCAACCAGGTGCTCCACCACCTCGCGGCCGGCTACTCGCGGATCACCACGCTCGTCGACAACGTGCTCGGCTACCAGCAGCTGGACGCGGGCGACGACCAGCTCGTACGGGCGACCGTCATGCTCGACGCGGTCGTCGCCGCCGGTGTCGACGGCGCCGTCGAACTGATCGGGCCCGGACGGGTGCAGTTCGCCGTCCACGCCCCGCCCATCGAGGCCGAGGTCGATCCCCGGCGGCTCGCCCAGGCGCTCGCGCATCTCGTCGCGGACGTGACGGGTGTCGACGCCACGGGCAACGCGCCCGTCTCGGCGGGCGGTTACCTGGACAACACCGTCGTCGTGGCGGCCGCGCAGCGCGGCGAGGTCGTACGCATCGAGGTGCGCGGCCCGTACGCCGGGGGAGACCCGGTGCACCAGCCGATCGTCGCCGGGATCGTGCGCGCGCACGGCGGTGTGCTGCAGACGCACGAGGTGCCGGGGATGAGCGGCAGCGCGTATGTGCTCGAGGTGCCGCTCGGCGGCGGCGCCGGCACGGTCGCGCCTCCGTCGATGGCGATCGCCGTGGTGGAACCCGGCGGCGAGAGCGCGCAGCCGGAGCAGCAGCCCGCCCAGCAGAGCGGCGGCCGGCGGCGGGCCCGCCGGTCGTCCGTGGACGCGTTCCTGGAGAGCGAGGTCGGCGCCGCGTCGGCCCCGTCCGCCGAGCCGGCTGCGGCGCCCACCGGGCGGCGCAGGCGGCGTGCGGCGGAGGAGGCGGCCGAGGCGCCGGCTCCGGCAGGGACCCCCGAGAGCGAGAACGCGGTGGACGCCCCGGCCTCCGGTGGCACGGGACGGCGGCGCGGGCGGCCGAGCCCCGCCGAGGGCGTGTCCGAGGGCGCGGTGGTGACCGCGGCGGAGCATGCCGCCGGAACCCCCGCGTCGGCCAGCGGACTGGGCGAGGCCGTACCGCCGCAGGGGGTGCCGGTGCCCACCGGCCGTCGCGCCCGCCGGGACAGCGAGCCGCAGGCACTGCCACCGGCGCTGCCTGCGGCCCCCGATACGTCGTCCCCCCAGGACTCCGGTGCCGCGGACACACCGGCCGGACGCCGTCGGCGTGCGCTGGCCGCCGCGAACGAGCGGGCCGCCGCCGCGGATTCCGGTCCCCGGCCCGTGTTCGCACTGCCGCCGGCTGAGGCGGACCGCACTCCGGAGCAGCCCGCCCCTGCCGCCCTCGTTCCCGCTCCCGGCCCTGCGGACGACAGCCGCCATGACGCGGTGGCGCACGACACGGCCAACGACCACACCCCGCCGCAGCCGCACCCGGTCGCCGCGCCCACGGGCCGCCGCCGCGCCCGTCCGGCCGCCGCACCCGGGCAGCAGCCGGACGCCGCAGGAACCGTGCCCGCCCAAGGTGTGCCGGCACAGGGCGGCCCCGCACCCGAGGTCCCCCAGCCCGTCCCGGTGCCCGGCCTGCCCGGGGCGCCTCCGTCGGCCGTGCCCCCGCAGGGGCTTCCGGCGCGGACCGCACCGGAGCTCCCGGGACAACCCCTTCCGGTCCAGGCGGGAGCAGACAGGTCCGGCGCCGCTGACCAGCGCCTGCCCGCCGTCGCGGGTCGGCCGGCCCCCGCAGTCGGTCAGCCCGTCCCCGGTCAGCCTTCCGTCGCTCCGCGGCCCGCGGCACAGGCGGAGCCGGTGCTGCCCGCCCAGGCCACGCCCGCGACCCCGGTGCCCCCGCGGACCTGGTCCGGCTCGGGTGAGACCTCCGGGGCCGGGGCCGGGATCCCGCTGCCGCAGCCCACGCCGTCGGCGGGTACGCCGCTGCCTCCGGAGCGCGCCGCCCAGCCGCGGGCCGCCCAGCCGCTGCCGGCCGAGGCCGCCGCGTCCATGGACTCCAACTCGACGCAGGGCCGGGCGATCAGCGTGCGGACGCTCGGACAGGGCGTGCCCTTCGCGCGTCAGGGGACGGCCCAGCCGCCGGCCCAGCCCCGCCCCCAGTCGTCCACGCCGCCGCCGCACGCGTCGAACGGTTCCGGACGTCGTCGCAAGCTCGGCACGCCTCCGGACCCCGCGGGCGAGCGCCCGGAGACGGCGGCGCGTCCGCACCCCCAGTCCGCCACGGCTCCGCTCCCGCCGCAGCCCTCCCTGGCCGGGCAGTCGCGCCTGGCCGGCACCACCGAGGGCAACGGGCGGTCGTACGCCATAGGGGCTCCGGACGTGAACGCCGCCGAGGGGCCCGAGCCGCTGGACGGTCCCGGTGGCGCCGTGGAGATCGCCGACCAGCCCCAGTCACGGCCGATGGACGACGAGCTGCCCCCGGAGCCGCTCGACAACCCGCGTCGGCTGCTCGTGTGGCCCGCGCCGGACGTGACGACTCAGCAGGCGCTGAGCGACCGCGGCTACCGGCCCGTCATCGTCAACTCCCGTGAGGAGGTCGACGCGCAGATCGCCGCCTTCCCGGCCGCGCTCTTCGTCGACCCGCTCACCGGCCCGATCACACGGACCGCGCTCCAGTCCCTGCGTCAGGCGGCGGTGGCCGCCGAGGTCCCCGTGCTCGTCACGGCGGGGCTCGGGCAGGCGACGCGTGAGGCGGCGTACGGCGCCGACCCGGCCGTGCTCCTGAAGGCCCTCGCCCCGCGCGACTCCGAGCAGCACCCGCCGCGGGTACTGCTCATCGAGGAGCACGCGGAGATCGCGCTGGCCATGACGGCGACCCTGGAACGGCGGGGCATGCAGGTCGCGCGGGCCGCGTCGGACGCGGACGCGGTCACTCTGGCGGCGCAGATGCGGCCGAATCTCGTGGTGATGGACTTGATGCAGATGCACCGCCGGCAGGCCGGGGTGGTCGACTGGCTGCGCGCGAACAACCTGCTCAACCGCACCCCGCTCGTCGTCTACACCGCGGCCGTGGACCAGGCCGAGCTGCCCCGGCTGGTTTCGGGTGAGACCGTCCTGTTCCTGGCGGAGCGCTCGACGAGCCCCGGGGTGCAGGACCGGATCGTGGATCTGCTGGCGCGAATCGGCACCAACTAAGGCATTCCGAAGGGGACTTAACGGCTCATACGTCGCGTGGGGCGCTGTTTCACGTGAAACAGCGCCCCACACGCACATCCAACGGGCCTGCGTGCGGCCCTAGATGTGCGTGACGTCCAGCTCGCCCGCCGCGTACTGCCGACGCAGCAGCTTCTTGTCGAACTTGCCGACACTCGTCTTGGGCACGGTCCCGAGGATCGTCCAGCGCTCCGGGAGCTGCCACTTGGCGATCCTCGCCTCCTCGGCGAGGAAGGTCCGCAGGGTGGTGAAGTCCGCGGTGGACCCCTCCTGTAGCACGACGATCGCCAGCGGACGCTCACCCCACTTGTCGTCGGGCACGGCGACCACGGTGGCCTCGGTGACATCCGGGTGGGACATCAGCGCGTTCTCCAGGTCGACCGAGGAGATCCACTCGCCGCCGGACTTGATGACGTCCTTGGCCCGGTCGGTGAGGGTGAGGTAGCCGTCGCGGTCGATGGTGCCGACGTCCCCGGTCTTGAGCCAGCCGTCCTCGCTGAACTTGTCGTCGGGACGCAGGGGCTCGGCGTCGGGGCCGTTGTAGTACGCGCCCGCGATCCACGGTCCGCGCACCTCCAACTCGCCCGCGGACTCGCCGTCCCAGGGGAGCCGCTCCCCGCCGGGGCCGGTGAGGCGGGCCTCGACGCCGGCCGGGAAGCGCCCCTGGGTAAGCCGGTAGGCGAACTCCGCCTCCGTGCCCAGCACATGGGCGGGCGGCCGGGCCACCGTGCCGAGCGGGGAGGTCTCGGTCATGCCCCAGGCGTGGATGACACGCATGCCGAGCTTGTCGAAGGCCGTCATGAGCGAGGGCGGACAGGCCGAGCCGCCGATGGTGACATGGGCGAGGGAGGCGACATCCCGGGGCCGGGCGGTCAGCTCGGCGAGCAGGCCCTGCCAGATGGTGGGGACGGCGGCGGCGTAGGTCGGCCGCTCCTTCTCGATCATCTCGGCAAGTGGCCCAGGCTGCAGGAAGCGGTCCGGCATGAGCAGGTGGACGCCGGTCATGAAGGTGGCGTGCGGCAGGCCCCAGGCGTTGACGTGGAACTGCGGGACCACGACGAGCGCGGTGTCCTCGTCGGTCAGGCCCAGCGACTGGGCCATGTTGCACTGCATGGAGTGCAGGTAGACGGACCGGTGGGAGTAGAGGACGCCCTTGGGGTCGCCGGTGGTGCCGGAGGTGTAGCACATGGCGGCGGCCTGGCGTTCGTCCAGCTCCGGCCAGTCGTAGGTGGTCGGCTTGCCGGCGAGGAGGTCCTCGTACTCGTGCACCTGGGCGGAGACCTCGGCGAGCAGCGAACGGTCTCCCGGGCCGGACACGATCACATGCTCGACGGTCTTCAGATGCGGCAGCAGCGGAGCGAGCAGCGGCAGCAGTGAGCCGTTGACGATGACGACCCGGTCGGCGGCGTGGTTGGCGATCCACACCAACTGCTCTGCGGGCAGGCGCAGGTTGAGGGTGTGCAGGACGGCGCCCATGGAGGGGATCGCGAAGTACGCCTCGACGTGCTCGGCGTTGTTCCACATGAGGGTCGCGACCCGGTCGTCGTCCCGGACGCCGATGTCCTCACGCAGGGCGTGGGCCAACTGAGCCGCGCGGGCGCCGATCTCGGCGTAGGAACGGCGGTGTGGTTCACCCTCACCGGTCCAGGTGGTCACCTGAGACGATCCGTGGACCGTCGACCCGTGGGTCAGGATCCTCGAGATCAGCAGCGGTACGTCCTGCATCGTGCTCTGCACGGCGTCCTCCCGGGGCAGCATTGCCTACGCGGTGGTAGGGGGGTTGCGCTGATTCTGCGCACATACCACGCGGTATGTCACTACTCCCCGGCATGATCGATCAGGTTCCGGTCATGATGCCCAGCGCACCGGCTCCAGTTCAGGATCCTCACGGAGCTTGCCCAGCGCCCTGGACACCGCGGACTTCACCGTCCCGACGGAGACACCGAGCACCTCGGCCGTCTGGGCCTCGCTCAGGTCCTCGTAGTACCGCAGGACGACCATCGCCCGCTGACGTACCGGAAGCTTCGTGATCGCCCGCCACATTGCGTCGTGCAGTGCCTGTTCCTCGGCCGGGTCCGTGGCGGGCATCCCCTCCGGCTCGGGCAGCTCGTCGCAGACGAACTCGTCGACCTTGCGCTTGCGCCACTGCGAGGTCCGCGTGTTGAGCAGTGCGCGGCGCACATACCCGTCGAGCGCCCGGTGGTCCTCGATCCGCTCCCATGCGGCATAGGTCTTGGCGAGGGCGGTCTGCAGCAGGTCCTCCGCATCGCTCGGGTTCGCGGTCAGCGACCGGGCGGTACGGAGCAGCACCGGCTGGCGTGCCTGGACGTACGACGAGAACGACGGATAGGGAAGGGTCTGCCTCGCCGATGCAGCGGCGTTCGGAGCGCTGGTGCAGACGGGTGTGGTCATGGCTCCACGCTAGGTTCGACACCCCGTGCGGCGGATCGGCCGCAGGTCCCGAAGCCGTCTCCCCCTCAGGTTGTATGCGGGGGGTCATCCACACCTCCTGAAGGTGGACGAGCCGGTACCCCCGTCTGAGGGTTCCCCCCTGAGGGACGCCTCAGCCGTCCGCCGCCAGGATCAGACCGGAGGTGGGGACACCGGTGCCCGCGGTGACCAGGGTGCGGGCGGCGCCGGGGATCTGGTTCACCGCGGTGCCGCGCAGCTGGCGCACGGCCTCCGCGATGCCGTTCATCCCGTGCAGATACGCCTCTCCCAGCTGCCCCCCATGGGTGTTGAGCGGCAGCGTCCCCGATGCCACGAAGTCCGCCGCCGCGCCCGGTGCGCAGAACCCGAACTCCTCCAGCTGCATCAGCACGAACGGCGTGAAGTGGTCGTAGAGAATGGCCACGTCGATGTCCGCGGGCCCCAGGTCCGACGTCCGCCACAGCTGTCGGGCCACCACGCCCATCTCCGGCAGCCCGGTCAGGTCGTCCCGGTAGAAGCTCGTCATCTGCTCCTGGGCGCGGCCCGCGCCCTGCGCGGCGGCCGTGATCACCGCGGGCGGGTGCGGCAGGTCGCGCGCCCGCTCGACGGAGGTGACCACCAGCGCCTGACCGCCGTCCGTCTCCTGGCAGCAGTCGAGCAGCCGCAGCGGCTCCACGATCCAGCGGGAGGCCGCGTGGTCGGCGAGGGTGATGGGGCGGCCGTGGAAGTACGCCGCCGGGTTCGTCGCCGCGTGGCGGCGGTCCACCACGACCACCTCGCCGAACGCCTCCGGGGTCAGCCCGTGGACGTACAGGTAGCGCTGGGCCGCCATCGCCACCCAGGACGCCGGGGTGAGCAGCCCGAACGGCAGCGACCAGCCCAGCGCCGCCCCCTCCGCCGACGGCTCCCGGTGCTGCACCCCGGCGCCGAAGCGACGGCCCGAGCGTTCGTTGAACGCGCGGTAGCAGACCACGACCTCGGCCACCCCGGTCGCCACCGCGAGCGCGGCCTGCTGGACCGTCGCGCACGCGGCGCCGCCCCCGTAGTGGATCCGCGAGAAGAAGGACAGCTCTCCGATCCCGGCCGCCTGGGCCACGGTGATCTCGGGACTGGTGTCCATCGTGAACGTGACCATGCCGTCGACGTCCGCGGGCGACAGCCCCGCGTCGTCCAGCGCGGCCCGTACCGCCTCCACCGCCAGCCGTAGCTCGCTGCGGCCGGAGTCCTTGGAGAACTCGGTCGCGCCGATCCCGACGACCGCCGCCCGTCCGCCGAGGGCGTCCCTCGTCCGTACGCTCATCGGGCGCCCCCGCCCGGGACGGTGACGATGACCGTGCCGGTGACATGCCGGCCGATGCCGTTGTCCCCGACCACCCGCACCGTCGCGGTGTCCCCGTCGACCTCCTCGACCGTGCCGGTCAGCACCATGGTGTCCCCCGGATAATTGGGCGCGCCGAGCCGGACGGCGACCCTGCGCAGCACCGCCGCCGGACCGAAGTGGTCCGTGACATACCGCCCGACCAGGCCGTTCGTGGTCAGGATGTTCATGAAGACGTCGGGGGAGCCCTTCTGGCGGGCCAGCTCCGCGTCGTGGTGCACGTCCTGGTAGTCACGGGAGGCGATCGCCCCGGCCACGATCAGCGTGCACGTGATCCCGATCGTGAGCGGTGGCAGCCGCGTTCCCGGCCGAAGCTGCGCGTCCGGTTCGAGCTCGCTGTCCATGGCGGAGATCAGCCCCGTTCCGTCCTGGGCCCGGAACACCGGGAGCTCCAACTCGTCGTCGTACCGGACGAATTCCAGGCGGACCGGCACACCGATCCGCACCTTGTCGTACGGCACCCCGATCACATTGCTGACGATCCGCACGCCCTCCGCCAGTTCGATCAGGCCGACCGCGTAGGGAGGGGAGAAGGCCGGGAAGGGCGGATGGTGCATGACCACGTACGAGTGGACCGTCCCGGCCCCGGCCGCCTCGACCGTGTCCCACTCGGGGGATCCGCACGCGCTGCACCCCGGCAGCCAGGGGAAGCGGAGGGTGTCGCAGCCGGTGCACCGCTGGATCAGCAGCCGGTGCCGGGCCACGCCCTCCCAGAACCCGGCGTTGTCCCGGTTGATCACTGGGCGCGGCCTTCGGTGGGCGGGTCGGTCGGGGGCGGGCGTGCGCTGCGTGGACGCGTCCTTCGTCAGCGCGTTCTTCGTCAGCGCGTCCTTCGTCAGCGCGTCCTTCGTGGGCGTGTGCCGCGCCGGTGCGTACTTGAGGATGCGGAACCGGTGGGTCCCCACCCGCTCCCCGTCCACCCGTACGTCCATCCGCGTCGTCACGAAGTAACCGGCGCCGAGTCTCGTCCGCTTCCGGTCGGAGACCGACTCGATCACCGCGTCGAAGGTGACCTCGTCGCCGAGCCGCAGCAGGCGCAGATACTCCTGTTCGCAGTCCGTGGCGACGACCGACGTGCAACCGGCCTCGTCGAGCAGTCCGAGCAGCTCGTCGTACGCCCCCGTGCGTCCCGTGTGCCCGCTGAGCCCGCCCATCGTCCACGCCTGGAGCATGGTGGGCGGGGCGATGGCGTCCGGGCCGGTGTATGCGGCGTTGGTGTCGCCCATCGCCTCGCACCAGTGCCGGATCATGGGCGCGTTGACGCGGTCCTTGCCGACGCCCGCGACCGCGGCCGGCCGGCCCTCGTACGCCTTCAGCCGTGCGGCGAACGCACCCCCGCCCGCGTCGTCCATCGGCTCCCCCTCTCCTGGAGCATCCCGGCGCATCCCGGCGCATTCCGAAGCATCCCGGATGGATCCCGGAGCAAGACTTTCTGACTGTCCGTCAGTTATCGTCGACTGTCAAGGTGGACGGGCATGCCGGCCAGGCGAACGGGCACGCGCGCGTGGATATCGAAAAACGCCCGCGCGGCGGCACCGAAGTACCGCCGCGCGGACGCGTGATGACCCCTGAAAGCACACAGACGAAATCAGGACCGGCGACGGCGCGCCGGTCCCCCGCTCACCACAGACGGGTGAAGTGGATGAGCACGGTCTGGCTCCGCTGGTTGATGGACGTGAAGGCGGAGTGGTTCACCTGGGCCGTGTTGCTCTGGTTCGAGGCACCGGTGCCGACCGCTTGTTGCTGTGTGGTGGACGAGTTGCCGTTGTTGTCGTGGCCGACGCCGCTGCCGACGATGCTCGCCGCCGCCGCGTTCGATCCGTCGTCCGCGAGGGCCCCGTTGTCCGCCGAGGCGACGCCCGTGAAGAGGGCGGCGGCGAGGGGGAGCGCCGCGACGGCGGCGAGGACGCGGGCGGTACGGATGCTTGCCATGTATTTCCTCCAGAACCCTGTACGCGCCGGACGGGTGCCGATGCGTACGCGAAGTACGGCTTTGCCAAGGCAGTTGGCCGACCGCCTCGGACGATGTACGACGTCGCGCCTCCAGAGTTGCCCACCGCACCCTCGGCGAATCTCCCCGGAAGCAGTGATTCGCCCCTAAGCGTGAGAAGTGGTCGATAAACCCTTTTCGCGACCCTTCCCCGCCGGGCGCCGCGACGGCGAACGCCGAGGCCGCCGGATTCCGTACGCCCGAAGGACTGAGACCGACCCGTCGGAGATGGAGGCCACCCCGGCGAAGCCGGCCGGACACCGACCCCCCTTTCTTTTTTCGAACATACGTACGAACATAGAGCCATGGCCACCATCGACCGGAAGGCCACCACCCTGGCCCTGGCCCATGCCCTGTCCGCCGCGGAACGCGGACTGGCGGTGATCCCGCTGTCCCGGGCGAAGCTGCCCGCCCTGCGCTCCCCCCACCGTGACGACCCCGATCCGACGGCCTCCGTGTGCCACGGCGAGTGCGGCCGCTTCGGCCACGGGGTCTACGACGCCACGACCGACCCCCGCCGCATCCGCGCGCTGTTCGCCGCCGCGCCCTGGGCCACCGGCTACGGCATCGCCTGCGGACTTCACCCTCACCATCTGATCGGCATCGACCTCGACACCAAGTCCGGCACCGACTCCTCGGCCGCCCTGCGCGAACTGGCGCTGCGCCATCTGTTCACCATCCCGGAGACGGTGGTCGTCCTGACCCCGAGCGGCGGCCGCCACCTGTGGCTGAGCGGGCCACCGGACGTCGTCGTCCCCAACTCGGCGAGCCGTCTGGCCCCCGGCATCGACGTCCGGGGCGCCGGCGGCTATCTGGTCGGCCCTGGCTCACGCACCGAGCACGGCACGTACGGTACGGCGCCGGGCACCGCGCACCTGGCGCCCGCGCCCTGTCCGCCCGCCCTGCTGCGCCTCCTCACGCCCCCGCCGCGCACCCGGCACCCCACGCCCTCGTCGACCGGGCGGCACGGCCAGGGCCTGGTCCAGTTCGTCCTGGCCGCACATCAGGGTCAGCGCAACACCCGTCTCTTCTGGGCCGCCTGCCGGGCGTACGAGAACGGCATCGGCCCCGAGCTCACCCCGGCCCTGGTCGACGCGGCGATCCGCACCGGCCTCACCCGGCGAGAGGCCCGCTCGACGATCGCGTCGGCGGCACGGATGACGGGGACAGCGGCGCGCAACAGGTGACGGATGACGGGACAGCGGCGCGCAACAGGTGCCTGACGCGAGGGCGACAGCCCTCTTCCCTGGGCCGCAGGTCAGACACGTGCAGGCACGCCCGCCAAGCCGTCGTCATCGCCGTCGCGCCCGCTACGTGCCCCTGGCCCGTGATCGTGCCCGCTGAGCCAGGAGTCCGCTGCTCTGCCGGCCGGCCGGCCGTGGATCAAAGCCGGGCGGTGGTGCGCGGGCCGGAATGCCTGGTAGGCATGGGACGTGCGCTTCGAGACCGTTCCCATGCCGCCGACTGTCGCGGCGCGGCCCCGCGACACCCGCGGCTATCCCGTCCCCGCCATCACGCCGTGGGAGGGGGAGTCGCCGCAGTTCGCGCTCACCGACTACGCGCGCAGCGCCGAGTGCGCCCGCAAGCGGCTGTGCTCGGTGTGCAACGAACCCATGCCGGGCGGGCCGGTGTGGAGGGTGGTGGGCGCAGCGGAGAGCGCCGCGATCGGCGAGGCGCTGGCCGCCGGACGCCCGTACCGCAATCTCGCGCCGACCTGGGAGGGCCCGGGGCACCGTGCGTGCATGCTGTACGCCTCGATGGTGTGCCCCTACCTGGCCCGGCCCAACGCCCGGCGCGGTCTGACGGCACAGCAGCCGGACGAGATGAACGCGCATGTCGTCAAGGGCGCCGTCAGGGGTTCGATGGGCGCGGTGGTGGGGTTCGCGGAGTACGAGTTCGCAGTCACCGACAGCCAGGTGCTGTTCCGCTTCCTTGACGTGATCGAGTTCCTGCCGCACGACACCGCGGACGCGCACCTGGACGAACTGCGGGCCGACCTCGCCCGGTCGGCGACGACATGACGTCGCGCTCCGGACGGGCCCGGCCCGGTTCCGCAGCGGACGGGGATCAGGGACGGTAGGCGGGCAGGCCGACCGCCGAGGTGACCTTGGACGGGCGGCCCTTGCCGCTCGCCGGGATCGTCACGATGCCGTTCGGGGTCCGCACGGCGAGAGTGGCGCCGTTGGGGGACCAGGCCGGCTCGGTGTAGTCGGTGGTGGCGTGCGGGGTGAGGTCCTTGGCAGCGCTGTTGTGGGTCAGGCTCTCCACGAAGACGTGGTCGTGGCCGGCGACGGAGCGCACGAACACGACCTCGTCCCCGCTGGGCGACAGGGCGGGCTCGTAGCCCTTGGTGAGCGCGCCGCCCTGCTGGCGGATGTAGTCGTCGCGGATGTAGACGTCACCCGTGTGGACGTTCGCGTAGACCGACGTGCCGTACTTGCCGCCGCCGTTCGGCCACACGTTGCCGGTCTGCGGCAACGGCGCCTCGCCCGGGCCGGGTTCGCCGATCAGGGACAGCGTCTTGGGCGTGCCGTGGACGGCCTTGGCGGAGACGTATTCCAGCCGGGACACGCCCTTGACGCGGGCGGCGAAGATGAGGTTGTCCACGCCGGGGATGCCGTTGCGGGTGTCGGTGGCCCGCACCTGCCAGGTCGGGTGGGACCAGTTCTGGTTGCCGGGGTTTCTGGCGACGACGACGCGCCCGCTGCCGTCGGGGTTGGCCACGTCCAGGTTCCCCGAGCCGTCGACGAAGGCCGCCTTGTTGCCGTTCGGCGCCCAGGCGAGGTCGCGGACGGGCACCCCGAAGTTCACCCGGCGGCCGTTGACGAGTACGTACTTGGTGCCGTTGCTGATGGTCAGGGCGCCGTGCGCCCCGCTGGTGGCGGCGTTTGCGGAGACGGAGACGCCGAGCAGCGTGGTGCCGGTGACGGCGGCGGCAACGGCGACGGCGGCAACGGTGTGCCGGATGCGCGTGGACATGACGGGCTTCCCCCAGGAACGTCGGCTGATGCTGGCACAAATCTGGCAGCCCCTGATCCCCGAATCGTCCGTCCGGCGTCACAGACGTGCAACACGCGAGACGGGAACGCCGGTGAACGCTCCTGCGCACAGCCCAACCCCCCGCCAGCGTTGTCGACCCAGCACCCTTGATGCCCTGACCGGCAACTACTCCTGGCACCGGAGGACTTTCCGGGGGCGTGTGCGCCTCTTGATGACGGCCAATCAGATTCTTTACCTGGAGTCATAGTTGACAGTCATACGATCTGCTCACGCTCGTGATGGCACGGCGTGAAGCGGAGGGATCATGAGGCTTTTCAGGTGGGGCTCGCAGCCGTGGCCGCAGGGGTGAGCGTGCTGACCATGCCTCCCGTCACGGTTCAGGCAGCAACGGCGGCTCCCGTCAGTTCCAAGCCGACCTGCACGTATGGCGAGATAACCGGTTCGGGCAATTCGTCCAACGAACCGATCTCCACGAGGGCAGGCCAGAACCTGGTCACGTACACCATTGTGCGCAACGCCAAATCGGCACCGTTGTCCGGTGTGTTCTTCGACTACCAGATGGTGCGGCCCAGCAACCACAAGGGTGCAGCGCCCACCGTCTCCCTTCACTTCTTCGGCTTCTGATGTAAGTGGCCCACCCGTCGACACGCGTGGCCGTGCCCCATCCGTGCCCGATCGTGCGGGGAACCGCGGGGAATCACGGTGCCGAGCAGGCACCATTCGACGTAACGGCCCCTGACCGTCTCACCTGGTCAGAGGCCGTTCACCTGCGCGGTGGGTGTGGGATTTGAACCCACGGTGACTCGCGCCACGACGGTTTTCAAGAGCGTCGCGGTTGCACTACCTCTGGGACCGGTGACCTGCAGAAACGACGTGGTATGTAGCGAGAGGGCCGCAGCTGGCCCACACATGGCCCACAGAGGCGCCAACCCGGTCCATCTGGGGATGTCCAACACGCTTTCCAACTGTCCGCCCGACCGTACGGGGACGTGCGTGGAGGTTCGTGTTGGGCCCTTTGTCAGCCCTTCTGAACAGGCAGTTCGACCCGTGTCTCCGCGTCCTCCTGTCCCGCGCGGGCAGGGTAGACGGGCCACGTCTGAGCGTGCCCGACGGGTCGGCACAGTCCCTGCGACTCTCCCGGCTGCGCTCGCGCGGGAGCGCCCCGCGGCGCGTGGCGCGTGGCTGCGGGGCGCCTTGTGGGGTTTAGTCGACGATGAGCCTGCCGTCGTCCGCACCGCCCACGCAGCCGAAGCCCTCTACCGTTCCGCCGCCCTCCCTGCACTGATCAGGGGTGACCTGAGAAGGGGTGACGTAGGTTGGCGCACCCTGTGCGGTGGTGGCGGTGGCGGTGGCGGCGCCTGTGAGGCCGAGTCCGGCGAGGGCTGCCGTGGCGAAGACGGCGGCGAGGATTCGTCGAATGCCCATTTGGTTCCCCTTTCACGGATTGCCTCGGTTGGGGCACTAGCCAGCTTGATCTTCACCCGTATGAGTGGCACGTCGTGGTGCGCCATTCGGGTGACAGTGCCGGCGGGTGCGGGGTCGGTGACACGACCCGTCGGACAGCACACCTAGAACGAAGAGACCACCCATTGCGCTCGCGCGCGACGGCGTTCGGGTGCTCCCCGCCCGCCGCGGACTTCCGGGCCGACTCGGACCTGGTGTGCCCGACGGGTCGGCACAGTCCTGCGACTCTCCCGGCTACGCTCGCGCGGGAGCGCCCCGCAGCGCGTGGCTGCGGGGCGCCTTGTGGGGGTTTAGTCGACTATCTGCCCGTTGTGCGTACCGCCCACGCAGGTCCCGGTGAGCAAGGTGCCAACGCCAACCAAGATGGCCGCGATCGCACCGGGGTTGACCCTTCTGCGTGGGTCACTAGGCTCGGGCTCGGTAGGGATCTCAGGCATCGCCATGAAGCCTCCTTACTGTCGGCTGGCCGCTTGGGCCGGGTCGGCCATGCCCCGCCCCCTCAGACACACGCCAACCCGCTAAGTCCGACGCGGCAAGGGCCTTCATGATGGTCAATAATCGAACAAATGCTTGAATTTGGACATGTGACCGTTCACCGACGATCTCCGCTCCATCGCGCGCGGCGACGGTGAGTCATGACCGAGCTGCCGTCTGATGTACCGCGACTCCGAGTGATCCTCGCGTTTCTCGAGGAACGGATCGCCGAGAGCGAGACCGTCGGCGTCTATCTGCGCCTGCAGCGTGACTCCATGCGGGAGGAGCTGGCCCGCACGGAAGGCGGGCCAGCATCCAGGCGCTCCCGTGGGCCCGAGCCCGGGGGACGCCCCGCCGTAGCGCCTCGCGCTTCCCGCGCCCCTTCAGTGAAACAGTTGAAGCTTCAATGAGATTGCCGGAATCTGAACTTCCGGTAATCCGTTTGTGACCTTGACCTGCTGTTTCTTGTCATGTAAAAATCCCTGTCGCATCCCAACGTGATGGGCGCATGACGAGCCTGACCAGCCCGTCAAAGATCGCTGCCGAAGTCGTCACAACCGCTTTCGGCGCACATTTGGGGGAAACATTTGAAGACTAATATTTCGCGCGCCACTGTATTGGTGCTGGCCGTTGCAATGTCGGGCACGCTTATCGGGGGATCCGTCGGCACGGCATTCGCGGCGTCGAAGGTCGCTCAGGTCACCACTGAAGCGCAACCCGAGCGGACTGCGCTCACGCCGGTTCCCTCAGCCGAGTACGCACCCTCCTCGAGCCCGCTGCACGCGCTGAATGGCTACGTCTCGTACTCACAAGACGGCTACCGCATTGATGCCCCGGCCTCCGCGCTAGCCGACGTTCCGCAGGCCGATCTCGAAAAGCTCAATGCCTACATTGGCGCTGTGAACAGTGACATCAAGAGCGGCAAGCTCGTGATGTCAGCCGAGGGGGTGGCGGAAACTGCTTCGAGCGAGGCACCCGCACGCCAAACCCTGGCTGTCGCGCAGAAGGCCGTATCGAAGCGCCATGGGTACATCAAGACTCACTGGTACGGTGTCGAAGTTGGACTTGACAGCTGGCTGACCAACAAGGTGGAAGGGGGTACTTGGCTCGCCTCCGGGGCCGGGGGGCTTGCCACCTTGTTGGGCGGGGGAACTACTGCCGGTATTGTTGCGGCGGCACTGGCTACTGCAGCGGGCGCAATACAGGTCTGCCAGCATAAGGACGGCTGGACAATCTTGTACTGGGTCGGCCCGATTGGTGCCGGCGGGTTCGTATGTAACCCATTTGGCTAACATGGAGAAACTCTGATGAGTCCAGCAGTAAAGCAGGTCATAGCCACGACGACCGTCGGGGTCCTGGTACTCCTCGCTCTAATCTCATTCTTCGCTCAACTGCACTCCTCGGAGAACTACGCGAAGGCCTTCGGGTCGGCTGCCTTTGTCGCGACCGTTGTCTTCTATGCGCTCGGCTGGGTGAAGCGGAGGGATTAATTTAGTAGCGGTTCGATTCCTGAGTAGCTTAGGAGTCGAACCGCTGTTGAAATGCTGCGGGGACTCGGTTTCATTCACGCCAAACAGGCTTGATCAGATCGGGATTGAAGATGCGATTCCCTCTTCCCGCCGGGTGGATAATCACCGCCGACAGGCTGTGAAGGCTGATCTCCTGTTGGCACTCAATCGGGAGATCGAAGAACTCGTCTTCCGTCAGATCCTCGGTGCGGCCCTGTGCCTCCCGCTGCTTCTGCTCCTTGCTGAACCGTGACCGCTCCAGCTTCAGCTCGTCGCGGAGCCTCTCCTTGGCCGGCAGTAACTGCAGGAGTGTGGACACGGTGATCTGCTTGGACTTCTCTGCTTCCATGAGCTGGCTGATGTCGGCGATCACGTCCGCCAACTCCTGTTCCCTTGGCCACTGCCGCTCGACCGGCACACCCGATGCGCTGGCCTTCTCGCGCTGTTCTTCGAGTACCAGCCGTGATTAGAGCGCGTGTTCGATTTTCTGAGCAAGGTGGGCGAGCATCTCTCGCGGCGTGGGTGAGGTCCGCGGCAAGCAGCACCAGCCGCCCGCTGCCGGCCGCGGGATGTTGAACATGGTTCACCCTTCGCTGGTCAAGCCACCGATACCCCACTCAACAACCTTCTGGAGCGGCTCGCGGCTCGCCGAAAGCATCGTCTCCGAACATCGCGCCAAGCCCATGCGCTACGTCAGCGGAACAACGGTGCCGACGACAGCCGTGGTTGTATCGATCAGGGCTGGCCCAACTGTGTGTATGGCTGTACGGGGCTGTTCATGGACGTTCGCGCGGCGGGTCAGAGTGGGTGCACGTACGGCAGTGGACAGTGGCGTCCGTCAGCGAACTGGACAACGATCAGGACAACGGGCGGGGCGGGTAGCGTTCGCCGTGTGCTGGCACTCTTCGATCTCGACGACACCCTGATTGACCGACAGGGCGGCTTGGACGCATGGGCAGGTGCCTTTGCTCATTCCCGTGGACTGCCGGATCAGGCCGCGGCGCATGTGACTGCCAGGCTGCGAGACCGGGCGGCCCCTGAGGACTTCGATTATCTGCGAGACGTCCTACGGCTCACGGACGGCGCTGAGGACCTGTGGCGTGAGTACGTCGACGGAGTGACTCGATCAGTGCACTGCTTTCCCGGAGTCCTAGAAGGTCTCCAAGAGCTCCGCCGCGAGGGATGGAGACTGGGGATTGCGACAAATGGGGCGGTCGATATCCAGAGTGCCAAGCTCGACGCGACCGGGCTCGCCGGGCTCTTCGACGGAGTCGCCATCTCGGAAAGTGTCGGAGCACGGAAGCCAGAGCGCGCCCTCTTTGATGCCGCAGTCGCGATCTGTGGCGTCCCGCGTAAGCGCGGCGCCACACGGACTGTGCCCATCCCGCCTGTCCTTGTACATCTACTCCGAGAGCACATTGCCCGATACGGCACAGCCGACGACGGCCGACTCTTCCGGGCGGCGCGGGGAGGTCGGGTGGCGTCCACGGAGTACTGCGATGTCTGGGAGAGAGCACGTAAAGCAGTGCTCTCCCGCCGTGAAGCTGCGTCCGCACTCGCAGCGGTCCCGTACTCCCTGCGGCACGCGGGGGTGTCACTCTGGATCAAGTCGGGGGTGGACCCCGCGGAGGTCGCAGCCCGTGCCGGCCACAGCATCGCCGTGCTCTACCGCTTCTACGCCAAGATCCTTAAGGGCGGTCAGCAGCACTCCAACAACTTGATCGCTCGCGCACTCGACGTGGGAGATCAGCGCTGACGCTGGCCCACAGATGGCCCATACGCACTGGTCAGAGCTGGGATACGGGCGAGAAAGGGTGAGACAGCCTGTACGCGAAAGGGGTGCCCCAATGACCGGGGCACCCCTTCTGACCAGCACCTACGCTGACCTGCAAGCGGTGGGTGTGGGATTTGAACCCACGGTGGCTCGCGCCACGACGGTTTTCAAGACCGTTCCCTTAGGCCGCTCGGGCAACCCACCCCTGCACCGCCCACCTGGGGCGGAGCGGATACAGCGTACCGGCCGGACGGGGTTCGCGGGGCCGTGGTCCACCACAGGTCCAGATCCTGGAGCCGGACCCCGCGGCGGGGCCTGCCGGCGCCGGACCGGGCTGCCCATCGGGCTTCCCTGAGATCCGTCAGGGTCTTCACCCATTTCCGCGGTCGGACATTGCCCGTCCCCTGAGCCCGCCAGCACACTGAACCCATGCCAGGCGACATCTCCGGAGCGGATGACACCTCCCCGTAGCCCCATGTCCGAGCAGCGGGTGTCTCATCGAGACCGTGACCAGGCCGTGGAGATCCTCCGAGTCGCGGCAGGGGACGGCCGGCTGACCGCCGCCGAGCTGGACGAGCGCGTCGAGGCGGCACTGGCGGCACGCACTGCCTCCGACCTCGCGGTGCTGGTTGCCGATCTGCCGCTCGAAGGGATGCCGCAGCAGGCCCGCGAGGTGATCCGGATCGACCAGCGCTTCGGAGAGGGCAAGCGCACCGGTCGCTGGCTGGTGCCGCGCCGGATGGAGATCCGGCTGAAGTTCAGTGAGCTGAAGCTCGACTTCACCGAGGCCGTGATCACCCACGACACCCTGTACATCGACGTGGACCTGCGCATCGGCGGACATCTGACGCTGATCACCGGACCGGGGATCGTGGTCGACGCCGACGACGTCAGCTACAGCCGCGGCGACATCAAGGTCGCCCCGGCCATCGACCCGGACACTCCGGTGCGGCTGCGTGTGGTGCTGACCGGCAGATCGACCGGCGGCGACATCGTGGCCCGGCCGCCGCGGCGCGCGCCCTGGCAGTTGCTCCGCCGCAGGCCCCAGGCGGGCGACGACCGCTGAACGGCTGACTTCCCGGTACGCGGAAGGGGCACCGCTCGGTGAGCGATGCCCCTTGCGATCCGTAGGTCCGTCCCCTGACCAGTACGTCTGTGACGTGCGGGGGCGGTGGGGACGGACTCGCGGGTGCGCTGTCGCACCACCGCGGCTTTCCGGACCGTCCCGTTGGGCCGAACGGGTGACCCGTCCCGCCCGCGCCGCGGCCCGCAGGCTCAGTCGTCGCCGGCGCGGGAGCCCAGGGTCACGTCGGTGGTGTGGGTCTTGCCGTCGCGCTCGTAGGTGATCGTGACCTTGTCCCCGGGCTTGTGGGTCCAGATCTCGCCGATCAGGGTCGGGCCGCTGTCGATCACCGTGTCGTCGAGCTTGGTGATCACGTCACCCGGCTTCAGGCCCGCCTTGTCCGCCGGGCCGCCCGACTCGACCGGGGCGGAACCGGCCGCGCCCTGGTCGGTGATCTTCGCCCCGCCGCTGCTGTCCTCCAGCGAGACGGAGGCGCCGATCTTGGCGTAGACCGGCTTGCCCGTCTTGATCAGCTGCTGGGCGACGTACTTGGCCTGGTTGATCGGGATCGCGAAGCCCAGACCGATCGAACCGGACTGGCCGCCGCTGCCGAGGCCGCTGCTGCCCGTGGACTGGATCGCCGAGTTGATGCCGATGACCGCGCCCTGCGCGTCCAACAGGGGGCCGCCGGAGTTGCCCGGGTTGATCGAGGCGTCCGTCTGCAGGGCGCTCATGTAGGACGCCTTGCTGGAGGAGCTGCCGTCGCTGGAGGCCACCGGGCGGTGCTTGGCGCTGATGATGCCCGCGGTCACCGTGTTCGACAGGCCGAAGGGGGCGCCGATCGCGATCGTCGCGTCACCCACCGCCACCTTGTCGGAGTCGCCGAGCGCGAGCGGCTTGAGGTCCGACGGGGGGTTCTTGAGCTTGATCACGGCGACGTCGTAGCCCTGGGCGTGCCCGATGATCTCGGCGTCGTACTTCTTGCCGTTCGGGAAGGTCGCCGTGAGCTTGCCGCCGTCGACCGCGTCCGCCACCACGTGGTTGTTGGTGACGATGTGGCCCTGGGCGTCGAAGACGAAGCCCGTGCCGGTGCCGCCCTGGCCGTTGGTGCTCTCGGCCTCGATGGTGACCGTGCTCGGCAGGGCCGCAGCGGCCACGGCCGCGACGGAGCCGTTGTCGTGTCTGGCGTCGCCGCCGCTGGTGGCGGCGGACACGGTCGTCGAGCCGGTGGAGTCGTCGTTCTTGGCGAGCTGGTAGCCGATGCCACCGCCCACGCCGCCCGCGACCAGCGCGGCCACGAGGATCGCCGCGACCAGGCCGCCGCGGCCCTTCCTCTGCTTCGGAACCGGCTCCTGGTACGAGGCGCCCCAGGCGCCGCCCGCACCACCACCGCCGCCCGCGTAGGAGGGGACCACCGGCCCAGGCGGCGGCCAGTCCGCCCCGGCCGTCGAGGGGGCGCCGGGCTGCCCCGGAGGCACCGGCGGGAACTGCGTGGTCGGCGCGCCCTCCGACGGGGCGGCGTACGGCGCACGCTCCGGCCGGGCGGGGTACGGCGCGCCCTCCGGGGACGGAGTGCTCCCCGCGTCCGGACCGGGCGCGCCCGCGCCCGGTCCGGACGGCGCGTGCCCCTCAGGAGTTGCGCCCGGCGCGGAAGCGGGAGCGTCCACCGGCACGGGAGGTGCAGACGGGGCCGGGGGTACCGCAGTGCCCTCGTTCTCGGTGCTCACAGCTCTTCTCCTCGTTCCACGGCTGTTCCAATGGGTCGCACTCGGCCGCCTTCGCTCACCCTGCGCGGCGCCGGGCGCGTATCAGCTGTGCAAGTCTTTTGTACGTCGTCAAGCTTTTCCCACGGGACGTCAGGGCACCATAAGCGGCTGCTGTGGGTCCGCGTCCTCTTTTTATATCGGACCTGTCCGAACAAAAATCTGCATCCCCGACACCTCGCCGATACCGTCACGTCGTCTCCCGATACCGCACCTTCCCCCGGACGGTGACACCATGACGCGGTGACCCACGCACGACAGCACCTGGTCCAGGTCGTCGCCCACCGCGGAGCCTCCGAGGAGGCCCCCGAGCACACCCTGGCCGCGTACAAGAAGGCGATCGAGGGCGGTGCCGACGCCCTCGAGTGCGACGTCCGGCTGACCGCGGACGGACACCTCGTCTGCGTCCACGACCGACGCGTCAACCGTACGTCCAACGGCCGCGGCGCGGTGTCCGCCCTGGAGCTGGCCGACCTCGTCGCTCTGGATTTCGGCTCCTGGAAGAGAAGCGACGAGGAGCCCGACTGGGAGCACCGCCCGCAGGACCCCGAGGACACCTCCGTCCTCACCCTGGAGCGTCTGCTCGAACTCGTCGCCGACGCCGGGCGCCCCGTCGACCTGGCGATCGAGACCAAGCACCCGACGCGCTGGGCGGGGCAGGTCGAGGAGCGGCTGCTGCAACTGCTGAAGCGATTCGGCTTGGACGCCCCGGCATCCCCGGAGGAGTCCTCGGTGCGCCTCATGAGCTTCTCGGCGCGCTCGCTGCACCGGGTACGGACCGCCTCCCCGAACCTGCCGACGGTCTATCTGCTGCAGTTCCTCTCGCCCCGGCTGCGGGACGGACGGCTGCCCGCGGGTGTCCGGATCGCGGGCCCCTCGATGCGGATCGTGCGCAGCCACCCCGCGTACATCCAGCGGCTGAAGCGGGTCGGCCACCAGGTGCATGTGTGGACCGTGAACGAGCCCGAGGACGTCGACCTCTGTGTCGAGCTGGGGGTGGACGCCATCATCACCAACCGCCCGCGCGCGGTACTGCGCCAGCTGGGCCGCTGACCGGCTCCGCCGCCCCGACCCGGAGGGCCGCGTCGTCCCGGAAGGCCCCACCGACCCGGAAGTCCACGCCGTCCCGGAAGCCTGCGCCGTCCCGGAAGCCCGCGCCGTCCCGGAGGGCCGCGTCGTCCCGGAAGGCCACGCCGTCCCCGGGCGATCCCGTTCACATCACCGGACGGGTCCTGCACATGTCGCTGTGGCGATCCCGTCACAACACGGTGGCGATCCCCGTCACATCGCCGGACGATCCCGCTCACAGAGCGGCACGATTCGACCTCCCATAAGGGATGGAATCCGGCCACGCGATGACAGGGTGTGCACCGGCGCGTTCGCTGCGTGTTCGGCCGTTAGCAATGCGTCAGCGCGGGAACGCGGTCCGGTTTCCCGGCCATTGCCATGGGGCATTCACACCGTGGCGTGGGGCGAAGGAGGTCTCGGGGGTGGCGTTGGTGGTGGCACAGGAGGTGCCCACGTCGTCGAGCATGGCCGTACCCCATGGTCCTGCGGGCGTGGGGGAAGCAAGACATCGGATGCGCGATCAACTGCGAACCGGTGGCGTGGCGGAATCGGTCATCGACGATGCCGTACTGATCCTTTCGGAACTGCTCAGCAATGCGTGTCGCCATGGCAGACCACTGGGCGACAGGCTCCACTGGGACGGGGACGTACGTGCCGCATGGCGCGTCGACGTCTCCGGGCGACTCACGGTCGAGGTGACGGACGGTGGAGGCCCCACTCGTCCGGTCCCCGCGACCCCCTCGGTCACCGCGCACGGCGGCCGCGGGCTGAACATCATCACGGCGTTGGCCAAGGACTGGGGCGTCCGGGACGGCGTCCGCGGCGAGGTCACGGTCTGGGTCGTCGTCCAGAACGACGTCGGAGCGGCACACCGACGCGATGATTTCGCTACGCGCGTCACGGCCCCCTCCGTCTCGGAGCTGCCCGACCTGGACTTCACGGACGCGTTCGAAGAGCTGGACTGACCGCGAACCGCATCGAGCCGGACCCGGCTGAAGCGACCGGACTGGGACGGTACCGCGTCCCGGGGCGTGTGCGAAGGCTCCCGGCAAGGATCGGGACAGCCCGAACGCCGCTCCCACGGACACTTTGCGACCTGGAACGGAGCACCGCTTCGAGGACGCCTCGGTGCGTTGTCCACAGGATCCCGTCGGGCGTCGTACGAGCGGCTAGGCTCGCGCCCGTACGAAACGAGCCGTAACCGGGAGACACCCACGATGGCCAAGAAGCGACCCCAGACCCAGGCCAAGCGCCCGCAGCTCACGGATGCTGAGATCCCGGTCGTCGGCGCCCGTGAGCCCTGCCCCTGCGGCAGCGGCCGGCGTTACAAGGCCTGCCACGGCCGGGCCGCCGCGCACGCGGTGACCGAGCTGGTGCAGCGTCCGTTCGAAGGACTCCCGGGCGAGTGCGACTGGATCGCCCTGCGCGAGCTGGTGCCGGCGGCGACCGTCGAGCTGAAGCTCAAGGACGCCCTCCCCGAGGACGTCCCCTCGGTCACGCTCGTCACGGTCCTGCCGATGGCGTGGCCGGCCCTGCGCCGCGACGACGGCTCGGTCCTGCTCGGCCTGCAGAACGACACGGCGTCGGGCGACATCAGCCGCGACCTCGCGGACACCCTCCAGCGCGCCATGACCGCCGAGCCGGGCACCCCGGTCCAGGGCCGCCGCGCACCCGCCGACGGACCGCGGCTGCAGGACCTGCTGGACCCCGAGGGCCCCTTCGAGCCGGTCGTCCACAGCGGCTTCGAGTTCTGGGTCCCGGACGCGCAGAACACGACGCCGGAGGTGGCCGCCTCCCTGGAGCGGGCCAACGCCGCGGCCATCCCGACGGTGAAGCTGGAGGACGTCGACGCCGCCTACTGGTGCGAGACCTCCGAGAAGAACCATCTGCGGTGGGTCATGCCGCACTCCGAGGAGCGGCTTCTGGACGCTCTCGCGCGGCTGCACGCGGCGGGGCAGTCGAGCCTCGGCGAAGGCACCCGCCTGGTCGGCTCCTTCCGTGCGCACGGGCTCACGGTGCCGGTCTGGGACCTGCCGAGCGAGGTGCGCGCGGAGGACATCGAGAAGCCGGCGGCCGAGTTCGCCGAGCGCCTCGCGACCGCCCTGGCGTCGGACGCACCGCTCACCGCGGACGAGCGCCGGGCGCGCGGCGGGCTGACCAACCGGCAGGTGACGCTCAGCTGACGCACGGCCTCCGCCTGACCGACCGGTCAGGCGGACCGGGGTGTCCTCCCCTGGGTGACGCCCGTCACAAGTCGCCATCGCGACAGGCAAATCCGTGCCGGAATGGCCGAGATCGAATTTGCGAACCGCCGATCTCTTGTTACCGTTCCAGTAGCCCGGTTGCTGGTGCATCCCCCGTCGCCAGCAACCGGGCCTTTCCATGCACAGGTGCGCCCACCCGTCGGCGCGACGCCAACTGTCCCAAGCGGCAGCCGGTTTACCCGTCGTCCGACGGAGGCCGGTCGCTTCCGGAGCGCAGCAGCAGCGGTCCACCCCCGTCGCGCCGGGCGAACTCCGCGACCGCCGCATACGCCCCCGGGTCGCCCGTCAGCTGCTGCCGGGGCGTCTCGCAGATCCCCGGTGCGTCCGCGCCGGCGACCACGCAGCGCATCTCGACGGTGCGCCCGTCGGGTGCCATCAGATTCAGGACGGAACTCAGTTCCTCGCCGCCCGCGTTGCGGTAGTACGTGCGCGCCCAGATGTCCTGCCCCCGTGTCAGCACACAGGTCTGCGCCTCGATGCCGTCGCCGGAGGAGATCTGGCGTCCGCAGCGGGCGGCGGTGGCGAGAGCCGAGCCGGACAGCAGCGAGGAGCGGGCGGAGACCGGCCGCTTCGCGTCATCGTGCGCGGACGTGCGGGCCGCGAACCGGCTCGCGTCGCCGACCGGCCCGGCGGAGGCCACCGTGAGCGGAAGCGCGGCCAGGACCGCGACCACCCCCAGGAGCGCGAGCAGCCGGATCCCACAGGGGTCCGGCCGGTCGGGGCCCGGCGTGTCCTCGCTGAGGCCGAGCCCCCGCTTCCCGTGCCCCAAAGGACGCATCACCATGGGGGCGAAGATATCCGCCGATCAGGGGCGCCCGGTCCGGTGCGCGGCCGACACCCCCTACAACTCGGGGGCGCTCACACCCTTACGAGTGAGGGCCTCCACGGCGGCGTCCACGACGGCCTCCACATCGGGGACCCAGGGCGAGGCGGAGCCGGGCAGCGGAGCGCGTTCCCAGCGGATCTGCCCGTGGCCGGTCTCGGACGGGGGGAGGGCCAGATAGCCGCCCTCCCCGTGGAAGCGCAGCGAGCCGGGGACGAAGTCCTGGGCGTAGAGCAGTTCGCCCAGTTGCTCCATGGAGTACGGCGCCACGAGGATCGCCCAGCGGTGCGGCCCGGCCACGACCGGGCCGAGGCGCATGCCCTTGCGGTCGAGCGCGGCCAGGGCGCGGGAGGCCGCGAGGGCGGGCAGGCTCACCGCGCAGGGCGCCGTGCCCCCCGTGGCCAGCACGATCGGTGCGGACGGACGGTTGGTCCACCACCAGCGCACCATGCGCTCGTCGGTGGTGGCCGCGAGCAGCCCCGGGTCGAAGGGGTGCGCGCCGGGCACCGTGCACTCCGGGTCCGGGCATCCGCAGCGGGCACGTCCCTGCGGGTCGGGTGCCACACCCGGGAGAACGGGCCACTGCCATTCGGTCGCGAAGGTCAGGGCCGCGCCGATCTGCTCAGGCTTCCGGTCCCTCCGCCTGGACAGGAGCCTGCGTCGCCTTCCGAGGATCTCGCGCATGAGCGCTCGTTCCTTTCCGTTGCACGCCTGGCAACACCGAGGGCCACATCACACCATGTGTCGATCACTTCACTGTGCGTACCTGCTGGCGCATCACACCTCTGTCATGGACAGAGGGAACCCCTATGGGCCGAGTGTCGGCTGTGTCCGTGTCCATACTGCGCCCACACAAGCATGGGCATGGCATGGCGTGGGGTGGCGGCGCCTGGCGATATGCCGTCCCGCTCTTGCTCGGCGCCTCCGCCACGGGAGGATGGGGCTCGGCCGTCGGTGGTTAAGACGCCCGGGTCCGGCGCCAGGTTCCGGGTGATCCCCAACCACCCCTGGCCTTCACCGAGTACGTACCCATCACGACCGTTGTGACGCTCTGTCGAGCAAGGCCAGTCGACCGCAATGGGGTGATACCCGAGGCAGTTTTAAGCCAACTTTGCTTCCTCACAAGAGAGTAAGAGCACCCCGCGGACACCAGGAATCCCAGCAGGACAATGCTGGACATCCCCTTACGAGTCCGTGTACATGTGGAGACACCGCTAGCGGCGCAGATTGACATGGGGGTTTGCGATGCTATCAAGCAATACGCACCGGTTCGAAAGCCGGACACCATGAACGCCCCTCACCCTCCGAAAGTGGCCGGAATCGATTCAACGGTTCCCTCGCCCGCACACACTGTCGCGCCGACGCCTGCCGCCACGGATGCCCCCTCGGCCGTCCCCGTCGCGCCCATCGGCCCGGGAGCGGTCCTCCAGGACCGGCTCGCCGCCTGGGTCTCCGATCTGACGACCCTCCATGAACTCACCGAGTGCCTGGCGCGCACGACCTCGCTCGCCGATGCGCTCCAGGAAGTGCTGCGCGCCGGAGCCGCCCTCGTGGGCGCCCGGCGCGGTCTCGTCGTACTGGAGCCCCGCGACGGCCTCGGACCCGAGACCACGATCGGTCTCGGCCTCGCCCGCGCCGATCTCGGGCACATCGAGACCGTGCCTCGCAGCGCGCTGTCGTACGGCAGGATCCTCGACGGACTGCCCGGCGGTGAGCGCGAGATCGCGCAGCCGGATCTGTTCGCCGAGGACGGGCTCGACCCCCGCCACCGCGAGGTGGCCGCCCGGATCGGCTACGCCGCGAGCTACGCACTCCCCCTTGCCAGCGAGACGGCAGGCCGTCTCGGCGCCGCCGTGTGGCTCTACGACGAACCCGCCGAACCTGTCGAGCGCCAGCGCCATCTAGTCGGCCTCTACGCCCGCTACGCGACCGAACACGTGGCGCGGATGGTCGAGATCGAGCGCACGCGCGCGTGCATGACGACGATCTCCGAGGAGCTGCTGCCCACCCGGCTGCCCCGGGTCGCCGGCGTCCAGCTCGCCGCACGGCGCCGCACCGGCCCGCGCGGCGGCGGCGACTGGTACGACGCACTGCCGCTGCCCGACGCCGCGCTCGGCCTCGCCATCGGTTCCGTGACCGGATCCGGGCCCAGCGCGGTCGCCGCGATGGGACGGCTGCGGGCCTCCCTACGCGCGTACGCCGTGATGGAGGGCGAGGACCCGGTGGCGGTCCTGTCCGATCTGGAGCTGCTGCTGCGGCTCACCGAGTCCGCCCGTTCCGCCACCGCCCTGTTCGCGTACTGCGAGCCCGCGCTGCGCAGACTCACCCTCGCCGGCGCCGGACACAGCCCGCCGCTCGTGATCGGCCCCCGGCGCACCGAGTTCGTCGAGACCTCGCTGTCGGCTCCGCTCGGGATGCTGGCCTGCTGGGAGGCGCCGAGCATCGAGCTGGTCGCGGAGCCCGGCGAAACCGTCCTGCTGTACACCGACGGGCTGCTGCACCGCACCGGCGACTCCCTGGACCGCGCCTTCGCCCGGCTGCACGCGGCGGCCGCCGGTGTGCCGAGGCCGCTGCGCACCGACCCGGGAGCGGTCGCCGACCACGTGCTGCGCACGGTGCTGCCCGACGGGCTGGACGAAGCGGACAGCGCGGAGGACGTGGTGCTGCTGGCGGCGCGGTTCGAGTGAGGGCACGACTGCCCACGGTGACCTGTGCGGTCCCGGTGGCACGGCATCTCGGGTAACAGGTGCTCCGGCCCTGGACCCCCTTCCGTACGACCGTACGATGATGGAGGCCCAGTGCCGTACCAGAGGAGGATGACCGTGGCGGACCAGCTCATTCCCGCCGTATCGGATCCTGCTGCCGACGCAGCGGGTCCGGACGAGGCGGAAGAGCCGATCAAGCAGCGCAAGAACGGCCTGTACCCGGGCGTTTCCGACGAGCTGGCCGAGAGCATGAAGTCGGGCTGGGCCGACACCGAGCTGCACGACCTGCAGCCGATCGCCCAGGCCGCCGAGACCGCCGCCCGCCGCGCCGCCCTGTCCGCGCGCTTCCCGGGCGAGCGTCTGGTGATCCCCGCCGGCAATCTGAAGACCCGCTCGAACGACACGGAGTACGCGTTCCGCTCCTCCGTCGAGTACGCGTACCTCACCGGCAACCAGACCGAGGACGGCGTCCTCGTCCTCGAGCCGGCCGCGGACGGTCACACGGCGACCCTCTATCTGCTGCCCCGCTCCAACCGGGAGAACGGCGAGTTCTGGCTCTCCGGCCAGGGCGAGCTGTGGGTCGGCCGCCGCCACTCGCTCACCGAGGCCGAGCAGCTGTACGGCATCCCCGCGTCGGACGTGCGCGAGCTGCCCGAGAAGCTGAAGGAGGCCACCGGCCCGGTCCGGGTCGTCCGTGGCTACGACGCGGGCATCGAGGCCGCGCTGCACGACAAGGTCACCGCCGAGCGCGACGAGGAACTGCGCGTCTTCCTCTCCGAGGCCCGTCTGGTCAAGGACGAGTTCGAGATCGGCGAGCTGCAGAAGGCCGTCGACTCGACCGTGCGCGGCTTCGAGGACGTGGTGAAGGTCCTCGACAGGGCGGAGGCCACCTCCGAGCGCTACATCGAGGGAACGTTCTTCCTGCGTGCCCGGGTGGAGGGCAACGACGTCGGCTACGGCTCCATCTGCGCGTCGGGCCCACACGCCTGCACGCTGCACTGGGTGCGCAACGACGGCCCGGTGCGCTCCGGGGACCTGCTCCTGCTGGACGCGGGCGTGGAGACGCACACGTACTACACGGCGGACGTCACCCGCACGCTGCCGATCAACGGCACCTACAGCGAGATCCAGAAGAAGATCTACGACGCCGTGTACGAGGCCCAGGAGGCCGGCATCGCGGCGGTGAAGCCGGGCGCCAAGTACCGCGACTTCCATGACGCCGCCCAGCGGGTGCTGACCGAGAAGCTGGTCGAGTGGGGCCTGGTCGAGGGCCCGGTGGAGCGCGTCCTGGAGCTGGGTCTGCAGCGCCGCTGGACCCTGCACGGCACGGGCCACATGCTCGGCATGGACGTGCACGACTGCGCGGCCGCCCGCACGGAGACGTACGTGGAGGGCACGCTGGAGCCCGGCATGGTGCTCACGGTCGAGCCGGGCCTGTACTTCCAGACGGACGACCTGACCGTCCCGGAGGAGTACCGGGGCATCGGCGTCCGCATCGAGGACGACATTCTGGTCACCGAGGACGGCAACCGGAACCTTTCGGCGGGGCTGCCGCGGCGCTCCGACGAGGTCGAGGCGTGGATGGCGTCCCTGAAGGGCTGACCCCGGACGTCCTCGACGAACCGATACGGGCGGAAGGGCCGGGTCACCGCGGAGCGGTGGGTCCCGGCCCTTTCCCTGTTCCGGGTCACCGCGGAGCGGTGGGTCCGGGCCCTTTCCCTGTTCCGCCGCCCCTTCTCCGCTCTACCGCCCGCTGGCGAACGCGGCGCCCACGTAGGGGACTTGACCGGAAAGCGCGGTGGCCGCGGCGGCCGGTGCGCTCCGGCTACACCGCCGCCAGCGGGGCACCCTGCTTCCACTTGAGGATCTTGTCGAAGCTCACCACCGCCCCGCCGCGCCCCGGCGTGCTGCCGATGTGGACGTGGTCGGCGAGCTCCTCGATGAGGCACAGGCCCCGTCCGTGCTCCGCGTCTGCGCAGCTCGGCAGGGTGAGGGGACGGGACTGGCCGGCGGGGAACCCCGGGCCCGAGTCGGCGACTTCGATGCGGCAGGTCTCACCGTCGAGATACGCCGTGACCCGGTACGCCTCCGACATGCCGCCGTGGGCGGTGTCCCCGCCGTGCTCGACCGCGTTGGCGCAGGCCTCGCTCAGGGCGACGGAGAGGTCGTAGGAGACGTCCGGGTCGACGCCCGCGGTCTCCATCGTTCCCATCAGGAGCCGCCGGGCGAGCGGCACGCTCGCAGCTTCACGCCGGAGATGGAGTGACCACCAGATGCTCATGCTCCAGCCTCCTGGCCGCGGCTCGACATACCGTTACGTATTGCCGCCCGTACGCGGCCGCAATCACCCCGGCGACGAGATCCCGCCCGTACGGCGGATGCGCCGGAACCGGGAAGGGGTGTATGCACGCGGCCCGCATCACCGGAATGCGATCTTCCGGCACACCGGAGCGCATACCGCCCGAAAGCCATCTTGTGGACCTGCCGCACGAGCCCGGGACGGGCAGTGCGATGATGAGGCCGCCATGAGTGCCCCCCACCAGCGCACGGCGCGCACCGGATGGGATCTGCGGATCCTGCGGGCCGCGGTGTTCTCCGCGGTCTGCGTCGTGCTGGCCGGGGCCGGGCACGCCTTCGCGTCCTGCGCCATGGTTCCGCTGTGGGCGCTGGCCGTCGGCTTCCTCGGCGTGTTCGCCTTCACGGCAATGCTCGCCGGACGGGAACGCTCGCTGCCGGGCATCGCGGGACTCCTCGCGGTGGGCCAGACCGTGCTGCACACCCTGTTCGGGCTCGGACAGCACGCCGGTGCGGGGTCGATGGCGTCCATGTCGTCCATGGGCTCGATGACCTCGAACGCCACGGCGACGGCCGACGCCACGCTCGTGGCACGGGCCGCGCATCTGCTGTGCGGCACCACCGCGGCGGCGATCTCCCCCGCGAAGGCCCAGAAGATCCTCGCCGACGCGCGGCTCACCACCGGGACGGACACCACCGTCATGCACCACCCCGCGGACGCGGTGTCGACCGCGGCCGGTTCGTGGTGGTCGATGCTGCCGTCGGTGCCCATGCTGCTCGGCCACGTCCTCGCGGCCGTCGCCGCCGGGTGGGTGCTGCGTCACGGCGACAGGGCGCTGCTGCGCCTCATGCAGCTGTCCGCGCACGGGGTCGCGGAAGGGGCGCTCGTACGGGCCCTGCGATCGTCGCTCGCCCTGGTGCGCGCCCTGGTGGCCGGGCTCCCCACGACTCCTGGCGCGGGCGTGCGCGCCCCGCGCACCGCCTTCCTCCTGCCGCCGAAGCCGCGCACGACCGCACTGCGGCACGCGGTGATCCGGCGCGGCCCGCCCTCCTCCGCTCCCTGCGTCCTCGCTGCCTGACGCGACGCGCCGCTCCCTCGTCCTTGCGCAAGGGGCCGCCGTCGCGCGGCACGCGCGCGTGCCCGTGAGCCGCCACGACCGTGGCGATCCCCGTGCACGCGCCCTCTCTTCGCCAACGGACTCTCACTCGGAGTGGAGTGTTCTCACGTCATGAAGGCCATCAAGGGTTCCCTGAAGACGTCCCGTGTCGCCGTCACCGGTGCCGCCGCCGCATCGGCCGTGCTGTTCCTGTCCGTCCCCGCGTTCGCACACGTCACCGTGCAACCGGAGGGCGCGGCCGCCAAGGGTGACTACGCGGTCGTCGACTTCAAGGTCCCGAACGAGCGCGACAACGCCTCGACCACCAAGCTGGAGGTCGCCTTCCCGGCCGACCATCCGCTCGCCTCGGTGATGCCGCAACCCCTCGACGGCTGGAGGGTGCAGGTCACCAAGTCCAAGCTCGACAAGCCGCTGACCCTGCACGGCCGTCAGATCGACGAGGCGGTCACCAAGGTGACCTGGACCGCCACCGGCAAGGGCATCGAACCGGGCTACTTCCAGAAGTTCCCGCTCTCCGTCGGCCAGCTCCCCGAGGACACCGACCAGCTCGTCTTCAAGGCCCTCCAGACGTACTCCAACAACGAGGTCGTGCGCTGGATCGAGCCGCAGAAGGAGGGCCGGGAGGAGCCCGAGAACCCGGCCCCGGTGCTCCAGCTGAGCGCCGCGTCCTCCGGCCACCACGGCTCCACGGCCCAGGACGCCTCCGCGCAGGACAGCACCGAGGACACCGCCTCCGCGGCCTCCACCGGCACCAGTGACACCACCGCCCGCGTCCTCGGGGTCGTGGGCATCGTGGTCGGTGCGGCGGGCGTGGCGTACGGCGTTCTGGCCGGCCGCCGACGCACCCACCACGCCTGAGGTCCGACTCACCTCCGGACATGCGCCGGGGTCGTACGGCATCGCCGCGACGCGCCCCGTACGACCCCGGCGCCACCGGACCGCCTATATCTGGGACATTTCTCTATGCGCAAGAAGAAGACGCTCACCGCGGCCGCCGTCCTCGCCGCCGCCGCGTTCACCCTCTCCGCCTGCGGATCCGGCGACAGCGGCAGCAAGCCGGTCGCCGTGGTCTCCGCCGAGTCCGGCTCGGCCAAGGCCGCCACCGTGCTCGACCAGCCGTTCACGAAGCCGGACCTCGTCCTCACCGACACCCACGGCAAGAAGTACGACCTGCGCGCGCAGACCAAGGGCAAGCCGACGCTGCTCTACTTCGGCTACACCCACTGCCCCGACGTCTGCCCGCTCACCATGAACAACCTCGCCGTCGCCAAGAAGGAGGTGGAGAAGAACAAAGAGCTGACCCAGGCGCAGAAGGACTCGCTGCAGATCGTGTTCGTCACCACCGACCCCGAGCGCGACACCCCGGCCGCGCTCGGCAAGTGGCTCCAGGGCATCGACCCCCAGGTCGTGGGTCTGACCGGCGACTTCTCCACGATCCAGGCCGGCGCCCGCAGCCTCGGCATCACGATCGAGCCGCCGCGGAAGGAGAAGGACGGCAAGATCGTCTCCACCCACGGCACCCAGGTCATCGCGTTCTCGCCGAAGACCGACGGGGGTTATCTGCTCTACGGCGAGGACGCCACCGTCGACGACTACACCAAGGACCTCCCCAAGATCATCAAGGGGGAGAACCCGTGAAACTCCGCCTCGGCCGGATCGCCGCGCTGACGGCGGCGGGTCTGGTGATCGCGGGCTGCGGCGGCTCGTCCTCGGCCAAGCCCGAGCTGAAGATCACCGGTGCCTATATGCCCGCGCCCGTCGCCGGTGACATGGCGGCCGGCTTCTTCACCGTCACCAACTCCGGCGGTGCGGACACCCTCACCTCCGTCACGAGCAGCCTCGCCGGAGACGTCACGATGCACTCCACCAAGGACGGCGCGATGCAGGACGAGAAGTCGTTCGCCGTACCCGCGGACGGCAGACTCGACTTCGCGAGCGGCGGCAACCACCTCATGTTCGAGAAGCTCGCCCACAAGCCGGCCCAGGGCGACACGGTGCCGGTGCAGCTGCACTTTGCCAAGTCCGGAACGGTCACGGTCGAGATGCCGGTGAAGTCGGCCACGTACAACCCGATGACCGGGCACTGAGAGAGGGATCACCGTGACGCAGGCCATCGCTCCCGACGCGCAACGCCGGAGAGACATCCGCACGGCGCCGCCGCGCACGCGCCGTCTCCGGGCGCTCCCCGCCCTGCTGGCGCTGCTGCTCGCCGCCATGGGCGTGCTCTTCGGCGGGGTCGCGCCAGCCTCCGCGCACGCCGCCCTGATCGGCAGCGACCCGGCGCAGGGAACGGTGGTCGACAAGGCGCCCACCGAGGTCACCCTCACGTTCTCCGAGCAGGTCGCGCTCTCCGACGGCTCGCTGCAGGTCCTCGATCCGCAGGGACGGCGCGTCGACACCGGCAAGCCGTCCAATCTGAGCGGGACGATGTACGGGGTGCAGGTGCGCACGGGGCTGCCCAAGGGCACGTACACCGTCACCTACCAGGTGGTGTCCGCGGACAGCCACCCCGTCTCCGGCGCCTTCACCTTCTCCATCGGCGCGCCGTCCGCGACCACGGTCTCGTCCTCCGGGCCGACCGCGGGCGGCGGGGTCGTCGGCTGGCTCTACGGGTTCGCCCGGTACATCTCCTACGCCGGGTTCATCGTCCTGGTCGGCGGCGCGGCCTTCGTGCTGGCCTGCTGGCAGCGGGGGGCCGGCGTACGGGCGGTGCAGCGGCTCGTGGTCTCCGGATGGGTGGCCCTCACCTCGGCGACGCTCGCGCTGCTGCTCCTGCGCGGTTCGTACACCGGCTCGGGGAAGGTCGCGGACATCTTCGACGTGTCCCTGATCGGCCAGGTGCTCCAGACCAAGGCCGGGGCGGCGCTGGTGTCCCGGCTGCTGCTGCTCGCGGCGGGGGCGCTGTTCATCGCGGTGCTCTTCGGGGCGTACGTACGACGGGACGCGGGCGCCGAGGGCGAGACGGACGGTTCCGCGGACCTCGACGGCCACGGCGACGGACGGGAGACGTCCGACAGCGACTCCTCCGGCGAGAGCGCCGCGCGGGACGCCGAGAAGCGGGACCTCACCTTGGGGCTCGCCCTCGGCGGAACCGTCGTGGCGGCGGGGCTCGCGGCGACCTGGGCGATGGCCGAGCACGCCTCGACCGGCATCCAGACCGGGCTCGCGATGCCGGTCGACATCCTGCATCTGCTGGCCGTCGCCGTCTGGCTGGGCGGGCTCGCGGCGCTGCTCGTGGCACTGTTCCGGGCCCCCTCGATCGAGGCGGCGGCCGTCGGGCGCTTCTCGCGCCTCGCGTTCGGGAGCGTCGTGGTGCTGACCGCGACCGGTGTCTACCAGGCGTGGCGCCAGCTCGGCTCGTGGTCCGCCCTGACCGGGACGTCGTACGGACAACTGCTGCTCGTGAAGGTCGCGCTGGTCGCCCTGCTCGTGGGCATCGCCTGGATCTCACGGCGCTGGACGGCGCGGCTGGCGGATGCGCCGGCCGACACGCCGGACACGGCCGAAGAGGAACACACGGCGGGGAAGAAGCGCGCGACCGTGGCGGCGAAGGCCTCCGCTCGGACAGCGACCCGGACACCGGCCAAGGGGTCGGCGAAGGTGTCGGCCAAGGGAAGCGCGCAGGACGGTGACGGCGGTTCCGAGCGTGCCGCGCAGCTTGCCCGGCAGCAGGCCGCCATGGCCGCGGCCCAGGCCAAGCGCACCCGCGAGGCCGACCCGGTCCGTTCCGGGCTGCGCCACTCCGTGCTCGCCGAGGCGGGTGTCGCCGTCGTCCTCCTGGCCGTCGCCACCGCGCTGACCACGACCGAGCCGGGGCGTACGGAGGAGGCGGCCAGGGCGGCCACCGCGTCCGCCTCGCAGCGGTCCGGCCCCCTGTCGCTGAAGATGCCCTTCGACACGGGCGGCCAGGACGGCAAGGGCACCGTGGAGGTCACCCTCGACCCGGCCCGCGTCGGCAGCGACGAGATGCACGTCTATGTGGTGCGTCCCAACGGCAAGGCCTTCGACGTCCCCGAGGTCAAGGTCGCCTTCACTCTGGAGTCCAAGGGCATCGGACCGCTTCCGATCGAGCCCGACCGCATCGCGACCGGGCACTGGTCGGCGAGCGGCGTGCAGGTCCCCATGGCGGGCGACTGGAAGATCGCGGTGACCGTCCGAACCTCCGACATCGACCAGACCACCGTGAACAAGAACGCAAAGATCGGCTGAACCGCACCATGGCTGACCAGTCCACGCCGGAGGCGTCCCCCGAGGACATCCCGTCCCAGAAGTCGCCGGGCCGTCCCAGCGCCCGGCGCTCGCCCAAGGGAGCCGCGGCCAAGACGTCCTCCACGAGCACCCCTGAGGACACCGACTCCGGCACCGCCTTCCCCCGGAGCGTGATCTCACGGCGCCGGCTCCTCGGGACCGCCGGGGCCACCGGGCTGGCGCTGGGGGCTGCGGGCGGCGCCGCCGGCTACGCGGCGGCGCCTTCCGACAAGGCCCTGCCGCTGACCTCGCTCGGCACGGACCGGGCGATGTTTCACGGGAAACATCAGCCCGGCATCACCGACGCCGTCCAGGCACGTGGTCATCTGGCCGCCTTCGACCTGGCGGCGGGGGCGGGCCGCACGGAGGCCGCCGCGCTGCTGCGCCGCTGGTCGGCGACCGCCGAGCGGCTGATGGCGGGCGAGGCCGCGCCGCACGACGACACCGACGTCGCCCGGGACGCCGGTCCCTCGTCCCTGACGATCACCTTCGGCTTCGGGAACAGCTTCTTCTCCCGTACGGGACTGGAGAAGCAGCGCCCGTCCGCCCTGGATCCGCTGCCCGACTTCTCCTCGGACCGGCTGGACAAGTCCCGCAGCAACGGCGATCTCTGGGTCCAGATCGGTGCCAGCGACGCGCTCGTCGCCTTCCACGCCCTGCGCGCACTCCAGAAGGACGCGGGCAGCGCGGCGCGGCTGCGCTGGCAGATGAACGGCTTCAACCGCTCCCCGGGTGCCACCGCACACCCCATGACGGCGCGCAACCTGATGGGCCAGATCGACGGCACCCACAATCCGAAGCCGGCCGACGCCGACTTCGACCGGCGGATCTTCGTCCCCGCCTCCGGTGACCCCGCCTGGATGGCGAACGGCTCGTACGTGGTCGTACGCCGGATCCGTATGCTCCTCGACGACTGGGAGAAGCTCTCGCTCCAGGCCCAGGAGGCGGTCATCGGGCGCCGCAAGGACACAGGGGCACCGCTGAGCGGCGGCACCGAGACGACCGAGATGGATCTGGAGAAGTCCGCTGCCGACGGCTCCCCGGTCGTGCCGCTGAACGCGCACGCGCGCATCACCCGGCCCGACCAGAACGGGGGCGCGGCGATGCTGCGCCGCGCGTTCTCCTTCCACGACGGCTTCGACCCGGACGGGACGCCGGACGCGGGCCTGCTGTTCATCTGCTGGCAGGCGGACCCGCTGCGCGGTTTCGTCCCGGTCCAGCGCAAGCTCGACCGGGGCGACGCGCTGTCGCAGTACATCCGTCATGAGGCGAGCGGCCTGTTCGCGGTGCCGGGCGGGGCGGCGCAGGGCGAGTACGTGGGGCAGCGGCTGCTGGAAGGATGACGAACAGCGACCGCGCAGTGGCCGGAGAGGCGCGATCATCGTTTTCCGCAGGTTCGAGCCGGGTCCGTCGAGGCCCATTAGGGTGAGGTCATGCCAGCCAGCTATGCGTATCTCGGTCCCGAAGGCACCTTCACCGAGGTCGCCCTGCGCACGCTGCCGGAGTCCGCGACCCGGGAGCTCGTCCCCATGGTGTCGGTCCCGGCGGCGCTCGACGCCGTCCGCAACGGCGAGGCGGAGGCGGCCTTCGTACCGATCGAGAACTCGGTGGAGGGCGGCATCACGACCACCCTCGACGAGCTGGTCGCCGGCGAGCCTCTGATGATCTACCGGGAGGTCCTCCTCTCGATCACTTTCGCGCTGCTGGTCCGCCCCGGCACCAAGCTCTCCGAGATCAAGACGGTCACCGCGCATCCCGCCGCGCAGCCGCAGGTGCGCAACTGGCTGAAGGCCCATCTCCCGGACGCCGTCTGGGAGTCCGCCGCGTCCAACGCGGACGGCGCCCGCCTGGTCCAGGAGGGCCGCTACGACGCGGCGTTCGCCGGCGAGTTCGCCGCCGCGCGCTACGGCCTGGAGGCGCTGGAGACCAACATCCACGACGCGGAGAACGCGCAGACGCGCTTCGTGCTGGTCGGCCGGCCCGCCCGGCCGGCGGCTCCCACCGGCGCGGACAAGACGTCGGTCGTTCTCTGGCAGCGCGACGACCATCCCGGCGGTCTGCGCGACCTGCTGGGCGAGTTCGCCGTCCGCGGGGTCAACCTGATGCTGCTGCAGTCCCGCCCGACCGGAGAGGGCATCGGGAACTACTGCTTCTGCATCGACGCCGAGGGCCATATCTCCGACCGCCGGGTGGCCGAGGCCCTGATGGGACTGAAGCGCATCTGTCTCCAGGTGCGGTTCCTGGGGTCGTACCCGCGCGCGGACATCACCGCGGCCGATGCCCGGGTCCCGTCGACGGGCACGTCGGACGACGAGTTCATGGCGGCCGCGGACTGGGTGGCGCGCTGCCAGGACGGCCGGTTCTAGGACATCGGGTTCCCGAGCGGCCGATACGACCTGCGGATTTTCGTTGTCCACAGAAGTTATCCACAGGTGGGCTTCTCGATCTGGGGACAAGTCGACAACATGGCGCATCCCGGTCGACAAATCTCTCCATCGAGCCCCGGCTGTCCATCATCGCGTTCGACGCAGTTGTCCACCCGTTTCTCTCGATCACCCCTTGAGGGGGACCCTTTTACACCCGAAAGTGCAAGTAGTGGGGCTTTGCACGGGGAATTCTCCCCTTCTGAAGGACCTTCGGAATGATCAGTTCCGAAGTCCACAGATCTTCCGCACAGCCTGTGGATAACTTTCTGGGCCCTGTGGATGACTGTGGACAAGTGGATCTCAAATCCCGCTGCCCACAAGGAATTCCGGTCAACCGAGTACACCCGGAGCGCCTCCTTCCGGCGACAGTGGACCTTTTCTTGACACGCTGCGTAATTGCCGCACAACGGGACATGCGCCACGGATAGATAAACGGAGTCGTAAGCCGGAACTCCGCACCGGTAGCCTTGAGGGGTGATTGACCTTCGCCAGCTCCGTGAGGACCCCGACCGTGTTCGCGCTTCCCAGCGCGCCCGTGGTGAGGATGTCGCGCTCGTCGACGCCCTCCTCTCCGCCGACGAGCGGCGCAGGTCGTCCGGCGTCCGCTTCGACGAGCTCCGTTCCGAGCAGAAGGCGCTCGGCAAGCTGATCCCCAAGGCCTCCGGCGACGAGAAGGCCGAGTTGCTGCAGAAGGCGAGCCGGCTCGCGGCCGACGTCAAGACGGCCGACGCCGAGCAGCACGAGGCCGACGAGGAGGCCAAGCGGCTTCTGCTCCAGCTCGGCAACCTGGTGCACCCCGATGTCCCGGTCGGCGGCGAGGAGGACTTCGTCGTCCTGGAGACGCACGGCACCGTCCGCGACTTCGGCGCCGAGGGCTTCGAGCCCAAGGACCACCTGGAGCTCGGCGAGGCACTGGGCGCGATCGACGTCGAGCGCGGCGCGAAGGTCTCCGGATCGCGCTTCTACTACCTGACGGGTGTCGGCGCCCTGCTGGAGCTGGCGCTCGTGAACGCGGCGATGGCGCGGGCCGTGGAGGCCGGGTTCACCCCGATGCTGACCCCCGCCCTGGTCCGCCCGCGCGCCATGGAGGGCACCGGCTTCCTCGGCCAGGCCGCGGAGAACGTGTACCACCTGGAGAAGGACGACTTCTACCTGGTCGGCACCTCCGAGGTACCGCTCGCCGCGTACCACATGGACGAGATCATCGACGCGGACAAGCTGCCGCTGCGCTACGCGGGCTTCTCCCCGTGCTTCCGCCGCGAGGCCGGCACCTACGGCAAGGACACACGGGGCATCTTCCGCGTGCACCAGTTCGACAAGGTCGAGATGTTCTCGTACGTCGACCCCGAGGACGCCGAGAACGAGCACAAGCGGCTCCTGGAGTGGGAGAAGGAGTGGCTCACCGCCCTTGAGCTGCCGTTCCAGGTCATCGACGTGGCGACGGGCGACCTGGGCGCGTCCGCCTCGCGCAAGTACGACTGCGAGGCCTGGATCCCCACCCAGGGCAAGTACCGCGAGCTGACGTCGGCCTCGAACTGCGACGGCTTCCAGGCCCGCCGTCTGTCGGTCCGCATGCGCGACGGCAAGAAGGTGCAGCCGCTGGCGACGCTGAACGGCACGCTGTGCGCCGTACCGCGGACGATCGTGGCGATTTTGGAGAACCACCAGCTGGCCGACGGCTCCGTGCGGGTGCCCGAGATCCTGCGCCCGTACCTGGGCGGCCGGGAGCTGCTGGAGCCCGTGGCCAAGTGAGCACGGCCGAAGGCGCCCGACTTCCGTACCCACTGATCGCGACCGACCTCGACGGGACGCTGCTGCGTTCCGACGAGACGGTCTCCGCGCGCACCCGTGCGGCGCTCGCCGCGGTCACCGAGGCGGGCGCGGCGCACATCGTCGTCACCGGCCGCGCGGTCCCCTGGACCCGTCCCATCCTCGACGACCTCGGATACCGGGGGCTCGCGGTGTGCGGCCAGGGGGCACAGGTGTACGACGCGGGGGAGCAGCGGCTGCTGACGTCGGTGACGCTGGACCGGCAGATAGCGGGACTCGCACTGGCGAAGATCGAGGCCGAGGTGGGCCCGCTGCTGCTGGCGGCGAGCCGGGACGGTCTGGACGGGGAGGTCCTGGTCGCCCCCGGCTACCGGGTCCATGAGGGGCCGCTGCCCTACCACCCGATCCGGGACGCGGCGGAGCTGTGGTCGGCGCCGCTGAACAAGGTGTACCTCCAGCACCCGACCCTGAGCGACGACGAACTGGCCGAGGCGGCACAGCAGGCCGCCGGGGGCCTGGTCGGAGTGACCATGGCGGGCGAGGGGATAGTGGAGATCCTGCCGCTGGGTCTGACGAAGGCCACGGGTCTGTCGCTGGCGGCCCGGCGACTGGGCATGAAGGCCGCGGACACGATCGCCTTCGGCGACATGCCGAACGACATACCGATGTTCGCGTGGGCCGGCCACAGCGTGGCCATGGCCAACGCGCACGAGGACCTCAAGGCGGTGGCAGACGAGGTGACGCTGTCCAACGAGGAGGACGGCATCGCGGTCGTGCTGGAGCGGTTGCTGGGCTAGTGCCCCGAACGGGCGCACCAGACGGTGTCTGTGTCTCGCGGAGGATGCGCGGATCGAACGCGCGCGGGGACTGACCCCGACCACGGCTTAGCAAGCCGGTGCCTTACCACTCGGCCAATCCTCCGGGTGGGCGGCCCGCGCGAAACCCGTCGCGCGCTCGAAGCGGCCGCCCCGGGCAGCTCCCCGTGCGAAGCGGGGCTCGACGGAGAGGTGGCTACTCCGGAACCCGCCGCGGGCTGCCCTGTCGGGAGCTGGGTGTACTGCCGTGCATGGACATCACCCGGCTCCTCTCCCAGAACATGGCGCCGGCTCGGTCCGGCGTCGTGGACTCCACTGTGCCCGTTCCGTCGTATCGGACGCCACCGAATAAAACGCACCGGCCGCGCGAGTAGAGCGGACCGGTCGTCTAGCTAGTACAGCGCACCGGCCCCGCGGGCAGGGCGCACCGCTCTCGCGGCGGCCACGGCCGCTACCGGCGGCGCCACCTGCGACGGCGCGCCTTGCTGAAGAACCACCCGGCGGGCGGCTCGTCCGAGCGCCACGGCTGGGGGTCGGGCGCCTCGTTCCGCCAGCGCGCTGCCAGCATCCGGGCGCGCGCGGAGGGCTCCGTCGTCGGCGCGGACCGTATGAAGTCCTCGTCGAACACGGCGCCGTCCCAGGCGTCGCCGGCCTCGCCCGGCCCTTCGCCTCCTGGTGCCTCCGCTGTCATCCCCAGTCCTTTCGCAGCACATCCCCTTTGCCCAGTGTGCCCAGGCAGATGTGAAGCCGCTGTCAAAAACGTCTTCGAAAAGGGCAAGAGCGACGGCCCGCCGCCGAGCCCGGTGCGGGGTGCGGCCCTCTGCCCGGCCGCACCCCGCACCTGAGGCCCGTCAGGGCCCCGGGGGGTCTGTCACTCCTCGCCCGCGAGGGCCAGTGTCCGCAGTTTCTGGCCCGCGTACCAGGTGGTCGCCAGGGTCACCACGATCAGCAGCACCGTCGCGGTGGGCAGCCCGACGTCCGACGTGACGAGCGAGCTGTCGGAGACCTTGTGCGCCACCGCGAGCGCCCACTGCTGGATGCTGAGCGTGCGCGCGCCGGAGACCAGGGAGCCGAAGAGCGCCTCCCAGACCAGCGCGTAGACCAGCCCGAAGACCACCGCGTGCCGGCTGACCGTGCCGAACAGCAGGAACAGCGCCGCGTAGGCGATGGAGGCGACCAGCGCCGCCACCGTGTACGCGACCGCGATCTGCTGGCCGTTGCCATTGAGGATCATGCCCGCGATGAACGTGGGCAGCGCCGAGAACGCCATGGTGACCGCGATGGCGACGATCAGCTTGGTGATGATGATCGTGGGCCGCTTCACCGGCTTGGCCAGCAGATACACCACCGAGCCGTCGTCGATCTCGGGCCCGATCGCGCCGGTGCCGGCGATGACGCCGATGATCGGCACCATGGTGGCGAGCGCGAATCCGCCGAGCACGTCATGGGCCACCTGGTCGTCGGCGCCGGTCAGCGCCCGCACGACCACGGAGATCACGATCAGCAGGGCGGGCAGCGCGCCGAGGATGAGGGCCCGGCGGCGGCCGAGCAGGCCACGGTAGGTGAGCCGGGCGACTGTGGGGTCGTACATCTTCGGCCTCCTACGCCGCGACCAGATACGAGAAGACGGACTCGAGGGACTCGTCGGACGGGGAGACCGTGAGCAGCCGGATGCCGTGCTCGCGCGCGACCTTCGGCAGCAGGACCGTGAACCGGCCGAAGTCCACTGCCTGGATGCGCAGCGCGCCCTCGGCGAGGTCGACCTCGATCCCGGACGTCGACGGGTCGGCGATCAGCGCGGCCGCGAGGGCCCGATCGTCGCTGGAGCGCACCAGGTAGCGGTGCGGCCGGTCGGTCATCAGACGGCGGATCTTCCGGAAGTCGCCGCTCGCCGCGTGCCGTCCGGCGACGATCACCTCGATGTGCGAGGCGAGCTGTTCGACCTCTTCGAGGATGTGGGACGAGAAGAGCACCGTGCGGCCCTCGGCGCCCATGCGCCGCAGCAGGTCCATCAGCTGCATGCGCTGGCGCGGGTCCATGCCGTTGAACGGCTCGTCGAGCAGTAGCAGCGACGGATCGTGCACCAGGGCGGACGCCATCTTCACGCGCTGGCGCATGCCCTTTGAGTACGTGGAGATCTTCCGGTCCTGCGCGTACTCCATCTCGACCGTGGCGAGCGCCCGCTGGGCGGCCTTCGCGCCCAGGCCGTGCAGCTCCGCGTTGGCGACGACGAATTCCTGGCCGGTGAGGAAGTCGTACATCGCCTCGCGCTCGGGGACGATGCCGATGTGCCGGTAGATCTGCTCGTTGCGCCACACCGGTGTGCCGTCGAGGGTGACGGAACCGGTGGAGGGGGCGAGGAAGCCGCCCATCATGTTGATGAGGGTGGACTTGCCCGCGCCGTTCGGGCCGAGCAGGCCGGTGACACCGGGGCCGATCGTCATCGTGACGTCGTTGACGGCGACCACGTTGCCGAACCAGCGCGAGACGTGGTCGATGGTGAGCGTGGTCACAGTCCGGCCTTTCGGTAGCGGCGCATCAGCAGGCCGTAGCTGCCCGCGATGAGTCCCAGGACGACGAGGAGGTAGACGACTCCCTGCGCGGTCGAGGGTCCTTGCCCGCCGGGGAAGGAGGAGCTCGCGCCCAGGAAGGCGGTCTGTACGCCGTCGATCAGGGTGACGGGCGAGAACAGGCCCATCCAGACGATGGCGGCGGTGTCGCCCGACTGGGCGTCCGCGATGGCCTGGATGGTGGAGACGGCGCCGTACGAGATGGTCAGGACGGCGATGACGGCCGCGATGCCGAAGCCGCGCCGGGGGGTGGCCGCCGCGATGAGCAGGCTTATCCCGGAGAACAGCAGGGAGAGCAGGGCCACGGAGACCAGTCCCTCGGCGAATCCCTTCGTCTGGTGGCCGAAGTCCAGCTTGGCGAGCAACGCGCCCACATAGAGGACGAGCAGCGGCGTGGCCGTCAGGACGAACATCGCGGAGGCCAGGGCCGCGAACTTGGCGATGACGTAGTCGGAGGTCTCGATGGGGCGCGAGAAGTACAGGGGCACTGTCTTGAAGCGCAGGTCCCGGGAGACGGACTGGGGCGCCTGGGAGGCGACGTACAGACCGATGACGGCCTGCATGATGATCGCGTAGCGCGTGTACTCGACCGGCAGGTCCTTCGCCTTCGTGGCGACGGCGACCGCGACCATGATCAGCGCTGGGGTGCACATCACCACGAAGAGCAGCATCGGCAGCACCTTGGACTTCACCGAGCGGCCGAGGCCGTAGGCGCCGCGCAGGGACTGCGAGTACAGCGAGCGACGGGCGTAGGCACGGCCCAGACGCGGGCCGTCGTACGAGCGGTAGCCGATGTTGTGGATCCGGGTCTGCTCGGCCTGATGGGCCGTGGGCTGCTCAACCGCCATGGCCGACCGCCTCCTTCCGCTGCTCGTCGCTGTCCTTGAAGACCTCCGCGATGTGGTGCCTGCGCTGTTCCATGCGGACCAGGCCGAGGCCCAGGTCGGCGACGACGTCCCGGACCAGGTCGTACGTCTGCTCCCCCTCCGCCGTCAGCAGCAGGACGTGCCCGGCGCCCGGCAGCCCGCTGCCGTCGTGGGCCGTCACCCCGCGCGCGTGGAGCGCCTCGCGCACCGCGCGGGTGCCGTCGGGGTGCGCGTCGGTGTCGGTGACCTCGATCGCGAGGGTCGTGGTGGTCTGGGTGAAGTCCCGGGTGGAGCTGGAGCGCAGCAGCTTGCCGCCGTCGATGACGACGACGTGGTCGCAGGTGCGCTCCAGTTCGCCCAGCAGGTGCGAGGTGACCAGGACCGAGATGCCGAAGTCGGTGTGGACGCGGCGGATCAGGCCGAGCATCTCGTCGCGGCCGACCGGGTCGAGACCGTTGGTCGGCTCGTCCAGGAAGACCAGCTGGGGGTCGTGGACCAGGGCCTGCGCGAGCTTCACGCGCTGCTTCATGCCGGTCGAGTAGCCGCCGATGGGGCGATAGCGCTCCTCGTAGAGGCCGACATGGCGCAGGGTGTCCGCGGTGCGCTCACGGGCCGCGGCCGGGGGCAGCCCGGACATCCGCGCCATGTGGACGACGAACTCGGTGGCGGACACATCGGGCGGCAGGCAGTCGTGCTCCGGCATGTACCCGACGCGCTCACGGATGGCGCCGCCCTTGGTGGCGACGTCGAGGCCGAGCACTTCGGCGCGGCCCTCGGTGGCGGGGGACAGACCCAGCAGGATCTTGATCAGTGTGGACTTGCCGGCTCCGTTGGCACCGACGAGCCCCGTCACACCGGGTCCGACGTCCACGGAGAGCCGGTCAAGCGCGGTCACCCGGGGGAACCGCTTGCTCAGGCTTTCGGTCGCGATCACAGTCACACCGTCGACGGTAGTGACGCGTACCACTGCCGTCGTCAGACCGCAGAGCTGTCTACGGGTCAGCCTCCAGTCGTACAGGCCCGTAGGGGTCACCCTGAGGTCGAACAACCGGCCGGCCGAACCGGCTCGCATTGCCCTCCTTGCCCAGGTTGTCCACAGCTGGACCGGGACCTGTTGACGCACTCTCTAACAACTGCCAGATTCGCCGGTGTCACGCGACGGACACCAACTGTGGTCGGCGCGGACGGCGGTGCGGTCGGGGCAGGCGACCCGGCGCACCGCTGTGTCCGCGGGGCCGGGCGGAGGGCAAGTGACTCTTGAGGGGGCGCGGGAGCGCCGGGTGCGGACGGGCGGGGTCGAACTGAGCGTGGCCGAGCTGGGGGATCCCGGCCAGCCCACGGTGGTGCTCGTCCACGGCTATCCGGACAGCAAGGAGGTCTGGTCCGAGGTGGCCACCCGGCTGGCCGGCCGGTTCCATGTGGTGCTCTACGACGTCCGGGGCCATGGCCGGTCCACGGCGCCAAGGCCGCTGCGGGGCGGGTTCACGCTGGAGAAGCTGACGGACGACTTCCTGGCCGTCGTGGACGCGGTCAGCCCGGACCGGCCGGTGCACCTCGTGGGGCACGACTGGGGCTCGGTGCAGTCGTGGGAGTTCGTCACCGTCCGGCGCACCGAGGGCCGGATCGCGTCCTTCACCTCGATGTCCGGACCGTCCCTGGACCACTTCGGCCACTGGATCAAGAAGCGGATGCGTCGGCCGACCCCGCGCCGGGCGGGCCAGTTGCTCGGCCAGGGCGCTCGGTCCTGGTACGTGTATCTGCTGCACACCCCCGCCCTGCCGGAGCTCATGTGGCGCGGCCCGCTCGGCAGCCGCTGGCCGGAAATGCTGCGGCGCGCCGAGAAGATCGCGGCCGACGACTACCCGGCCCCGACGCTGCCCTCGGACGCGTCCCACGGCGCCTGGCTGTACCGCGACAACGTACGGCCGCGGGTGCGCCACCCGCGCGCCGACGCGTACGCGCACGCGCCCGTCCAGCTGATCACTCCCCTCGAGGACCAGTTCCTGTCGCAGCGGCTCTACGACGAACTGGAATGGTGGGTGCCGCAGTTGACGCGCCACACGCTGCCGACAGGCCACTGGATCCCGCGCACCCGGCCCGACCAGGTCGCCTCCTGGATCGGGGAGTTCGTGACGTCCGTGGAGGGCGGAGATCCGGCACCGGCGGCAAGCGGACCGTACGCGGAGCGGTTCGGGGGACAACTCGTACTGGTCACCGGCGCGGGCAGCGGCATCGGGCAGGCCACGGCCCTCGCGTTCGCCAGGGCGGGGGCGCGCGTGGTGGCCGTCGACCGGGACCCGCGCAGCGCGGCCGGCACCGCGGAACAGGCCCGGCTGCACGGCGCCCCCGAGGCATGGGCCGAGCAGGCCGACGTGTCGGACGAACAGGCCATGGAGAAACTCGCCGAGCGCGTCGCCGCGAACCACGGGGTCGTGGACGTGCTGGTGAACAACGCGGGGATCGGCCTGTCGGGATCCTTCTTCGACACGACCGCCGAGGACTGGCGCACGGTGCTGGACGTCAACTTGTGGGGCGTCCTGCACAGTTGCCGTCTCTTCGGGAAGCAGATGGCCGAGCGTGGCCAGGGCGGCCACATCGTCAACGTCGCGTCCGCGGCCGCGTATCAGCCGTCCAGAACGCTGCCCGCCTACAGCACCTCCAAGGCGGCGGTCCTGATGCTCAGCGAGTGCCTGCGCGCCGAACTGGCCGATCAGGACATCGGCGTTACGGCGATCTGTCCCGGTTTCGTCCACACGAACATCACCTCGACCGCACGCTTCACGGGCGTCGACGCGGAGGAGGAGAAGCGCCGACAGAAGCGGGCCACGCGTTTGTACGGTTTGCGAGGGTATCCGCCGGAGAAGGTCGCCGCCGCGATCCTGCGTGCGGTCGCACGCAATCAGCCTGTCGTGCCGGTGACTCCGGAGGCGCATGCGCTTCGCCTGGTATCGCGCTTCGCTCCAAGTGCGCTGCGCGTGATGGCTCGTTGGGAACCGCGGTTGTGACGGGTTTGATGGCGCCGGGAGTTGGAGCGTGGTGATCGGTGGTACTGCCTTCTGACGTCTCGTCAACTTCTCCTCGCTGTAAGGCTCGCCGCCAACCCGTCCGGCCCGCCATCGAGATTGATGCGCTCACGAGTCACCGATGGGTTGCTTACGCCTCAACCGCACACAACCACAGCACATTTGCTCCTAAATCATCCAACCCGCCCTCAACAGGACACTACTTGACGAATGCCACTTAGCCGCAAGCCAGTTGTCCACAGTGGCGCCAATTACCCTGTGGATAACTGCACTTGCTTGTGGATCAAACATCCGGGACAAAATCAAATGCGTGATCCGCGTCTCTCCTGCACGCTGGAAGGATGACAGAAGGGAACGACGAGAGACGCACCGTGAAGGTGTCGAAGTACCTCTCGAAACACCTGCGGCACCAGCCGGAGCGGATCGGCCTCGCCCTCGACGAAGGCGGCTGGGTGGAGATCGACACGCTGCTCGCCGCGGCGGCCTCGCACGGCTTCCGGATCACCCGCACAGAGCTGGACCACGTGGTCGCCACCAACGACAAGAGGCGCTTCGCGATCGAGGGAACCCGGATCCGTGCCATCCAGGGACACAGCATCGACGTCGAACTGGGGCTGCCCCCGGCTACCCCGCCCACGTACCTGTACCACGGAACCGTGGCGCGCCATCTGGACGCCATCCGGGCGGAGGGCCTCCGGCCCATGAACCGGCACGACGTCCATCTGTCCCCGGACCGCGAGACCGCCACCCGGGTCGGGGCCCGCCGCGGCCGCCCCGTCGTCCTCACCGTGGACGCCGGCGCCATGCACCGCGACGGCCATGTCTTCCATGTGAGCGCGAACGGCGTGTGGCTCACCCAGGCCGTCCCCCCGCGCTACCTGCGATTCCCGGGGCCGCACTGACGCTGCGCCTCCGATGCCCAGGCCCGGCCGATCAAGCCCGCGCAAAAAGCACACCGCGCCTCCGCTTACGCTCGAAGCATGAGTCTGCGTCTGAGCACCGTGATCCTGCCGTACCTGCGCTGGCACGAGGGCGGGCGTTCCGCATGGCAGCGCGCGGAGCAGCTCGGCTTCCACACCGCGTTCACCTACGACCACCTGTCGTGGCGGTCCTTCCGCGACGGCCCCTGGTTCGGCGCTGTGCCGACCTTGACGGCTGCCGCGTCCGTCACCGACCGGCTGCGTCTGGGCACCCTGGTGACCTCGCCGAACTTCCGGCACCCGGTCACCCTCGCCAAGGAGCTGATCTCCCTCGACGACATCTCCGGTGGCCGGATCACGCTGGGTATCGGAGCGGGCGGCACCGGCTTCGACGCCACCGCGCTCGGCCAGGACCCCTGGACGCCGCGCGAGCGCGCCGACCGGTTCGGCGAGTTCGTACCGCTGCTCGACCGGCTGCTCACCGAGGATTCCGTGTCCCACGAGGGCGTCCACTACTCCGCCCACGAGGCGCGCAACATCCCCGGCTGCGTCCAGCGGCCCCGACTGCCCTTCGCGGTGGCCGCGACCGGGCCCCGCGGACTGAGGCTCGCTGCCCGCCACGGCCAGGCGTGGGTGACGACCGGTGACCCGAAGCTGTACGAGACCGGCACCCCGGAGCAGTCGGTGGAGGCCCTGCGCGGCCAGACCGAGAAGCTGGCCGACGCGTGCGCCGCGATCGGCCGCGATGTGACGGACCTCGCCAAGATCCTGCTCACCGGCTTCACCCCAGACCGGGGGCGGCCGCTGGAGTCCCTCGACGCGTTCGTCGACTTCGCCGGCCGGCACGCCGAGCTCGGCTTCACCGACATCGTGATCCACTGGCCCATCCCCGACTCCGACTTCGCGGCGGACGAGAAGGTCTTCGAGCAGATCGCCATGGAGGCCCTGGCCCAGCTCGACTGATCACGACCGGGCACGCCGGGGTACCGCGCGGCATGCCGAGGTGTGACGTGTTGTGACGGCGCTGGTGAGGAGCGTCACCACTCACGTGTGCGGACTCACGCACGCCCGTGCGGGCATATGCGCGAGAATGGCGCCCGTGACCTCAGCGACCCGACAGCCCGAGACCCCGGCTTCCACCGTTCAGCCCCGGCTGATCGCGACAGACCTCGACGGCACCCTGCTGCGCGACGACAAGTCGGTCTCCGAGCGCACGGTCGCCGCACTGGCCGCCGCCGAGGAGGCCGGTATCGAGGTGTTCTTCGTCACCGGCCGCCCGGCCCGCTGGATGGACGTCGTCAGCGACCACGTCCACGGCCACGGGCTGGCCATCTGCGGCAACGGCGCGGCCGTGGTGGACCTGCACGGCGGCCCCGGCACCCACCGGTTCGTCAAGGTCCGTGAGCTGGCCCGGGAGAACGCGCTCGACGCGGTACGGCTGCTGAGGGACGCCGCACCGGGGACGGCGTACGCGGTCGAGCAGACGTACGGCTTCTACCAGGAGCCGGCGTACCCGAAGCTGCACCTGGAGATCCCCGACCTGCGCGCGCCCGCCGAGGAACTGCTGGCGCCTGACGCGCCGGGCGCCGGCGAACCGGTGCTGAAGATCCTCGCCTACCACCCGAAGCTGGACCCGGACGCCTTCCTCACGCTGGCCCGCCTCGCCGTCGGCGACCGCGCGACCATCACCCGGTCCAGCCCCAGCGCCCTGCTGGAGATCAGCGGCCCCGGCGTCTCCAAGGCGAGCACGCTCGCGCTGTGCTGCGCCGAGCGGGGCATCTCCCACGAGGAGGTCGTCGCCTTCGGCGACATGCCGAACGACGTGGAGATGCTCAGCTGGGCGGGCCGGTCGTACGCGATGGGCAACGCTCATCCGGACGTGGTCGCCGCGGCGTCCGGGCGCACGGTCGCCAACAACGAGGACGGGGTGGCCGTGGTGATCGAGCAGATCCTCGCGGACCGCTCGTAGGCCTCCGGCTCACCGGGCCGCCGAGGGCCTGACCAGGCGCACGCCGTGCGCCGCCAGCCAGGGCACGGGGTCGATGCCCGACCCCCACTCCGGGGTGGACCGGACCTCGAAGTGCAGATGCGGTCCGGTCGAGTTGCCGGTCGTGCCCGACTGGGCGATCAGCTGCCCGGTTCTCACCCGGTCGCCCGGGTCGACGGTCACGGCGGCGAGATGGGCGTACTGCGTGCAGTAGCCGCCCGGATGTCTGATGACGACCTCCATGCCGAACGCGCCGCCGCACTTCACCCGTACCACCTGCCCGGACCCTACCGCCCGCACCGGCGTCCCGATGGGCACCGCGAAGTCCTGGCCCGTGTGCCCGTGCGACCAGTGGTCGCCGCCGCTGCCGAAGCCCGCTGAGAGCCGGTACGCCTCCACCGGCGCGACCCAGGGGTGGCCGGTCTTGCGGCCCGGCAGATCCAGGCGGACTGCCGCCCGGCACGTCCCCGAGGCCGCTGACACGTTGGCCTGGCTCTGCAGGGCCCATCGCGCCTGCTCCAGCTTCGCCTCGAGGGCCTGCTTGCGCGCCACCAGTTCCCCGTTCCGCTGCTGCAGCGCCCGCCACCGTGCCGATGCCTGTGCCCGCTCGGCGGCGAGGCCGGCCTCCGTCAGACGGCTCCGGATGACCGCGTTCGCGACCGCGAGGTCCAGCCGGGCGAGGGTGCTCTGACTCGCTATCAGCTCCTTCGCGCTGTCCGGGAGCAGGGTCTGCGCGCTGTACGGCAGTCCGCCGCCCTGCCGGTACTGGGCCCGGGCCACCCGGCCGAGATCCTGGTGCAGGGCGGCTATCAGCCCGTGCTCATGGGTGAGGAGCTTCTCGTCCCGCCCGGCTATGGCGCGCTGCTTCGCGGCTTCCTGGCGCCCGGTGTCGTACTGCCGTGTCACCGCCGCCGAGTCCTCGTACAACCGCGCCACCCTGCCGCTGAGGCCGGTGTCCGCACCGTCGCCGGCTGCCCTGTTCCCACCCCCTGACGTGGCGGGCCAGGCGGGATTCACCGCCACCGCACCCAGGAGAAGCGGAACAAACATGGAAGAAAGGAGAAATGAAGGCATGTCAACGATCGTGGCCCGTGTCCCGGCCATCGTCCTGCTGACGTCCCACGGCCGGGGGAACGGGCGGCCGCAGATGGCCCAGCGGCGTCCCCCGGCCGGCGGTCGAACGCGCCGCGCCCCGTGCCGTAGGGGTGCTGTCCGTCAGGCGTCGGCGAGCGCGGCCCTTGTCCGGCCCCCGTGTCCCGCCCGGTCGACCAGCAGATCCCCTCGGACCTCCCGATCCACCATCGCGCGCAACGGCCCCTCGACCGCCGTCAGTTCCGCATACGGGCCGCACTGGACCACCCGGCCCTCCGCCAGCACGATCACCTCGTCGACCGTGTCCAGCCCGGCCAGCCGATGGGTGATCAGCACCGTCGTACGGCCCTCCGTGGCCGCCAGCAGGTCCCTGGTGAGCGCGTCCGCCGTCGGCAGATCGAGGTGTTCCGCGGGCTCGTCGAGGACGAGGACGGGGAAGTCGGCGAGCAGGGCTCGGGCCAGCGCCAGCCGTTGGCGCTGACCGCCGGACAGCCGTGCGCCGTGCTCGCCGATCAGCGAGTCGAGGCCGTCGGGCAGCCCGTCGGCCCAGTCCAGCAGGCGCGCCCGCGCGAGCGCGTCACGCAACTGCCCCTCGCTCGCGTCCTTCCGTGCGAGCAGCAGGTTCTCCCGTACCGAGCTGTCGAAGAGATGCGCGTCCTGAGCACACAGTCCGACCATGCGGCGCACCTCGTCGCCATCCAGCGCCTGGGCGTCCGTGCCGCCCAGCGTGTACGTGCCCGCCGCCGGGTCCAGGAAACGCAGCAGCACCTGCGCGAGCGTCGTCTTGCCCGCGCCGGAGGAGCCGACCACGGCGATCCTGCGGCCCTGTTCGAGGGTCAGCCCGAGTCCGGTGAGCGCGTCGCGCCGCTGTCCGTCGTGGCGTGCGGTCAGCCCCTCCAGGACGAGCGGGAAGGGCGACGACGGCCGCGCCAGCGGCCGTTTCGGCTCGCGTACGGGCTCCGGGGCGTCCAGCACCTCGTACACCCGCTCCGCGCTCCTGGACACCCGCTGCCGGTGCTGCACCGCGAGCGGCAGCCCCAGGACCGCTTCGAACGCGGCCAGCGGGGTGAGCACCACGACGGCCATGGTGACGCCGCCGAGCCTTCCGTCGGCGACGGCCTGCGCCCCCACGAGCGCCGCCGCCGCGACGGTCAGTCCGGTGACGAGCGCGGTGAGCCCGTCGCCCAGGGCGGTGGCGGTCGCGGCACGCGAGGCGATCCGCGTGAGCACCCCGTCGGCCCGCCGTACCTCGGCGGTCCGCGCCGGCAGCGTACCTGCCACCGTGAATTCGGCGGTTCCCGTGAGCAGATCGGTCACCCGGGTCGCCAGCGTTCCCCGAGCCGGGGCCAGTTGGCGTTCCGCCCGACGCGCCACGGCACCCGTCACCAGGGGCACGCCGACTCCGGCCGCCAGCAGCCCGGCGGCGAGGACGGCACCGGCCTCGGGCAGCAGCCAGGCGGTGAAGCCGACCGATCCCGCCGAGACGACCAGCGCGGCCCCCACGGGCAACAGCCAGCGCAGCCAGTAGTCCTGCAGGGCGTCCACGTCGGAGACGAGCCGCGACAGCAGATCGCCGCGCCGGGTCGTGCGCAGTCCGGCCGGTGCGAGACGTTCCAGGCGCCGGTAGACCGCGACCCGGGTGTCGGCCAGCATCCGCAGCACGGCGTCGTGCGACACCAGCCGCTCCGCGTACCGGAACACGGCCCGTCCGATGCCGAACGTCCGCGTGGCCGTCACGGCGACCATCAGATACAGCACCGGCGGCTGCTGAGAGGCCCGCGAGATCAGCCAGCCGGAGGTGGCCATCAGGCCGACGGCGCTGCCGAGTGCGAGGCCCCCGAGCAACAAGGCGAGCACCAAGCGCCCCCGGTGGGGGCCCGCCATCGCGCGGACGCGGGCGAGCACGCCGCCGCGCTCTGCGGGTGCGGGGACGGGGGGCTGTTCGTCGTGGGTCGTGGGCGCCTCCGGCGTCCGGGGGCGGGGCAGCCGTGCGACTTCGGAAGGCACAGGACCGTCCGAGGGGCGCTCGTCCACGTCCAGGCGGACGATCCGGTCGGCGAGGCCGAGCAACGCCGGACGGTGCACGACCAGCAGCACCGTCCGTCCAGCCGCCAGCCGGCGCACCGCCGCCACGATCTCCGCCTCGGTCGCCCCGTCCAGGGACGCGGTCGGCTCGTCGAGCAGCAGCACCGGGCGGTCGGCGAGGAAGGCCCGGGCCAGGGCCAGCCGTTGCCGCTGACCGGCGGAGAGCCCCGCCCCGTCCTCACCGAGCAGGGTGTCGGCCCCGGCGGGCAGCGTGTCCACGAACTCCAGCGCACCGGCATCGGCCAGCGCGCCACGCACCGCCGCGTCGTCCGCGTCGGGCCGGGCCAGCCGTACGTTCTCGGCGATGGTCCCCGCATACAGATGCGGCCGCTGCGGCACCCAGGCGATCCGCGAGCGCCACTCCTCCAGATCGGCCGTGGCGAGATCGACTCCGCCGACCCGTACCCGCCCCTCGGTGGGCGTCACAAACCCGAGCAGCACGTTCAGGAGCGTCGACTTGCCCGCGCCGCTCGGTCCGACGAGAGCGACCGTCTCCCCCGGTGCGACCGCCAGGGACACCGCGGACACCGCGTCGGACGACCGGCCCGGGTAGCGCACGGTCAGCTCCTCGAAGGCGATCTCCCCTTGGGGGAGACGCTGCGTCCCCGAGGCCGGCACCGGTGTCTCCAGCACCGTGAAGATCTCCTCGGCCGCGGAGAGTCCCTCCGCCGCCGCGTGATACTGCGTGCCGACCTGACGCAGGGGCAGATACGCCTCCGGTGCGAGCACCAGGATGACCAGCCCGATGTACAGGTCCATGTCGCCATGGACGAGCCGCATGCCGATGGTCACCGCGACGAGTGCGACCGAGATCGTGGCCAGTAGTTCGAGTGCGAAGGACGACAGGAAGGCGATCCGCAGGGTCCGCATGGTCGCCTGCCGGTACTCGGCGGTGATCTTCTTGATCGACTCGGCCTGCGCCTTGGCCCGGCCGAACACCTTCAGAGTCGGAAGACCGGCGACCACATCGAGGAAGTGACCGGACAGCCTGGAGAGCAGGCGCCATTGACGGTCCATCTGTGAACGCGTGGCCCAGCCGATGAGCATCATGAAGATCGGGATCAGCGGCAGCGTGCCGACGATGATCGCTGCAGACACCCAGTCCTCGGTCACGATCCGCGCGAGCACGGCCGCCGGCACCACGACCGCGAGTCCCAACTGGGGGAGATAGCGCGAGAAGTAGTCGTCGAGGGCGTCGACTCCTCGTGTGGCCAGAGCGACCAGCGACCCGGTCCGCTGTGCGCTCAGCCATCCCGGACCGAGTGCCCCCGCACGCTCCAGCAGCCGCCCCCGCAGCTCGGACTTCACGGCCGCGCTGGCTCGGTGGGCGGCGAGTTCGGTGAGCCACGACACCAGCGCACGGCCCACCGCGACGGCCACCAGAAGCAGCAACGGTGTACGCAACGCGGCGACCGAGTCATGGTGCTGGAAGGCGCCGACCACCACCGTGGCGATCAGCATCGCCTGGGCGACGACCAGACACGCTCCGACGACGCCCAGACCTACCACTGCCACCAGGAAATGGCGGGTGGCACGGGCGTACCGGAGGAGACGGGAATCGATCGGTTTCACGTGAAACACGCCCTTCGGTCCAGGTGGGGTGTTTCACGTGAAACACCCCACCCATCAGACTCAGTGCATGGCTCCGGCGGCATCGGCGATGTGCTGCGTTCCGATGCGCTTGCGGAACACCCAGTAGGTCCAGCCCTGGTAGAGCATGATGATCGGCATGGCGATGCCCGCGCACCAGGTCATGATCTTCAGGGTGTAGGGGCTCGACGAGGCGTTGCTCACCGTCAGGCTCCAGGCGGGGTTGAGCGTGGACGGCATGACGTTCGGGAAGAGCGTCAGGAAGAGCATCGCGACCGCCGCCACGATGGTGAGGCCAGAGAGCGCGAACGCCCATCCCTCACGCTTGGCCTGGTTGGCCACGAGCGCCCCGACAACAGCGGCGACCGCCACCCACAGGGCGACCAGGCTCTTGCTGTCGCCCTGGTCGATCTGCGCCCAGCCGAGGAAGACCACCGCCGCCACGGCGGCCACCAGGCCGACTCCCAGAGCCAGCCTCTGCGCCCGCCGCCGGATGTCCCCGACGGTCTTGAGCGTCGTGAACACCGCCCCGTGGAAGGTGAACAGGCTCAGGGTCACCAGTCCGCCGAGAAGCGCGAAGGGGTTCAGCAGGTCCCAGAAACCGCCCACGTACTCCAGATGCTGATCGATCTTCACCCCCCGGACGATGTTGCCGAAGGCCACACCCCACAGGAATGCCGGGATCAGCGAGGTCCAGAAGATCGCGGTCTCCCAGTTGCGCTGCCAGTTCTCCTCGGGCCGCTTGGCCCGGTACTCGAAGGCCACACCGCGCACGATCAGGCTGACCAGGATGATCAGCAGCGGGAGATAGAACCCGGAGAAGAGGGTCGCGTACCAGTCGGGGAACGCGGCGAAGGTCGCGCCGCCCGCGCTGAGCAGCCACACCTCGTTGCCGTCCCAGACCGGGCCGATCGTGTTGATCAGCACCCGACGCTCGGGCCGGTCGCGGGCCAGCAGCTTGGTGAGGATACCGACTCCGAAGTCGAAGCCCTCCAGGAAGAAGTAGCCGGTCCAGAGAACCGCGATGAGGACGAACCACACGTCGTGAAGTTGCATGATGTGAGCGCTCCCTCGGCCTAGTACGAGAAGGCCATCGGCTTGTCGGCGTCCTGGGGGTCGCCGCCGATCCTGGTGGGCGGGTTGAGATCGGACTCGGTGAGCTCCGGAGGTCCGGCCTTGACGTACTTCGCGAGCAGCTTGACCTCGATGACCGCGAGGATCGCGTAGAGCAGCGTGAGCACGGTCATCGAGGTGATGACCTCACCTTGGGAGACACCGGGGGAGACCGCGTCACGGGTACGCAGCACGCCGTAGACGACCCACGGCTGGCGGCCCATCTCGGTGAAGATCCAGCCCCAGGAGTTGGCTATGAGCGGGAACGCCAGGGTCCACACGGCGATGCGCCAGAACCACCTGGTGAGCACCGGGGCGAGGGCCTTGTTCCTGAAGAGGACCAGATGCGGCACCTCGTCCTCACCGACCCGCAGATGCGAGGCCAGCATGAACTTCTTGCGGGTGAGCCAGAGTCCGGCCACGCCGAGGGCGAAGGACGACATTCCGAAACCGATCATCCAGCGGAAGCCCCAGAAGGTGACGGGGATGATCGGTCGGTAGTCGCCCGGGCCGTACTTCTGCTGCTCCGCCTTGTTGGTGTCGTTGATGCCGGGGACATACGAGGTGAAGTCGTCGTTGGCGAGGAAGGACAGCACTCCGGGAACGGACAGCTCGACGCTGTTGTGGCCCTTGCTCACATCGCCGTAGGCGAAGATCGAGAACGGCGCGGAGTCCTGGCCGTCCCAGAGCGCCTCGGCAGCGGCCATCTTCATCGGCTGCTGCTTGAACATCACCTTGCCGAGCGTGTCACCGCTGATCGCGGTCAGCAGGCCGGCTATGACCACGGTGATCAGGCCCAGCCGCAGCGATGTCTTCATCACGGCGACATGCTTCTTGCGGGCCAGGTGGTAGGCGGCGACGCCGACCATGAACGCGCCGCCCGTGAGGAAGGCCGCGGTCAGGGTGTGGAAGGCCTGGGCAAGTGCGGTGTTCTGCGTCAGGACGTGCCAGAAGTCCGTGAGTTCGGCCCGCCCCCTCGCCTTGTTGATCCGGTAGCCGACGGGGTGCTGCATCCAGGAGTTGGCCGCGAGGATGAAGTACGCCGACAGGATCGTGCCTATGGAGACCATCCAGATGCAGGCGAGGTGAAGCTTCTTCGGCAGCTTGTCCCAGCCGAAGATCCACAGCCCGATGAAGGTCGACTCGAAGAAGAAGGCGATGAGGGCCTCGAACGCCAGGGGCGCCCCGAAGATGTCACCGACGAAGCGTGAGTAGGCGGACCAGTTCATGCCGAACTGGAACTCCTGGACGATGCCCGTGACCACGCCCATCGCGATGTTGATCAGGAAGAGCTTGCCCCAGAACTTCGTCGCTCGGAGGTACTTCTCCTTCTCCGTCCGCACCCAGGCGGTCTCCAGGCCGGCGGTCAGCGCGGCGAGCGAGATCGTCAGCGGAACGAACAGGAAGTGGTAGACGGTGGTGATGCCGAACTGCCATCGCGCCAGAGTCTCCGGCGCCAAAGCCAGGTCCACGTCGTCTCTCCTTACCGTGGTCGCAAGCGGCAGCTTGCTCCCGTTTGGCACACCCCTGGGGAGGGGGCTTGTGAACGCGTTCACATTCACAAGCAATTATGGCGCATATGGGTCCGAGGGCTGACGAGCGGGGGGTCCCTAAGAGGGCTACTGGGCGGCGGCCCCCTCTAGGCCCCCGGCACCTGCCCCACATTCCAAGATCGCTGTCACGTACATGCCATACATATAAACGCGAGGCGGCACGTGTCCGCCCCGCCGCACCTCACGGGTGCTGCCCCGTGCCATCTCACGGCACTGGGCAGCACGGGAGCATCGCCGACCCGCGCCCGGGAGGTCAGAGGTCCCTGCGGAAGCCCTCCGCCACCTTCACGAAGATGTCGTTCGCCTCGGACTCGCCGATCGTCACGCGCACCCCTTCGCCCGCGAACGGCCGGACGACCACGCCGGCCTGCTCGCAGGCGGCCGCGAAGTCCACCGTGCGCTCCCCCAGCCGCAGCCACACGAAGTTCGCCTGGGTCTCGGGGACCGTCCAGCCCTGGGCACGCAGGGTGTCGACCACACGGGTGCGCTCGCAGACCAACGAGCCGACCCGGCCCAGCAGTTCGTCCTCCGCGCGCAGGGACGCCACCGCCGCCACCTGGGCCAGCTGGCTCACGCCGAAGGGCACCGCCGTCTTGCGCAGCGCCGCCGCCACCGGCTCATGGGCGATCGCGAAACCGACCCGCAGACCGGCGAGGCCGTACGCCTTGGAGAAGGTGCGCAGCACGCAGACGTTGGGCCGCTCGCGGTACAGCTCGACGCCGTCCGGGACCTGGATGTCGCGGATGAACTCCCGGTACGCCTCGTCGAGCACCACCAGCACATCGCTCGGCACCCGGTCGAGGAAGCGCTCCAGCTCGGCCCGGCGCACGACCGTGCCGGTCGGGTTGTTGGGGTTGCAGACGAAGATCAGCCGGGTCCGGTCCGTGATCGCGTCCGCCATCGCGTCGAGGTCGTGCACGTCGTCCGGAGTCAGCGGCACCTGGACCGAGGTCGCGCCGCTGATCTGCGTGATGATCGGGTACGCCTCGAAGGACCGCCAGGCGTAGATCACCTCGTCGCCCGGACCGCTCGTGGCCTGCAGCAGCTGCTGGGCGACGCCGACCGAGCCCGTCCCCGTCGCGAGGTGCGACTGCGGCACACCGAAACGCTCCGCCAGCTCGGCCATCAGCCCCGTGCACGCCATGTCGGGGTAGCGGTTGAAGGACCCGGACGCCTCGATCACGCTCTCCATCACGCCCGGCAGCGGCGGATAGGGGTTCTCGTTCGAGGACAGCTTGTAGGCCGCCGGGCCGCCGGACGCGGCGGGCTTGCCGGGCCTGTAGGTGGGGATACCCTCCAGCTCGGCACGCAGCCTCGGGCTCGTCTCGCTCACCGCTGTCCTCCTCGCGCACGCACCGGCTCATGACCGCCACCGGCTTCCAATGCTTCTCACCTTATGAGGATTCGGCGCCGCTGCGAATGGGCTGTGGACAACCGAATCGGCTCGCGTGCCGCCGTCCCGGAGACCGGGCCGGCGACGCCGTAGAACCCGGGCGCATCGTCACAGGGAGGCGCGTGGATGAGGGGGCGCGTCGCCTTTCGTCGCACGCGCCCGTGGCTCGCGCCGTGGCGCGCATCCCTCGTGAAGGTGAGTTGAGACCTCTTCGAAATATGGCCACCTTGGCAGGCCCATGCGCGTCAACACGTCACGTACTGCCCTTGGATCGTTCAAGCCCCTTACATTCCAAGGCTTTTCCCCACTACTCACCATGCAGAAACGTGCCTGTCAACGCGTGCATATGCGTCCGCACTACCCCACCACATGAGCCCTACTATCGGCTCGCCATGACAGCAGCAGGGAAGCACCAGGTGAGCCGGGCGGAGACCGCCCGCCGAGGCAGTCGGCCGGGCCGGGCAGGCATCAGAGACGTGGCCGCTGCCGCCGGAGTCTCCATCACGACCGTCTCCGACGCCCTCAACGGCAAGGGCCGGCTGCCGGACGCCACCCGACGCCATGTCCGCGAGGTCGCCGACCGGCTGGGCTACCGGCCCTCGGCCGCGGCCCGCACCCTCCGCACGGGCAAGTCGGGCCTCATCGGCCTGACCGTGACCACGTACGGGGATGAACCTTTCACCTTCACCGAGTTCGCGTACTTCGCGGAGATGGCCCGGGCCGCCACCTCCGCGGCGCTCGCCCGGGGCTACGCCCTGGTCATCCTGCCCGCCACCTCGCGCCACGACGTGTGGTCCAACGTCGCCCTGGACGGCACCGTCGTCATCGATCCGTCCGACCAGGACCCGGTGGTCAGCGAGTTGGTCCGGCAGGGGTTACCCGTCGTCTCCGACGGCCGGCCCGCCGGCACCCTCCCGGTCACCGCCTGGGTGGACAACGACCACGAGGCCGCGGTCCTCGGCATCCTCGACCATCTGGCCGCCGCCGGCGCCCGGCGCATCGGGCTGCTGACCGGCACCACGACGGACACGTACACCCATCTGTCCACGACCGCCTACCTGAACTGGTGCGAGCGCGTCGGGCAGGATCCGGTCTACGAGGCCTATCCCGCCCACGATCCCTGCTCGGGCGCCGTCGCCGCCGACCGGCTGCTGGCCCGCCCCGACCGCCCCGACGCGGTCTACGGGCTCTTCGACCCGAACGGCACCGATCTGCTCGCCGCCGCGCGCCGCTACGGACTGCGCGTCCCCGAGGACCTGCTCCTCGTCTGCTGCAGCGAATCCGCCGTCTACGCGAACACCGAGCCGCCCGTCACGACGCTCTCCCTGAAGCCGCGCCGGATCGGTACGGCAGTGGTCCAGCTCCTTATCGACGCCATCGAGGGCATCGAGTCGGACCAGCCGGTCGAGCAGGTGATACCGACGGAGCTGATCGTGCGCACCTCGTCCCAGCGACGGCCGCCCCGGACCACGGTCAGCCCGCCCCGGTCGCCCGAGCACGGATGAGGGCTCCGAACGAGACGGGCGCCCGGCCCGCTTTCCCGTTCCGTTCGGAGCTCCGAGCCGTCGGTGTGCCACGGGTCACGCACAGGCTGCCCACGGTCGGGTGACGCGCAGATGGCCCGCGGGCGCGTGAGGTACCGGGTCACAGGGGAGAAAGCCCCGCCCATTTAGGGCGAAAGCCGCGGTGAGGCGGGGTCCTTCCCCGATTCACCACCCCTGGGTCATCACATGGCGCGATCCGCATTCCTATGATGGGCCCACGACACCGCGGACCGCTGCGACCAGGCAGTCCGATGCGGTGCAGATGCGGCGCGATGGTGGAGGGGTCGATGACTCAGGGGGCCGGTCAGGGACCCGAGGCGGAGCGGGCAGCGACGTTGCGTGACTTCCGGGTGCCCGCGTACGTCCACGAGACCGGCCCGTACGCGCAGAGCACGCCCCCCGGCGAGGTCCCCGGACCCGTCGCACCCCCCGAGGCCTACCCCCACGGCTACTCCGACGCGTACACGCCCACCGAGCGGGACCTCCCGGTCATCAACCGCGGCGACACGCTCCAGGTGACCGTCGACCCGGCGTCCGAGCCCGCCCCGCTCCCCGCCGAAGGGCCCGGACCGCTGTTCGTGGTCGGGGACGTCCACGGCTATCTCGACCAGCTCATGGCGGCGCTCCAGGAGAAGGGGCTCATCGACGCCCAGGGCAACTGGTCCGCGGGCACGGCCAGGCTGTGGTTCCTCGGGGACTTCACCGACCGCGGCCCCGACGGCATCGGCGTGATCGACCTGGTGATGCGGCTGTCCGCGGAGGCGGCGGCGGCCGGTGGCTACTGCAAGGCGCTCATGGGCAACCACGAGCTGCTGCTGCTCGGCGCCAAGCGGTTCGGCGACACACCCGTCCACTCGGGCGCGGGGACCGCGACCTTCCAGGCCGCCTGGCTGCTCAACGGCGGCCAGAAGACGGACATGGACCGTCTGCAGGACCACCATCTGCAGTGGATGGCCCGTCTCGACGCGGTGGAGGAGGTCGACGGCCACCTCCTGGTCCATTCCGACACCACCGCCTACCTCGACTACGGCGACTCCATCGAAGCGGTCAACGACACCATCCACGAGACGCTCACCCGCAATGACGCGGACGAGGTGTGGGACCTCTTCCGGAAGTTCACCAAGCGCTTCTCCTTCCGGGACGAGGGCGCCGAAGCCGTGCGCTCCCTGCTGGGGACCTACGGCGGCCAGCGGATCGTCCACGGCCACAGCCCCATCCCCTATCTGCTGGGCGAGGTCGGCTCGGAGGAGGGCGACGACGCCTCGGGTCCGGTCGTCGAAGGTCCTCACGTCTACGCGGACGGACTAGCGATCGCGATGGACGGCGGCGTGACCATGGCCGGAAAGCTGCTGGTCCAGCAACTCCCCCTGGATAGCTGAGGATTCACCGGGCAGGCATCTCCCGGACGGGGGCCGTCCGAGGAATGCCCGGGCCGTGGGGCAATTTCTGGAAACCCCCTGTCACCGTGTGCCGTCGCCGCTCTACCATCGGCTTATCCGTAGCAGGCTCCCCTCCGTTTCTGCCCGACGGCTCGTCAGCATGCCGAGCCACCAGCCCTACGGAGCATCGGGGGATGCACATGAACAGCGTTCCGCAGCACCTGCTGAGCGAGGACCGCCAGGACTATGAGCGGGTCCTCGGTGAGGCGCTGCGCTCCGCACCACACCACCCGGAACTGGCCGCAGTGGGACAGCGGCTCAATGCCGAACAGCTGCGCACCATGGCACTGAACGCCACCGCCCTCATCACCGCCGCGGCAGCCGCCGAATACCAGCACTATGTGCTGGTGCGGGAGGAAATGCGCCGACCGGCACCACCCACCCCGCCCGTCCACGAGAGCACCGACGACAGCGACTCCACGGAACCGGACGCGGACGGCCAGGGACTCGCCGCCACGATGGGGGAGGCGACGGCGAGCGCCGGAGCCGGTGCCGTAGTCGCCGTCCTCGCCCCGTTCCTCGCCGGCGCCGCCGCGGCGATCTTCCTGCTCGTGGGCTACATCCTCAAGATGGTCAACCCGCACCAGGCGTTCGCCCGGACCCTCCTGACCACAGGGTGGGTCTTCGGCGCGGTCACCGCGGCGGCGATCCTGGTCGCCGCGACCGGCCTGCTGCTGACCGCCCTGCGCAACAGTTCGTCGGCGCACGATGCCGACGCCCAGAGCGAGTTGATCGCGGAGGTGACCCGGGCCCGGGAGCTCTGGCACGCGGCCCTGCTGGAGCGCGGCATCCTGCCGTTCCTCCGCGAGGCGCTCGCCGACCCGGGCACGGCCGTGATGAGCCGGAAGGAACCGGAGACGGCTCCCAGCCGTATCCCGCACCTCGGCTACGACCGCCCGGGCTTCAGCAGTCCCGACAGCGGCCCCGCCGCGGGCACGCGTCCCAGCTTCAGCAGCCCGGACTTCACCAGCCCGGACTTCGGAGGCCCCGACCACCAGCCGGAGTGACGGGTCTCGCGCGACAATCGGCCGGCCGTGCCGAGCAGGCGGCGCAGGGGGCCATGGGGCCTTCCCGCACCCCGGGCCGTCCCCTGGACCGCCCCGGCCCGAACCACCCGCCGAAGCCCGGCCCGCCCCTCACAAGGGACCGCGGGCCGGTACTTCAGCCTGCGCCCGCCGCCGAACGCATTGTCGCCATGGACATGAGGGTCCGGCCACAAGGTGCGCGCGATTCTGCTCGACGGTGATCACCTGGTGTTCCTGCGCCGGGGGTGGCCGGACGGCTCCCGTACTGGACGACCGTCGGGGGCAGCGTCGAACCCGACGACGCCGATCTCGAAGCGGCACTGCGCCGCGAGGTCATGGAGGAGATCGGGGCCACGATCGGCCCCGTCACCGAGGTCCTGACGGTGACCAAACCGGGCGAGAGCGTCACCGTCACCCAGCACTACTTCCTCGCCGACTTGCTGGAGATGCGCCTGGACCGCCGCAACGGTCCCGAGCTCGACACCCCGGACACGGGTGACTTCGAGCCGACCCGGGTCCCGCTGCATGCTCCGGCCGTGACGGCGCTCGGCCTTCAACCCCCCGAACTCTCCGACTACGTGCTTGACCACGTCGAGGTATGGAGAGCCGGATAACGGGTCCGCCCCGAGCACCGATGGCGGCCCGGCGCGTGGTCGAGGAGGTCAACGGCACCGCCCCTGCGTCGCTACGGCTGCTCGGTGGTGAACCGCTGCCAGACGTTCGATGCGAAGCGTTCGGTGCCGGGTTCTGCCGGTTCCGCCCCGAGGAAGCGCCAGAAGTCGAAGACGGCCTGGGCCTCCATACGGCCCCAGAGGTCGCCGTCACGGACCGGTCGGTTCCACGGATCGTCCTCTTCCCACAGGAAGTCCGGGTACGACTCGTCGCCGTAGTCGTAACCGGTGATATAGCCGCGAGCATGCTCCAGGTCCAGCTTCAGCGCCGGGAACTGCGCCACCAGCAGTTCCGGGCGCCCGTGAACAGGGCGATCGTCGAAGAAATGCTGATCTCCGTCGGTCCACTGGACGAACTGATCCACCGCAGCGCCGTGATGAAAGAGCTCGTATCCCCAGTAGTCCCCGTCGTACATGAAGGTCAGCAGTCCGGGACAGTCGTACGTCCGCGAGACATGGAACTGCGCGCGCCGCCGCAGCTCCCATTCCCAGCCACGCGTCCACTCCAGCACGGTCCAGCCGTTGTACTGCTCGTGCAGGGTGTAGAACGTCCGTCGCCTTCTCCGCGGCGGGCGGGAGTCGATATCCCTCGCCCTGCCAGAACTCGGACAGTGCCTCGTACACCTGTAGGTGATCGACACCGTGAAAGAGGTTGCACCGCAGAAATCCACCCATGCGCATCACTCCCGGCCAAGAGGGCATGGACGATGTCCGCGAGCCGCCCCGTCGTCCACAGCACCGGTCACAGGGCCCAGAGGAGCAGGTGTTCCTCCAGGCGGCGCGAGTATCGTGGCTTACCCCAGAGGCGATCCGCGAGCCATTTTGACGGTCCACCGGACTGCGCTGGAGCCCTCCTCGAGAGCCCCAGCGCCACGTTGGCCGTCAGTCGGCGACAGGCAGGTACACCCGGTTCCCCGCCTCCGCGAACTCCTTCGACTTCTGGAGCATTCCCTCGGCGACCTCCTGCGCCGACGCGCCCTCAGCCGTCGCACCACCGAAGCGCTGCGTGATGTCCCGGCTGATCTTCATGGAGCAGAACTTCGGACCGCACATCGAGCAGAAGTGAGCCGTCTTGGCCGGCTCCGCGGGGAGGGTCTCGTCGTGGAAGTCGCGGGCCGTGTCCGGGTCGAGGGCCAGGTTGAACTGGTCCTCCCAGCGGAACTCGAACCGCGCGTCGGACAGCGCGTCGTCCCACTCCTGCGCGCCCGGGTGCCCCTTGGCGAGATCGGCCGCGTGGGCGGCGATCTTGTAGGTGATGACGCCGGTCTTGACGTCGTCACGGTCGGGCAGGCCCAGGTGCTCCTTGGGCGTGACGTAGCAGAGCATGGCCGTGCCCCACCAGGCGATCATGGCGGCACCGATGCCGGAGGTGATGTGGTCGTACGCCGGCGCGATGTCCGTGGTCAGCGGGCCGAGCGTATAGAACGGAGCTTCATCGCAGATCTCCTGCTGCAGATCGATGTTCTCCTTGATCTTGTGCATCGGGACGTGTCCCGGGCCCTCGATCATCGTCTGTACGTCGAAACGCCTGGCCACACGGCCGAGTTCCCCGAGGGTGCGCAGTTCCGCGAACTGTGCCTCGTCGTTGGCGTCCGCGATCGAACCCGGCCGCAGACCGTCGCCCAGCGAGTAGGTGACGTCGTAGGCCGCGAGGATCTCGCAGAGTTCCTCGAAGTTCTCGTACAGGAACGACTCCTTGTGGTGGGCGAGGCACCACGCCGCCATGATCGAGCCGCCGCGCGAGACGATGCCGGTCTTGCGGTTCGCCGTCAGCGGCACGTACGCCAGGCGCACACCCGCGTGGACTGTCATGTAGTCCACGCCCTGTTCGGCCTGCTCGACGACCGTGTCCTTGTAGATCTCCCAGGTCAGTTCCTCGGCCTTGCCATCGACCTTCTCGAGCGCCTGGTAGAGCGGCACCGTGCCGATCGGCACGGGGGAGTTGCGCAGCACCCACTCACGGGTGGTGTGGATGTTGCGGCCGGTGGACAGGTCCATGACTGTGTCGGCGCCCCAGCGGGTCGCCCAGGCCATCTTCTCGACCTCCTCCTCGATGGAGGAGGTCACCGCGGAGTTGCCGATATTGGCGTTGACCTTCACCAGGAACCGCTTGCCGATGATCATCGGCTCGATCTCCGGGTGGTTGACGTTGGCCGGCAGCACCGCGCGGCCCGCCGCGATCTCCTCACGGACGACCTCGGGTGAAACGTTCTCCCGGAGAGCCACGAACTCCATCTCCGGCGTGATCTCCCCGCGGCGCGCATAGGCGAGCTGCGTCACCGCGTTGCGCTCGCGACCGCGGCGCGGCTGACGCGGGCGCCCCGGGAACACCGCGTCGAGGTTGCGCAGGCCTCCACGCGGGGAGGTGTGCTTGATCCCGTCGTCCTCGGGACGGACGGGGCGACCCGCGTACTCCTCGGTGTCGCCGCGAGCGATGATCCAGTTCTCCCGCAGCGGCGCGAGGCCCCGGCGGACGTCGGTCTCGGCTACTGGATCTGTGTACGGGCCGGAGGTGTCGTACAGGGTGACCGACTGCCCGTTGGTGAGATGCACTTGACGGACCGGCACCCGCAGATCGGGGCGCGAACCCTCGATATACGCCTTGTGCCAGCCGATGGACTTCCCGGCCCCCTGGGGCTCTTCCTCCTGAGCGGAGGCAGGCGTGCGTACGTCCTTGACGGTCATAAGACCTACTCCCTACGCCGGCATTACCCGGTAACAGGTTCAGCGGTCGGCACAGCCGTCTCCACTCGCTGATGTTCCACGTGAAACATCGCGTCTACGGAGGTCAGTGCCCTCTCAGCCCGGTGCTCCGAGCTCCCGCGTGTGCAAAAGTCCCTTCACGCTAGCGTCTAATTGGGTGAGCTGAACAGTGGGCCCTGCGCCTTCTTGCGATGATCGGGCGGTGCCCCCGACGCAGCATCTCCCCTCGCACCCGTCGCCCGAGCCGCCGCACCACCATGGCCCGGACGACAGACACAGCCGCCGAGACGGGCACGGCCACGGGCCCGGCGGTGGACACGGCCACTCCCACAGTCACAGCCATGGCCCCGCGGCCCCCGTGTCGCGGCATCTGCGCAAGGTCATCGCCGCGATCCTCATCCCGTTCACCGTGGCGGTCATCGTCGGTCTCGTGGTGCTGTGGCCCGGCGGGGTCCCGTCGCACAAGCGCTCCGGCGTCGGCTTCGACCAGCAGACCCAACAGGCCACGGTCACCACGGTCGTGGCGGTGGACTGCAAGTCCGTGAACGCCTCGGGTGGGGGCCCGATCGGCGACACCTCCCTCACCGGCGGCTCGTCGGCCCCGCAGACACCGTCCGGCACCTGCAAGAAGGCGACCGTCCGCGTCGACACCGGCAAGGACAAGGGCCGTACGTTCACGGAGATCGTCCAGCCGGACCAGTCACGACAGCTGCACCAGGGCGAGAAGGTCGTGGCCGCGTACGAGCCCTCCGCGCCGAAGGAACTGCAGTACTCGGTGACCGATGTGGACCGCACGTTCCCCATGGCCCTGCTCGCCGGCATCTTCGCCGTGGCGGTGGTGGTCGTGGGCCGGATGCGCGGGGTCATGGCACTCGTCGCGCTGTCCGTCAGCTTTCTGCTGCTCAGCCTCTTCATCCTGCCCGCGATCCTGGATGGCTCGAATCCGCTGCTCGTGGCCGTGGTCGGGTCGAGCGCCATCATGCTGATCGCCCTCTACCTGTGCCACGGTCTGTCGGCCCGTACCTCCGTGGCGGTGCTCGGCACCCTCGTCTCCCTGTCGCTGATCGGTCTTCTCGGCTCGGAGTTCATCGGCTGGGCCGCGCTGACCGGCAACACGGACGACAGCACCGGCCTGATCCACGGCCTGTACCCGCACATCGACATGAGTGGCCTGCTGCTCGCCGGCGTCATCATCGGATCCCTCGGCGTGCTCGACGACGTCACGGTGACCCAGACGTCGGCGGTCTGGGAGCTGCACGAGGCCAACCCGACGATGGGCTGGCGAGGGCTCTACCGCGCGGGCATCCGCATCGGCCGCGACCACATCGCCTCGGTCGTCAACACGCTCGTCCTGGCGTACGCGGGTGCCGCCCTGCCCCTGCTGCTGCTCTTCTCGATCGCGCATAGCAGTGTGGTGTCGGTCGCGGGCAGCGAGCTGGTCGCCGAGGAGATCGTGCGCACCCTGGTCGGCTCGATCGGGCTGGTCGCGTCGGTGCCGGTGACTACGGTCCTGGCGGCGATCGTCGTCTCGGCGGACCGCCCGGCCACACTCGACGCCGCCCCGGCTCCCGTCCCGGCCCGTGGCGGGAGAGGGCGCCGCCGCAAGCACTGAGACTCCCTGCCGCGCTCCAGCTCCACCCTGAACTCACCGAGGCCATCGGGGACTTCACCCGGACCACCGCGATCCTCGCGATCGAGATCCGCAGAAGCGTTACGCCTGCCACCGCGCCCGTACCGCCGGCCAGGAACCGTCACGGCGTGAGGAACCGTTCCGGCGCGGCACGCGGTCTCAGCCCGCGCTCTGCTCCTCCGCCAGGATCCGGTCCAGTGCCTCGTCCAGATGCGCGTCGAAGTCGGCAAAAGAGCCCTCCTGCCCCAACGGCACCAACTTGTCGGTGCGGTCGAGGAACGCGACCAGAGGCACCGCGCCGGACCGGAACAGTGCCCGGTCGGCGCCCACCTGGAGCCGGATCAGCACATCGCCGAAGATGTCCGGCTCGGCGGGCGCGATGTGCACATCGCCGTCGCCGCACGGCCGGCCCACCCCGTCCACCAGCAGTTCGCGACCGAACGCCCACGTCACGGGGGCGTCGCCGGGCAGATGGAAGGTCAGCCGCACCGCATAGGGATCACAGGTCTCGTAACACAGCTCCACCGGAATGCGGAAGGAGAGCTCCTCCGACACGAGAAAGCTCATCATGACCTCTGCCTGCACCGACTCGCGCATCGCCTACCCCGTCAGTAGCCGTCGACTGGCCAGGAATGATCCCCCTGACACCTGCTGGAAGTTTGCTGAAAGTGCATGGCAGATCACAAGGAGTGAGTTTTCAGATGCTGATAGAGATGGCGAGTGTCCCTGTCAGTCTGTCGATCTCCGACTGCAGCCGACGGGCCGTCGGCAGCAGCCGGTCGGCCTGGTGGGAGGGCAGGGAGATGGCCACCGCGGCTGCCGTCGCACCCGTGGTGAGGGGGACCGCCGCACAGGCAGTACCGAGCGCGTACTCCTGCCGCTCGACGACCGGTTCCGCATGCTCCAGGTACTCCAGACGGCGCAGCAGGCTGCGATTGTCACGCAGCGTGTAGGGAGTGATCGGCCGCACCGGATAACGGTCGAGATGGTCGCGCCGGGCCTCCTCGTCGAGCTGCGACAGCAGGCACTGACCGAGCGCGTGCGCGTGCCCGGTCTCGCGGAAGTCGGCCCACTCCTCGGCCGCCGGGATGCCCGGGCTGTCGGCAACACCGAGGAGCTCGATCTCACCCTCGCGGTAGACCGCGTAGTAGACGGGTGCACCGATCGAATCACGCCATTGTGCGAGCACGTCGTTCACCATGCCGCGACGTTTCTGCTGGGTCGCGCTGCCGCTCAGTCGCTCGGCGGCCTCCCCGAGGAAGAACAGGCCCTTCTCCCGCCGCAGATAGCCCTCGTGGGTCAGGGTGCGCAGAAGGTGGTACGCCGTGGGGAGCGCCAGGCCGACCTCGCGGGCCAACTGCTTGGCGGGGGCCCCGTATCCATGGTCGGCGACGGCCTCCAGCAGCCGCATCGCCCGCTGCACCGACCCGATCAGGGTGGTGGACTGCGCCGGTGTCGGCGGAAGGTCCGCTTCCGCCGGTGAGGTGCGCCGCTGTGCGGGTGGGGCGGTTGAGTGTGCGGGTGCGGTGCCAACCGTGGCCAAAGGTCACTCCCGGAGCACGAGGTCGGCCTCCCGTGGGAGAACACGGGAGGGGATGCACCGCGCGCGGGGCCTGCCGCGCGCGGGGCTCCGGACTTTAACGGCCTCCCACCGGCCGTCGATGACGTCCACGGGAAAACTTCCCCCGCCCGAGGGAACCTCAAATTCCTGTTACCGGCGGCCTCTTGCCGACCGCCGGCCCCGCCCTGTGCCGTCCCCGGTGTGGTCCCCGGCCCGGTACGCCCCGGAAGGGGCCTCCGGGCCCTCACGCCCGGGGGTGGCTCACCAGTCGCCGCGTGACGACGAACTCGACATGAACTTCCGTACGACGTAGATCAGTCCGCCCACGAGAGCGACGAAGAGCAGCACCTTGAACAGCAGCAGGACGACGAACCCGACGACGGTCGCTATCAGGCCGCCGAAGACGACCAGGGCGATGACCGGCACCGCGATCCACTTCACCCACCACGGCAAACCCGCGAAGATCTCTCGCATCGCCCTTGTCCTTGTCTGTCCGCCCGTTGCCCCGCGCCTTTTCGGGGGCTCCCCAACCGGGTCGTTCCGTTCTGCTTCGATGCTAGGTCCGGTCGGGGGCCGAGCGTGGGTCTCGCGCCCCTTGTCCTCCCCTGATCGTCCCCTGAGGGAACCCCGAGACGGGACTCAGCTCTCCGGCGGAGAGAACACCACCAGAACCCTCAGATCCTCGGTGATGTGGTGGAATTTGTGGGCGACGCCGGCAGGCACGTAGATGACGCTTCCGCGAGCGACCTGAGTGGTCTCCAGGCCCACGGTGATCGAGGCGCGGCCGCTGACGATGAAGTACACCTCGTCCTGCTGGTGCGGCTTCTGCGGGTCGAGCTCGCCCGCGTCCAGCGCGTACAGGCCGGCCGACATGTTCCGCTCCCGCAGGAACTGCAGATAGGCGCCGTCGTTGGCGGCACGCTCCGCCTCCAGTTCGTCCAGCCGGAAAGCCTTCATCGCTCCTGCCCGCCCTTGCTCGCTATTCGTCGCTGATCTCGTCTGCCACGATCAGACACATGAAGAATTTCGTAGTCAAGACGATCGCCAACGCGGGGGCTCTGGCCGTCGCCGTCTGGGTACTCGACAAGATCACGCTGACGGGTTCGAGCACCGGCAAGAAGGTCGGCACGCTGATCGTGGTCGCGCTGATCTTCGGACTGGTGAATGTCCTGGTCAAGCCGATCGTGAAGGTACTGACCTTCCCCCTGTTCATCCTGACGCTCGGCCTGATAACCCTTGTCGTCAACGCCCTGATGCTGCTGCTCACCTCGTGGGTGGCGGGCAAGCTGAACCTGAGTTTCCATGTCGAGGGCTTCTGGACCGCCGTGCTGGGCGCCCTGATCATCTCGATCGTCTCCTGGGCGCTGCACCTCGTGCTGCCCGACGACGAGGACTGAGAGAGCCGCATGACCTATCGCGTCTGTTTCGTCTGCACCGGCAACATCTGCCGCTCGCCGATGGCGGAGTCCGTCTTCCGCGCCCGTGTGGAGGAGGCCGGCCTCGTCGACCTGGTCGAGGCCGACAGTGCGGGCACGGGCGGCTGGCACGAGGGGGACGGGGCGGATCCGCGCACCGTCGCCGTCCTGGGGGAGAACGGCTACGGCAGCGAGCACACCGCGCGCCAGTTCCAGCCCTCCTGGTTCTCCCGGCTCGATCTGGTGATCGCCCTGGACTCCGGCCATCTCAAGGCCCTGCGCCGTCTCGCGCTCACCCCCGAGGACGCGGCCAAGATCAGGCTCCTGCGCTCCTACGACCCGGCCGCCGCCGACGACCTCGATGTGCCCGACCCGTACTACGGAGGGATGGACGGGTTCCGGCAGTGTCTTGAGATGGTGGAAGCGGCGAGCCCCGGCCTGCTCGCCGCGGTACGCGAGCACATGGAGGGACGGGCGGCATGACCACACGGGATGCGAACGCGTCCGGTCCGGGGACCGGCGACGGTACACGGGCGGTGCGGGCGGGGCTGCCCGAGCCGGTCAAGCACGAGCCGACCCTGCCGGGTCCGGTCTTCGCCGCGCACTTCCATCTGCCCGGCGAGCCGACCGGCCCATACACCTACGGCCGGGACGAGAACCCCACCTGGACGCATCTGGAGCGTGCCATCGGCGAGCTGGAGGCGCCCGGCGAGGAGGGTGTCGAAGCGCTCGCCTTCGCCTCCGGCATGGCCGCGATCTCGGCGGTGCTCTTCTCCCAGCTGCGCGCCGGCGACACGGTGGTGCTGCCCGAGGACGGCTACCAGGCCCTGCCTCTGGTGGGCGAGCAGCTGACCGCGTACGGCATCGATGTCCGCACCGCGCCGACCGGGGGCGACGCCCAGCTCGGCGTGCTCGAGGGCGCGAAGCTGCTGTGGATCGAGACCCCGTCGAACCCGGGGCTCGACGTCTGCGACGTGCGCCGGCTCGTCGCGGCGGCCCATGCGCAGGGCACCCTCGTCGCCGTCGACAACACCCTGGCGACGCCGCTCGGCCAGCGGCCCCTGGAGCTGGGCGCCGACTTCTCCGTGGCCAGCGGCACCAAGATGCTCACCGGGCACGGGGACCTCCTGCTCGGCTATGTGGCGTCCCAAGACGGCGGGCTGATGGCCGCCGTACGGCGCTGGCGCAAGATCGTCGGCGCGATACCGGGTCCCATGGAGGCCTGGCTCGCGCACCGCTCGCTGGCCACGCTGCAGCTCCGCGCGGACCGGCAGTCGGCCAACGCGCTCGTGGTCGCCGAGGCGCTGCGCGGCCGGGCCGGGGTGACCGGGTTGCGTTATCCGGGTCTGCCCGACGACCCCTCGCACAAGATCGCCGCGCAGCAGATGCGGCGCTTCGGGTGCGTGGTGTCGTTCGCGCTGCCCTCACGCGCGCGTGCCGACCGTTTTCTGGACGCGCTCCGCCTCGTGGACGACGCGACCAGTTTCGGAGGGGTGCGGTCCACCGCCGAACGACGGGGACGCTGGGGCGGCGACGCGGTCCCGGAGGGGTTCATCCGCCTCTCCGTCGGGGCCGAGGATCCCGAGGACCTGGTGGCCGATGTGCTGCGCGCGCTCGACGCATCGGCGGGATGACCAGGTCCTACAGCGTCCGGCTACGCCCGTCCAGCGGGCGACGTGTCTCTTCTGGGCCCGGCTGCGTACGACGGACGGTCCGAACCTCCCCCCTCGTGGCTCGGACCGTCCCGGTTCCGCGCGCGAAGAACCGCGCAGACAAGGCTAGTTGACTCTGTGTCAGTGTCCAATCACAGTAGCGACAGAGACCTATCGACTTATTTATACTTGCGCGTGGCAGCGGGGTGCCCGGGACAGGAGGAAGCACCATGGATCTGGCCCTGCTGCGCACCTTTGTGACGGTGCACCGGGCCGGTTCCTTCACGCGCGCCGCGGCCCTGCTCGGCCTCTCCCAGCCGGCGGTCACCTCCCAGATACGCACGCTCGAACGACAACTGGGCCGCCCCCTCTTTCTGCGCCAGGCCCGCGGGGTGACCCCCACCTCCATCGGCGACGAACTCGCCCACAAGGCCGCTCCCCATCTGGACGCCCTGGTCGAGATCGCCGAGACCGGCCTCGACGAGTACTCGTCGCTGCGCACGCTCCATCTGGCGGGGCCGCCGGAGTTCACCGCCGAACGTGCCCTGCCCGCGCTGGCCGAGCTGACCGACGAGGACGGCCAGGGGCTCGCCCTCCGCGCCTCCTTCGGGAACGCCGAAGAGACCCTGGAAGGGCTCGCCGCCGGGCACCACGACCTGGCCATCACCACGACCCGGCCCCGCGGGGCCCTGCTCACGGCGACCCCTCTCTGCGACGAGGAGCATGTCCTGGTCGCGGCCCCCCGCTGGGTCCCCCGCATCGGTTCCGGCAGGGTGCGCCGCGGTGGCGCGCATCTGCTGGAGAACCTTCCGGTGGTCGAGGTGCACGAGTCGCTGCCCTTTGTCTCCCGCTACTGGGCCTCCGTCTTCGACTCCCGGCCCGCCGCCTCCGGTACGGTCGTCGTCCCCGATCTGCGGGCGGTTCTCGCCTGTGCGGTCACCGGCGCGGGGCTCGCCGTGCTGCCGCGCTACCTGTGCACCGCCGCACTGGAGCGGGGCGATGTCGTGGCCCTTCACGAACCGGCGGTACCCCCGCTGCGGACGTACTTCCTCGTGGTCCGCACCGGGACACTCGCCATGCCCCATATAGCCCGTGCCCATGAATGGCTGCTGCGGTCCGCGGCCGCCTGGGGCTGACACCCCGGGGCCTGGACGCCGCCTCCGGTGCCGCGGACCCGGCCCGTTCCACCCGCTGTTCACGCCAGGTTCGACGCCATGTGGGGTGCGGGATGTTTCACGTGGAACAGGCTGGGCCACATTTCACCCATGACCGTTCGCCCCGTGGTCAAGCGCACTGCCCGCGCCATCCTGCTGGATGGTGACGACCTGATTCTGATCAAGCGGACCAAGCCCGGAGTCGACCCCTACTGGCTCACGCCGGGCGGCGGGGTCGAGCCGACGGACGCGACCGTGGTCGACGCCCTCCACCGCGAAGTGCACGAGGAGCTCGGGGCCAAGATCATCGACGTGGTCCCCTGCTTCGTGGACACGGTCGAGCACATCGGTGAGAACGGCGGGGCGACCGGCGTGAAGGTCCAGCACTTCTTCGTCTGCCGTCTCGAGTCCATGGACGAGCGCCTACGGCACGGCCCCGAGGTCGAGCAGCCCGAGGGTGAGTACGAGATCGTGCGAGTGCCCTTCACCCGCGTCGGGATCGCGTCCGTCCATCTTGTCCCGCTGTCGCTGCGGCACTACCTTGACGGGAACATCGAGGGAGTACGCGCGATGCACGCGCCCGACCTGGGCTGACCCCTCGTACGGGAGCGTCCTGAGGAGCCGCTCGCGGGAGGGCGGCCCTACGGGCCCTGCACGTCGGCCAGGATCAGTTCCTCCACCGCGTCGTGGCGTATGCGTTCCGACGGGACGCCGACGTTCCGGAGCACATGCACACCGCTGCGGATCATGCCGGGCGGACCCGAGAGATACACGTCGTACTCGTTCCACGGTCCGTATGCGCGTATGGCGTCCGGCCACTGGACGCGTGCCTGCTCGTCGACGACCGGGCGGACCGCGAGCCAGGGATGGTTGTGCTGGAGTCGCAGCATGGTGTCGATGTCGTACAGATCGTGGCCGGTGCGGGCGCCGTAGAAGACCTCGACCCGGCGCCGCGCACCGTGCTCGGCGACGTCCTCGACCAGGGCCTTGATGGGGGCGATGCCGGTGCCGCCGCCTAGGCAGAGCAGCCCGCTGTCCGTGGTGTGGTCGACGGTCATGGTGCCGGTCGGCGGACCGAGCCGGATGATGTCGCCGGGGCGGGCCCGGTGGACCAGCGCGTTGGAGACCCAACCCGCCGGGACCGCCTTCACATGGAACGTGAGCAGTCCGTCGGAGCGTGGTGCCGAGGCGAAGGAGTAGTGGCGCCACACCCGAGGCCACCAGGGGGTCTCCATGCTCGTGTACTGACCGGCCAGGAACGGGTACGGCTGGTCGGGGCGGACCGTGATCACCGCGATGTCCCGGGTCCGCAGCTCGTGCGAGACGACCTCCGCGTACCACCAGGCCGGGGCGCGCAGCTCGTCCGCGGCCGCCGCATCGATCATCACCTGGGACATGGTCGTGTACGCCCGCACCCAGGCGGCCTCGGTCTCCTCGTCCCAGATCGCGGAGACGTACCTGCTCAGCGCTCCGATGAGGCACTCCCCGACGGCCGGATAGTGCTCGGCCCGGGTGCCGTACTTGCGGTGCCCGCGGCCGAGGTTCTGCAGATACGCGACCAGGACCTCGGTGTTGTCGATGTTCTCCGCGGCGGTCAGCAGCGCCCTGAGCAGCCGGTCCCGTTGGGTGTCCATCGCGGCGGGGAACAGCGACCGCAGTTCGGGGTGGCGCACGAAGAGCAGTGCGTAGAAGTAGGAGGTGACCTTGTCGGCGATGGGTGCGACCTCGGCCATGGTCCGCCGGATCAGCACGGCGTCACGGGATGGCCCGGACTCGAGGGCCGGTCGCCGGACGGATATCTGTGACAGGGCGGGGTCGGTGGTTCTTGGTGCCTCCTGTTCTCCGCTCGGGGGCGTCTGGGGGTGGGCGCGGGACGCGAACCAGCCGCCCCCGTCGTCGCCACCGGACGCGCCCTTGTCGGCCGACGTGGTGGTCGGAGCCTCCATGGTGTGCCTCGTCTCGAACATCTTTCGGTCGGTCTGCGCACTTGCCCCTGTCGGCGGGCGTCAGTATCCACGCCGAGGGCTTTGCTTCTTTTCCCCGTTGTATCCGTGAGGGTCAATGCGGCCACATTCCGCCGGCGTTCCCGCCGCGTGCGGACAAGTAAGAAGAGAGTGTGACGGTGACCGCGGTACTCAGACCGCAGCATCGCACTCCGGACCTCCACCCGGCCGCGTAACGGAAAATGCGGGTCTTTGATCTCTCCGTCCCGTTAGGCTGCATCGACCTGCGTTCGCACCCTGCAGAACGTGCGCACTTCACGCCGGACACGAACCGGACTCGACCATACCGGTCGCTGTCGCACATACAAGTCCCCCCTTGGCCCAGCGCCAAAGGACGGCTGTTCCAGCAGGGAATTTCCACAACCACCAGGCGTACCGCGTGAATTCACGAAGACTGTTCCGGAACGATCCCGATCGGTCTCTCACCGTTTCACGTGAAACGTCCGCCCTTGTGCGGTGTTGGGGCATGACTTGGCCAAAAGCATGTGCGTTCGGCAGCAAACGGGTGGACGTCGGTGGCCCCTGTCGGACAGCCTGACCTGCGTGTCGACACCTCCCCTCAGCGCTCTGCCCATCCGCCGCCTGACGCCTCGCGATCTCATCGCCTGCGCCGACTTGTCCGAGGACCGGGGGTGGCCCCGGGAGGAACACAAATGGGGCCTGCTCCTGGCCGCCGGAAAGGGGTACGGCATCGACGACCCCGAGGGGGGCCTTGTCACGGCCTGCGTCGTGATGGAATACGGATCGCTGTCACGCCCGGACCTCTGCGGCATCGGCATGGTGCTCGTCGCCCAGCGGCATGCACGCCAGGGCGTGGGCCGTCGACTGATGCGTCATGTGGTGGCGGACATGGGAGCCGCCCCTCTCACGCTCTACGCGACCCCCTACGGCCGTCCCCTCTACGAGGAGCTCGGTTTCAAGACCATCGGGAGCTCCGAGACGGTGCAGGGACACTTCACCGCCGGTGGGCCGCCGTCCTCCGTCCCGACCCGCCCGGCCACCGGGGAGGACCTCGCCACGCTCGTCAGGCTCGACGAGGAGGTCTTCGGTGCCGACCGCACCCATGTGATCACCCGGCTGCCGGCCTTCGCCGACCAGCTGCGGGTCGCCGAGGAGAACGGGCAGATCATCGGGTACGCCGCCGCCTGGCCCAATATGAACACGCATGTCGTGGGTCCGCTCATCGCCCGTGACACCGAGACGGCCAAGGCACTCGTCGCGTCCCTCGCCGCGCACACCGATCGCCCGCTGCGCACGGACGTCGATGTGCGGCACGAGGACCTGCTGAGGTGGCTGAAGGAGCGTGGGCTCGCCACCGTCGGCACGAACGCGGTCATGACGTACGGCATCCCGGACCTTCCCGGCGACTGGACGCGCCGCTTCGCTCCGGTCACGGTGGCGGCCGGCTGAGCCCATCAGCACGCAACGCGTGCCTCCGGCAGTCGAAGGCACGCGTTCGGGCTTGTGGTGGCGGATCCGCTCAACGCTGGAGAGCGGCTCCCTGCCGTTCACTCGGCGCGCCTTCCGCGACGGGAGTGCCCGGGGCCGTCTCGCGGCGCTCCAGGGCGGCCGAGAGGAATGCCAGCAGCAGGGCGGCCACGGCGAGAACGGCGCCGACCCAGTTCGGGGCGGTGTAGCCGAAACCGGCAGCGATGACGATGCCGCCGAGCCAGGCCGACAGCGCGTTGCCCAGGTTGAAGGCGCCGATGTTCGCGGCCGAGGCCAGGGTCGGGGCGCCGTGTGCGTGGTCCAGGACCCGCTTCTGCAGCGGAGGCACGGTCGCGAACCCAAGTGCGCCGATCAGCACGATGGTCGGCGCGGCGAGGGCCTTGTGGTGCGCGGTGATCGTGAACAGGGCGAGCACGAGGGCGAGGCCGCCGAGCGACACGTACAGCATCGGCATCAGCGCACGGTCCGCGTACCGGCCACCGACGAGGTTGCCGCCGACCATGCCGAGGCCGAAGAGGACCAGCAGCCAGGTGACCGAGCCGTCGGCGAAGCCGGCCACATGGGTCATCATCGGCGCGATGTAGGTGATGGCGGCGAAGACGCCACCGAAGCCGAGCACGGTCATCGCCATGGCGAGCAGCACCTGCACGTTCTTGAAGGCGGCCAGCTCATGGCGCAGGTGTACGCCCTCCGGCTTGGGCATCTCGGGCACGAGCTTCGCGACTCCGAGCAGGCCGAGCACGCCCAGCGCGGCGACCAGGGCGAAGGTGATCCGCCAGCCGGCCGACTGCCCGATGAGCGTGCCGAGCGGGACACCGATGACGTTGGCCACGGTCAGACCGCTGAACATCATGGAGATGGCGCCGGCCTTCTTCTCCGGGGCGACCAGTTCGGCGGCGACCACCGAGCCGATGCCGAAGAAGGCGCCGTGGGCCAGAGAGGCCACCACCCGGCCCAGCAGCATCAGCCCGAAGACGGGGGCGACGGCGGAGATCAGGTTGCCGATGATGAACAGGCCCATCAGCACCATCAGCATCCGCTTGCGCGAGACCTTGGTGCCGAGCGCGGTCATGATCGGCGCACCGAGCATCACCCCCAGGGCGTAGCCGGTCACGAGCAGTCCGGCGGTGGGGATGGAGACGCCGAAGTCACCCGCCACCTCGGGCAGCACGCCCATGATCACGAATTCCGTGGTTCCGATTCCGAAGGCCCCGATCGCAAGGGCCAGAAGCGCGAGAGGCATCCGGACTACACCTTTCAGACGATTGCATGAGCGCTTTGCGCCCTCCCAACGTTAATTGCAAACGCGGGATACATGCAACAGCTGTCTATTGCGAGCGTGCTCTATCCTGTACAGGAGCCACTCCGGGATGGAGGAGAACGCCATGACAGCGACGGACCCCGCGCTCACCGCCCTTGCTCAGGGCTGGTGCGCCCTCTCCCTGCTGCACGGGAGAATCGAGGTTCACCTCGAACGAGCCCTGCAGGCCAAGCACGGACTGAGCGTGCGGGAGTACTCCCTGCTCGACGTCCTCAGCCGGCAGCACGACGGTGTGGGCGGCCATCTGCAGATGAAGCAGGTCGCCGATGCGGTCGTCCTCAGCCAGAGCGCCACCACCCGACTGGTCACCCGGCTTGAGGACCGCGGACTGCTCGCGCGCTACCTCTGCCCCACCGACCGCCGCGGCATCTACACCAACGTCAGCGAGTCCGGCCTCAAGCTCCTCGAAGAGGCCCGCCCCACCAACGACGCCGCGCTGCGCGAGGCACTCGACGAGGCGGCGAAGAACCCGGAGCTGGAGCCCCTCGTCCGTGTGGTCGAGTCACTGAACGTGCCCATCTAGAACTGGCTACTGCCTGCGCGCCTGGAAGTGCCTGTCCCGCATAGGCTGCGGATATGGAAGATCTTGAGATACGGCGCGCTGTCGTGGAGGACGTCCCGGCGATCGTCGCCCTGCTCGCGGACGATCCGCTCGGCGCCCAACGGGAGTCGCCGGACGATCTGACGGCCTACCTGGCAGCGCTGGACCGGATCGACAGCGATCCGAACCAGCATCTGATGGTCGCCGTCCGGGACGACCGCATCATCGGCACCCTTCAGCTCACGATCATCCCGGGACTGTCCCGCAAGGGCGCGAACCGCTCGATCATCGAAGGGGTACGCATCCACGCCGAGGAACGCGGCAGCGGCCTGGGCACTCAGCTCATCGAGTGGGCCATCGATGAATCGCGGCGTCTGGACTGCCAGTTGGTCCAGCTCACCTCCGACATCAGTCGCACCGACGCCCACCGCTTCTACGAGCGGCTGGGCTTCGAGGCCTCACACGTGGGCTTCAAGATCCGCCTCTGACACGGCGAGACCCTCGGCCGGACGAGCGATGCCCCGGCCGGACACGCTAAGGGTCCTGTTTCACGTGAAACAGGACCCCTGCCGGATCAGCCGAGCGACAGCCCCTAGCCGATCCCCCGCCATCCCTCCGGATCCACCCCGCCGGGCACCGGAGCGCCCTCGTCGTACGGCTGACGCGTGAAGACGAACGATCCGAGGTCCAGGTGGCTCGGGGACCCGTCCGGGCGCCGTACGGCCCGTAGCTGCTCTCCCGCGTAGTAGCCCCCCAGCCCCGTCCATGTGCCGTCGCCGTTCGCCCGGAACCGCGAGCGTCGGCCGCCGCCGGCGAGCGGTCCCAACGACAGAAACCCGTCCGCCGTGAGCCGCAGGGCGAAGGCCTGTGTGCCCCAGTACCACTGGCCCGCCAGCTCCAGTACGGACGGATCGATGTCCTTCAGCGGGCGCCACGGCTCGGGGATCCTGGGTTCGGCCTCAGCCACGATTCTGACGAGATCCGCGCCGAGGGCCGACAACAGCGGGCCCGAGGTGCAGTTGGCCAGGACCACCGCGGCGACATCGTCCTCCACGCTGAAGGTGAGGCACGCGAGAAAGCCCGGCAGGGAGCCGGTGTGCCCGACGAGGAGCCGTTCACCCGAACGCCGGATCTCCAGCCCCAGGCAGTAGGCGTACCCGGCCCCCACATCCGCGGCCTCGGGGGGAGCCGCCGGCGTGCGCATCTCGCGCAGCGACTCGGCACTCAGCACCCGGTCGTCACCCTGGACCAGAAAGGCTGCGAAGCGCCCCAGGTCTCCCGTGGTGGACCAGAGTTGCCCGGCCGGTGCCATCCGACCGAGGTCCTCGGCCGGTTCGGGCAGCATGACATCGGCCCAGGGATGCACCGCCCAGCCCCCGGCGTGCGGCGCCTGCGGGTGCGCACTCGTGCGATGCAGGCCCAGGAGTTCGAGCACCTCGCGGCGTAGGACTTCCTCCCACGGGGCTCCGCGCAGTTCCTCCACCAACGCTCCGAGGAGGGTGTAGCCGGGGTTCGAGTAGTGGAACCGCCGCCCGGCCGTATGCAGGAGCGGCTGTTCGCCGAGCACATCCGTGAGCGCTGGGCGCAGCGAGCCGGGTGTGCGTTCCCACCATGGCCCGGGGGCCTCGGCCGCGAGCCCGCCCGTGTGCGCGAGCAGTTCGGCAATCGTCGCCTCCCCCGCCCCGGTGCCAGGCAGATGCTTCTCCAGCGGATCGCCGAGATCCAGAACGCCCTCGTCACGCAGCCGCATCACAAGGACAGCGGTGAAGGTCTTGGTGATCGAGCCGATCCGGTACTGCACGTTCTCATCCGGGGCATGGCCGTCCACGGAGGTGCGCGAGCCGTACCACACCGCCCGTCCGTCCCGGACGACCGCGGCGACCAGTGACGGCGCCCGCCCCTCGGCCTGGGCCACGGCGATCCGGTGCAGCAGAGCCCGCCGCGTGGCGGGGAGCAGTTCTTCCTGCGATGTCGTCATGACACCCAGTCCACCCGGCGAGGAACCCCACGTCGAATCCATTTCCGTGGAGTCCTCGCCTGCGTTGTAGGGTCTCGCGGCTCATGTCCTAGGTCGTCGCTGTGACCTGCGGATTTTCCGGCTGTCTCACCGAGTGTCCGCCAAGCTCCGTCTCACGGAGATGTCATTTCCTCACGAAACGCCTGGCGTACTCGGGCCGCGACATCGGGCACGTCGGTGGGTTGGGTGGTGTCCACGTTGATGACGGGGCCATATCCGAGCGGCTGGTCGTACTCCGCCAGGACTTCGGCTGAGAGTTCGTGGACAACATGGACCGGGTGCACGGTGGCCGCTCGTGCTGCGTAACGTCGGGCTGCCTCGGCGGGTGGGCACCAGCAGTAGACCTCGACTACATCTGCTGCGAGGGATTCCAGGTGGGGACGGGTGGCGGGGTGGCGGGGCAGGAAGTTTGCTTCGAGGATCGCCTCGGGGCAACGCGCGGCCAGTGCCCAGATCAGATTCATGGCAGCAGCGCCCAGGCGACGTGACGATGCCAGGTCACCCGCGGGTGCTTCCAAGGAATCGTGCAGGGTCTCCTTGATGTGGTCCTTGGACAGCAGGGAGAAGCCGAGTTCTTCCGACAGCGGCAGGGCCAGGGTGCTCTTGCCGGCCCCGGGAGCCCCGGAGACGATCACGATGCGGCGAGTCACAAGTCCGATCATGCCGGTTCGTCGGTGCTCGTCATAGTGCTTCATCCGTTGGTGCCGGCCGCCCGCCTGGCCTGTGCTTCACCAGGTCGTTGAGTTCTTCGGCATTGAGTTGTCCGAGGGCTTTCAAGACCTGCTTACCTAGGCCAGTCGGCTGCAGCGGGCACCCGTTTTCGAAGGGGTCCAGTAAGGGCCATCCAAGGTCATACTCCAGGCGATGGATCTGAATGGCCAACGTGTCCTCGCCGCACCGATCTGGTTCGCAGCGGAGCGCAGTGTCGGATGTTTGGCTGCTTGGGCGAAACGGAGGAGCCGTTCGCAGGAGTATGCGCTGGTCATGGCAGGTCTGAGGAGAGCGGGGGCCGCTTCGGCAAGGCGGGCTGCGCGAAGCGCGACCCCGTGGCTTGCCCCTCCGGGAGAGCGCATGGGGATGCAAGCCGGCCAAGCGATCGAGTGCTCTGTGGATGTCGGGCCAGCAGTGATCGTCCCGCAGGACTTGCAGGATCCGGGAGATGGTCGCTTTGTCGGTGGCCGAGCCGAGCTGGCCGGCGGCGTCATCCCGTTCTGATCTGCTGCCGATCATGAGGAGAGCACTCGACAGAGTCGGCTGCAGTGCGCTGTGGCTGACGCCGGAGGCGGGGGTGAGGCGGATGGTCCAAGCCGGCCAGAACATGGTGGGCACTTTGTTCAGCCGCCGTGCCGTGAGCTGGCTGCCCGACGCGGGCCGGGCGGGGAACGCTGTGATCGTGCGGTATCGGAGTTGATGGCTGGGCCGCATGGACGGACCGAGAGCCGCGAGATGGACGGCGTGCAGGAAGGGGCTGGAGTCCTTTCCCCAGTGGTAGATGTCGCTCGCGGTAGCTGTCCGGTCTTCCCGTTTCATCGGCCGGAGGAGGTCACGCATGATGCTGCCTGCCTGCTGGATGTCCGGTTCACTCAGGGCTTTCAGGGCTGCTGCGACCGCAACGGCGGTGCTGACTGCGGTGGGAGGTGCCATGAAGCCTGGTCGTTTGAGTGCCATGCGGCGTCCGCGGGGGATGGCGTCCCTTCTCGTGCAACACCGTTGCGTTAGGCCGACGGGCGGGTCGTCAAGGGGGGAACATCAGGACGGGACCTCGGGTAAGTCCCTTGGTGTCGAGCCAGGGCGAG
>NZ_JBIARC010000033.1:72117-106191 GCF_042889625.1 Streptomyces sp. NPDC002573 | reverse complement strand
CTTCTGCAGCGGATATGACTTCGACACTCACATCCTTGCAGGTCAACGGCACCTTTCTGCTATCGGGGCGTCAGGTCGCCCAATTCCGCTGAATAGCCAGGGCTAAAGGAACGCAACCACGGCTCGTGGTACTACCAGATCGACCTGGAGCGTGACGGCACCGGGCACCGCAAGCGTGACCGCAAGGGCGGCTTCGCCACCCAGGCGGAGGCCGCCGCCAAGGCCGAGGAGGTCTGGCGAGCCGCCAAGGCCGGGGTGAACGTCCTCTCGGACGAGACGGTCTCCGAGTTCCTCGCCCGCTGGCTCAAGAAGAAGAAGCAGGAGCTGAAGCGGACCACCGCGCACGAGTACGAGCGCGACATCGACCTGTACCTGGCCCCGCACCTCGGTGCGCTGAAGATGCGCGACCTGCGCGCCCGCCACGCCCAGGGCATGTTCGACTGGATCATCTCCGACAACGAGCGCCGCGCCGAGCATCGCGCCAAGGTCGAGCAGCTCAAAGAGGCCGCCGACGCGGCGTCCGCCGCATGGCGCGGGGCGCCGAGCGGCACGAAGGAAGAGAAAGCCGAGCGGTCCCGCCGACGGGGCGCATGGACGGCGGCACGCGACGAGTACCTGGCCGAGCGGAAGAACCTGCAGCGCACTACCGGCCCGTCCACCATGGTCAGCATCAAGGCCACCCTGTCCTCGGCGCTCAGCGACGCGGTCAAGGAGGAGCTGATCGCCAAGAACTACGCGGCGTTCCTGACCCTGCCCAAGGTGACCAAGCCGCGCGCGCTCGCGTGGACCCCGCCGCGCGTAGCCCGCTGGAAGCGCACCGGTGAGAAGCCCTCCCCGGTCATGGTGTGGACGCTGCAGCAGACCGCCGAGTTCCTGGACCACATCGTCGGCGACCGGCACTTCCCCGCCTGGCACCTGGTCCTCTTCCATGGCCTGCGCCGCGGGGAGCTGGCCGCGCTCGCCTGGGACGAGGTGGACCTGGACGCCGAGGTCATCCACATCAGCGAGCAACTGGTGTCGATCTCGTACGAGGTCCACGAGGACGACCCGAAAGCCGACAGCGTCCGCGACATCAAGCTCAACCGAGACTCGGTGATGCTGCTCAAGGCGTGGCTCAAGAAGCAGGCCGCCGAGCGCCAGGAGTGGGCGGACGCCGGCGCGCCCGCCCAGCCCGGCAACCGGGTCTTCACCAAGGAGGACGGCTCGGCGTACCACCCGCAGTTCTTCACCGACCGCTGGGACCGGCTGGTGGAGCTTTCCGGGCTGCCGCCCATCCGGCTCCACGACGGCCGCCACGAGGCCGCGAGCCTGGCCCTCGCCGCCGGCGTCGCCCCCAAGGCCGTGCAGGCGATGCTCGGACACGCGTCCATGCGGATGACGACCGACACCTACCAGACCGTCCTGCCCGAGATGCACGCCGCGACCGCCTCGGCGTCCCTGGACCTCATCACCGCCTACCGGAAGGCGGAGGCGCAGGCGACGCTCGGGCACGCCCCGGTGGCGGCAACGACCGACGCCTACCCGGCGGCTCTGCCCGAGCACGCATCGAAGCAGGCCGCGAAGAAGGCGAAGAGGCAGCGCAGGCGGGTGGCTTGAGAGGGCTGGGGCCCCGCTCTTCCCCGCGCGGGCCCCATATTGGCCCCATCTGGCCCTCGTACCCACTCCAGAGGGCAGTGGACTAGACCGCGAGGCGATCAAGGAAATAACAAAGGGCCAGGTCAGAAGTACTGACTTGGCCCTTCCTGATGGAGCCGCCTTCGGGATTCGAACCCGAGACCTACGCATTACGAGGTCGCCGTCGCCCCGGACGGGCAGGTACCCCTGCCGGCCGAGCTGCGGTACGACCGGACCGACCCGTATGCGGTGCGTCTGGCCCTCGGCACCCCTTCGCCCCTCAGCGTCGAGTGGGTGTTCGCCCGCTCGCTCCTCGCGGACGGCCTCCGGCGGTCCGCGGGGAGCGGGGACGTCCTGGTGATCCCACCACGCGGCCGCCATCCGGAGGCGATCCGTGTCGTCCTCAGATCGCGTACGGGGTCGGCGGTCCTGGAGGTCGCGGAGTCCGCGGTGGCCGCTTTTCTCCGGCAGACCGAGGCGGTGGTGCCCCAGGGCCGCGAGCCCGACCACATCGATCTGGACGACCTCGTCGCGCGGCTGACGGCGCGCGGCGGCTGAGCCGCGCGGACCGGCTCCATGGCCCGGCGGGCGTCCGGGCGCGGGCGGCGCGTTCGGTGCGCGCACGGGCATCAGCACATGCGCTGCCGGACAAGGCGCGGCCCGCTGCGGCGCCTAACGTCACCTCGTATCCACAGCACGGCACCGCAGGAGGCGCATCATGACCACCAGCTCCAAGCCCACGAGCAGCCAGCCCTGGCTGCATCAGAAGGGCGAGATCATCCAGGAGTTCGGCACCGTCAAGCAGTTCCCCCTCGGCCTCTCCTACGACGCCCGGATGTACGCCTGTCAGCGGCTGAACCGGGTGCTGGCCGACACGCAGATCCTCCACGGCCTCTACAAGAAGCACCACTGGCTGCTGCGCGGCGCGACCTTCTACCAGCTGCATCTGCTGCTGGACAAGCACGCCGGGGAGCAGCTGGAGCTCGTCGACACCCTCGCCGAACGGGTGCAGACCCTGGGCGGTGTCGCGGTCGGCGACCCGCGGCACGTCGCCGAGATCACCTCGATCCCGCGTCCGCCGGACGGCGTGGAGGAGGTCCCGGCGATGCTCTCGCGGCTGCTGGAGGCCCACGAGACGATCCTGGTGGACGCCCATGACGCCGCGGCCCGGACCGCCGAGCTGGGCGACGACGGCACCAACGACCTGCTGGTCTCCCAGGTGATCCGCACCGGTGAACTGCAGGCCTGGTTCCTGGCCGAGCACCTGGTCGACACTCCCCTGGTCCGCGCCTGAGCGGAGCGGGAACGGGCCGTATGTCCCCGCCCGCCGGGGACTTACGGCCGCCGCCCGTCCGCGTACCATGCGACGAAGATCGTCGCCGGACCGAACGGGCGGGGCATCACCGGGAGCACATGATGGACCTGCGGCAGATGGAAGTCGTCGTCGCGGTGGCGGACACGGGCGGGTTCACGGCCGCGGCGAGACAGCTGCACGTGGTCCAGTCCGCGGTCTCCGGCACGGTGCGGGCGCTCGAACGCGAGCTGGGCACCCCCCTGTTCACCCGCACCACGCACCGGGTGGCCCTCACCCCCGCCGGGGAGGCCTTCGTGCCTGCCGCCCGCGCGACGCTCCGGGCCGCCGAACACGCCCGCGAGGCGGTCGACGCGGCCAAGGGAGAACTGCGCGGCCAGGTCACCGTGGGCATCATGCAGGGCGTCTGGGCGGGACTGCACCAGGCCCTGGCCGAACTGCGCGCGGAGCACCCGGGGGTGGTGCTCCGGCTGCGGCAGGCACCGGTCGCCGACATCCGGCAGGCCCTGCGCGAGGGCACGGTGGACCTGGCCGTGGTGGCGCTGGACCGCCAGCAGCAGCGGGGGCTGGTGACCCGGCTGCTGTCCCGCGAGGCGATGGTCCTGGTGGCCTCACCCCGGCGGCGGCTGGACACGGCGACCGGGGAGGCCACGGTCACCTGGGCGGACGTCGCCCGGCTGCCGCTGGTGGACTTCACCCCCGGTTGGGCCATCCGCTACGCCGTCGACCGGGCCGCGCGCGCCGCCGGTGTGGAGCGCGGTACGACCTTCGAGGTCAACGACATCGTCGCGGCGGCCGAGCTGGTCCGCCACGACCTGGGCGTGTGCATCATGCCTCCGTCGATCGCCTCGCACTTCCCGGACCTGGACCGTTACGGCTTCGACCGGCACGCGCCGACCTGGCAGGTGATGGTGGTACGGCCCCCCGGCGAACCCCCCGCGGCGGTCGCGGCACTGCTGCGGCACATCACCTGACCGCGCCGGTGTTCGGGGCCGCGCGGCTACCCGTCCGTGTGACTTGTGTCTGACCTGGAGTGACACGCGCGCCGCGCGAGCTGTTGACCGTACGATCAGGCAATGCCTGACACGACAGAAACCACGCCCGGCTGGCTGTCTCCGGACGACCTCGAGCTGGCACGTGCCCGTATGCCGATCCTGTACGTGGAAGCCGTGCCCGTACGCGTCGACGACAGCGGTGAAGTCATCAGCGTCGGACTGCTGTTGCGGATCGGGCCCGAAGGGACCGTCAGCCGCACGCTCGTCTCCGGGCGGGTGCTCCACCACGAACGGGTGAGGGACGCGCTGCTGCGCCATCTGGAGAAGGACCTCGGACCGGTGGCACTCCCCCGCGTCCCGTCCTCCCTGCAGCCCTTCACCGTCGCGGAGTACTTTCCGACGCAGGGGATCACACCGTTCCACGATCCCCGCCAGCACGCGGTGGCCCTCGCCTACATCGTCCCGGTGGCCGGGGACTGCCGTCCCCGTCAGGACGCGCTCGACCTGGAGTGGTTCAGCCCCCAGGAGGCGTCCTCGGCCATGGTCCAGAACGACATGCCCGGGGGGCAGGGCGTCCTCCTCAAGCAGGCCCTGGCCCATGTCGGCTGTCTGCTGTGAGCGACAGGCCGGCGGCACAGTCCGCCGGATCCCTTCCGGCCGGACCCTGGGGCACGGGTCCGGCCGGAAGGGGAGGTCTCCGCTGTCCCTGATGCACGCGTCGACCTCCTGACGTACGGCCTCGGCGGCCGGATCTCGCTCCGGCCGACCCTTGAACGGGGCGACGGTGGCCCGACCACGCACTTCCCGGCCGCGTGGGCGCGGTCGACGATCCGCCGGTGACCCGCGATCAGATCCTGGGCCGTGAAACTGCGGTTCACCGGGCGGAAGTTGACGGGTGATGCGCGTCGTGGGGGTTGCCTCGGGCGAGGAACCATGTGACATAGTACTGACGTGACCGAGCGACTGACCTGCGATGTCGTGGTCGTCGGCGCGGGCATGGTGGGCGCGGCCTGCGCCTGGTATGCCGCCCGGGCCGGGCTGGACGTCGTGCTCGTGGACCGCGGGCCCGTGGCCGGCGGCACGACGGGGACGGGCGAGGGGAATCTGCTCGTCTCCGACAAGGCACCCGGACCGGAGCTGGAACTCGCCCTGCTCTCCCTGGGGTTGTGGGCCGAGCTGGCCGAGGAGCTGGGCTCGGCCGTCGAGTACGAGACCAAGGGCGGTGTCGTCGTCGCCTCGGCCCCCGAAGGGCTCGCCGCCCTCGGCGACTTCGCCGCCGGGCAGCGGGCGGCCGGGGTGAGCGCCGTGGAGGTCGCCGCCGACGGGCTCCATGAGCTGGAGCCGCGGCTGGCCCCGGGACTCGCGGGCGGCGTGCTCTACCCACAGGACTGCCAGGTGATGCCCGCCCTCGCCGCCGCCCATCTGGTACGGGCGTCGGGCGTCCGTCTGCTGACCGGCCGGACGGTGACCGAGGTGCCGCGCACCCCACGGGGTGCCGTGCGCGGGGTGCGGACGGACCGGGGGACGATCCACGCGGGGGCGGTCGTGAACGCCGCGGGGACCTGGGGAGGCGAGCTGGCCGAACGGGCGGGGGTGCGCCTGCCGGTGCTGCCCCGTCGCGGATTCGTCCTGGTCACCGAGCCGTTGCCGCGCACGGTCCGGCACAAGGTGTACGCGGCCGACTATGTCGCGGACGTGGCGAGCGACTCCGCGGCCCTGCAGACCTCCCCGGTGGTCGAGGGCACGGCCGCGGGACCCGTCCTGATCGGCGCGAGCCGCGAACGGGTCGGGTTCGACCGGTCGTTCTCGCTGCCGGCGGTGCGAGCGCTCGCGGCGGGGGCGACCCGGCTCTTCCCCTTCCTGGAGCGGGTACGGGCGATGCGCGCCTATCTCGGCTTCCGGCCGTATCTGCCCGACCATCTGCCCGCGATCGGCGCGGATCCGCGGGCCCCCGGGCTGTTCCACGCCTGCGGTCACGAGGGCGCCGGGATCGGACTCGCCACCGGCACCGGACAGTTGATCGCGCGGCTCCTGAACGGCGGGGCGCCGGAACTCGACCTCGCGCCCTTCCGGCCGGAGCGTTTCGAGGAGGAGGCCCGGTGAATCCCCTGAGCCGGATGCGGCCCGGCCCCGCCTTCACGGTCACCTTCGACGGCCGCCCGATCGAGGCACGGCCCGGCTGGACGGTCGCCGCCGCGCTCTGGGCGGCGGGCATCGTCTCCTGGCGCACCACCCGGTTCGAGGGCCGGCCGCGCGGGGTCCTCTGCGGGATCGGCGTCTGCTTCGACTGTCTCGTGACCGTCAACGACCGGCCGAACCAGCGCGCCTGCCTGGTGCCGGTACGGGCCGGCGATGTGATCCGCACACAGGAGGGGACCGGGCATGCGGGCTGACCTCGCGGTGATCGGCGCGGGCCCGGCCGGGACGGCCGCGTCCCTCGCGGCGGCGGCACGGGGCGTACGCGTCGCGCTGGTCGACGCCGGACCCGAGGCGGGCGGCCAGTTCTACCGGCAGCCCGCCCCCGCGCTCGGGGCGGCACGGCACCAGGGGCGCACCTGGAGGCGGCTGCGCGAGGGACTCGACCGGCACATCGCCGCCGGGCGCATCCGTCACCTGAAGGACCATCATGTGTGGTGCGTGGAGGAGGAGTCCGCCGGATTCGCCGTGCACGCACTGCTCGGTCCGGAGCAGGAGGAGCCGGTCGTCGTGCGCGCCGCGGCCGTGCTGCTGGCCACCGGCGCCCATGAGAAGGTGCTGCCCTTCCCCGGCTGGACCCTCCCCGGGGTCGTCACCGCCGGGGGCGCCCAGGCGCTGCTCAAGGGCGGGCTCGTGGTGCCGGGGCGCCGGGCGGTCGTGGCCGGGACCGGGCCCCTGCTGCTGCCGGTGGCGACCGGGCTCGCCGCGGCGGGGACGACGGTCGCAGCGCTGGTGGAGTCCGCCGATCCCGGGCGGTTCGCCCGGGGGGCCCGGGCCCTGGCCGCGGAGCCGGGCAAGGCCGCGGAGGCGGCGGGGTACGGGGCGCGGCTGCTGCGCCACCGGGTACGGGTCCTGGTCCGCCACACCGTGGTGGCGGCGGAGGGCACCGGCCGGCTGACGGGGGTGACGGTGGCCGCGCTCGACGCCGACGGCTGGGTACGGCCCGGTACCGAGCGCCGTATCCCCTGCGACTGCCTGGCCGTCGGGCACGGCCTGCTGCCGCACACCGATCTCGCCGAGACCCTGGGCTGCCGGGTCGACGGCGGGCGTGTGGGCGTCGACGACGAGCAGCGCACCGACGTCCCGTGGGTGTGGGCGGCGGGCGAGGCCACCGGGGTCGGCGGCGCGGCGCTCGCGCTCGCCGAGGGGCACCTCGCCGGACGGTCGATCGCCGCGCGGCTCGCGGGCGCCGCGCCCGATCCGCGCGGTGGGGAGCACGCCGCCGAACGCCGGGCCGCCCTCCGGAGGTTCGCCGCCGCGCTCGACCGGGCCTACGCACCCCGCGCCGGCTGGGCCGAGCGGATCACCGACGACACGGTGGTGTGCCGCTGCGAGGAGGTGCGGGCCGGGGCCGTACGGGAGGCCGTACGCGAGCTGGGCGCGGGCGATCTACGCACCGTCAAACTCCTCACCCGGGCCGGGATGGGGTGGTGCCAGGGCCGGATGTGCGGGACCGCGGTCGCCGGGATCGCCGGCTGCCCGGAGACGGTGACACGCAGGCCCTTCGCCCGGCCGGTGCCGTTGGGCGTGCTCGCCCGGGAGCCGGAGGAGTGACGGCGGCCGGAGGGAGGACCGCCGCGACCGCAGCAGGATGAGCTCAGTTGAGGAAGGCATGGACGAGGGGAAGGCACGGCATCAGTAATATGTCACACATCATCGAGGGGGGACTGCCCATGACCGTCCCGCAGCACCGGCCCTGGCACGGCGTTCTCGTGGCCACCGCGCTGCCGTTCACCGACCGGCTCACCGTCGACCACGGCCGATTCGCCGAGCACTGCGCCTGGCTCGTGGCGAACGGCTGCGACGGCGTGGTGCCGAACGGCTCGCTCGGCGAGTACCAGGTCCTGACCCCCGAGGAGCGCGCCAAGGTGGTGGAGACGGCGGTGTCCGCGGTCGGCGGGACGCGGGTGATGCCCGGCGTCTCGGCCTACGGATCGGCGGAGGCCCGCCGCTGGGCCGAGCAGGCGCGCGACGCCGGCTGTGCGTCGGTGATGCTGCTGCCGCCGAACTCCTACCGCGCCGACGAGCGGTCCGTGCTCGCCCACTACGCGGAGGTCGCGCGGGCGGGGGTGCCGGTCGTGGCGTACAACAACCCGGTCGACACCAAGGTCGACCTGGTCCCCAAGCTGCTCGCGAAGCTGCACGCCGAGGGGTGCGTCCAGGCGGTCAAGGAGTTCTCGGGCGACCCCCGGCGCGCCTATCGCCTCGCCGAACTGGCCCCGGATCTGGATCTGTTGATCGGCGCCGACGACGTCCTGCTGGAACTCGCGGTCGCGGGCGCCAAGGGCTGGGTGGCCGGCTATCCGAACGCACTGCCCCGGGCGGCGGTGCTGTTGTACCGGGCCGCGGTCGCCGGCGACCTGGACGGCGCGCTGCCGCTGTACCGGCAGTTGCACTCGTTGCTGCGCTGGGACTCCCGGGTGGAGTTCGTCCAGGCGATCAAGCTGTCGATGGACATCGTCGGACGGTACGGCGGTCCCGTGCGGCCGCCGCGGGTCCCCCTGCTGCCCGAACAGGAGAACGCCGTCCGGGCCGCCACGGAAGCGGCCGTGGCCGCGGGACTCGGCTGAACCGGCGCACACCGAGCGGAAGGAGACAGGTCATGCGCAGCAAGCTCGTCCTGCACGCCGTCGACTCCCACACCGAGGGGATGCCGACCCGGGTGGTCACCGGGGGCATCGGCACGATCCCCGGCGCCACCATGAACGAGCGGCGTCTGTGGTTCCGTGAACACCGCGACGACATCAAACGGTTGCTGATGAACGAACCGCGCGGGCACGCGGCGATGAGCGGCGCGATCCTCCAGCCGCCCACCCGCCCGGACTGCGACTGGGGCGTCGTGTACATCGAGGTCTCGGGGTATCTGCCGATGTGCGGGCACGGCACGATCGGTGTGGCGACCGTGCTCGTGGAGACGGGGATGGTCGAGGTCACCGAACCGGTGACCACCGTCCGCCTGGACACCCCGGCCGGTCCCGTCGTCGCCGAGGTCGCCGTCGAGGGCGGCGCCGCCACCTCCGTCACCCTCAGGAACGTGCCGTCCTTCTCCGTCGCCCTCGGCCGCAAGGCCACCCTGCCGGACGGGCGGACGGTGACGTACGACCTCGCCTACGGCGGCAACTTCTACGCGATCCTGCCGCTGGAGGAGTTCGGGCTGCCCTTCGACCGCTCCCGCAAGGAGGACATCCTCGCGGCGGGGCTGTCGCTCATGGACGCGGTCAACGCGGAGCAGGAACCGGCCCATCCGGAGGATCCGACGATCCGCGGCTGCCATCACGTCCATCTGTACGCGCCGGACGCCACCGCGCGACGGTCCCGGCACGCCATGGTGATCCATCCGGGCTGGTTCGACCGCTCCCCCTGCGGTACTGGCACCAGTGCGCGCATGGCGCAGCTGCACGCACGCGGTGAACTCCCCCTGCACACCGAGTTCGTGAACGAGTCCTTCATCGGGACGCGGTTCACGGGGCGGCTGCTCGGCACGACGGAGGTGGCCGGCCTGCCCGCGGTGCTGCCCAGTTTCACGGGACGGGCGTGGGTGACCGGCACGGCGCAGTACCTCCTGGACCCCGACGACCCCTTCCCCGCGGGCTTCGTCCTGTAGCGCACATGCCCGTACTCCGCCGCTCCCCCGCCTGGGATACTCGTGATGCGTGACATTGCACAGTCTGCGGTACCGGGCTGCGCGATGCCGGTTCCCGCACCCCGCAGGTGCCCGTACGAGGAGACACCCCATGGCCGCCCCGCGCACCGGTTCGCCGTCCGCCGCTCCCGCCCTGCCCACGCTGGGCGGGAAGAAGAGCAGCTACCGCGAGCGGGTCGCCGACGCCCTGCGCGCCGCTCTCGTGGCGGGCGAACTGCGCCCCGGCGAGGTCTACTCCGCGCCGACCCTCGCCGCCCGCTTCGGCGTCTCGGCGACCCCGGTGCGCGAGGCGATGCTCGACCTGGCCAAGGAGGGCCTGGTCGACACCGTCCCCAACAAGGGTTTCCGGGTCACCGCCGTCTCCGAGAAGCAGCTCGACGAGTACACCCACATCCGCTCCCTCATCGAGATCCCGACCACGGTCGAACTGGCCCGGAGCGCGGACCGCGTCTCGCTGGAGGCTCTGCGCCCGGCCGCGCGGGAGATCGTCTCCGCCGCGGCCGCCGGGGACCTCATCGCGTATGTCGAGGCCGACACCCGCTTCCACCTCGGCCTGCTCGCGCTCGCGGGCAACGCCCACCTCGTGGAGGTCGTAGGCGATCTGCGCAAACGGTCCCGGCTGTACGGGCTGACCGCGCTCGTGGAGGCCGGCCGGCTGCTCGCCTCCGCGCAGGAGCACCTCGAACTCCTGGACGCCCTGCTGGACGGGGACGAGGAGGCCGTACGGAAGGTGATGACGCGGCATCTGGGCCATGTGCGGGGTCTGTGGGCCGCCTCCGGCGAGGACGACCGGCACACCGGCCGGAGGTGAACCGGTCCGGCACACCGGCCGGAGGTGAACCGGTCCGGCACACCGGCCGGAGGTGAACCGGTCGGCGATCCGGGTGCGGGAACGGTCGTCCGGGTGGCACTGTGGGCCTCGCCCCAAGGGATCGGAGGCCGAACAACCGTGACCGTCATCGCCTGGATCGTCGAAGGCACCTGGCCCGCCTGTGTGGAGGCCGCCAGAACCCATGCCCCCGAGGGCGCCGACATCGTGCTGCTGCATGTCGCCGACCCCGGCGCGCCGGGCGCCGCCCATGGCGCCTTCGCCGGACTGCTCGGCCGCGCGCACCCCGAGCGCGACCCCGGGACCGCGCTGGAGCACCTGGCCACCGCCGCCGGCGAACACCTCCTGGCCGCGGCCGCGGAACGCCTAGGACGGCCGTGCACCCGGCAGGAGCGCACCGGCCGCGTGGAACGGGAGGTCGTGGCCGCCGCCGAGGGCGCCGATCTGCTCGTCCTCGCCCGGGACGGCGACCGCACCCGCCTCGGGCCCCACAGCCTAGGCCCCGCCAGCCGCTTCGTCGTCGACCACGCCCCCTGCCCTGTCCTGCTCGTCTGGCCCGAACCCGCCCCCGGCACGGACACCATCCCACCGGCGCCGCCTCGGCCGCCGCACCACCGATAGGCGCCACCGCGGGCCGTCCGGAAGGGACCGAGGAGAAGGTCGCGGCGATCGGCGCCCGAGCCCGGGGCCCCTGGGTCGTCAGGCCGAGCGGTCGACTGCGTCGGCGATCAGCGTCTCCAGTTGCCGGGCGACCCGGCCGAGGGGCTGCATGCTGCGCTTGGCCCGGCACATGGCGATGGCGCCCTCGACGGACGCCACGATGAGGGCCGCGAGCCCGGCCGCCCGGTCAGGGTCGGCGCCCTGCCTGGTCAGCGCCTCGGTCAGCAGCCCCTCCCAGACCTCGAACACCTCTGCGGCGGCCGCCAGGGCCGGGGGAATCTCGTCGGTCGGCGGCTCCTCGACCGAGACGGCCAGCACGGGGCAGCCGGCCCGGAAGTCGCTGTCGACGACGATTCCGCGCCACAGTGCCAGGAAGGCGCGCAAACCGGCGATCGGGCCCGCGTCCAGTTCCTCGCGCAGGATGCGGGCGACCGCCTCACCGGCGTAGTTCACCGCCTCGGTGGCCAACTGCTGCTTGCCCTCGGGGAAGAAGTGGTAGGTCGAACCGAGCGGCGCCTGAGCGTGCTTGGCCAGCTCCCGGATGCTGGTCGCGTTCAGTCCGCGCCTGCTGATCATGTCGGCGGCACCGATCAGAAGGCGCTCGCGCGACGGTGCGCCGGGCTTGGCCAAGCTCCTGCTCCCCTCTGGTTATAACGCTCGCCATATTCTAGCGTGAGCTCCGGTTATAACGACCGTTATAAGCGTGCGCAGAGCACGAAGGGAGACTTCGTCATGCCGATGATCCGGCTCACCGTTCCGTCCGGCGCCCTGACCGAGGAGGGGCGCGAGCGTGTCCAGCGCGAACTGGCCGCCGTCCTGCTGCGCTGGGAGGGAGCGCCCGACACCGCGTTCTTCCGCGCCCAGGCGTGGAGCTACCTGGTCGAGCTGCCCGAAGACGCGCAGACCACGGCCGAGGACGACGCGCCCCGCTTCCTCGTGGAGGTGACCGTGCCCGAGGGGGCGCTGTCCGAGCGGCGCAGGACCGGCCTGGTGGCGGACGTCACCAGGACCGTGCTCGACGCCGCCGGGCTCTCGACGGGCGACGCCCAGCGGGTGTGGGTGCTGGTGCACGAACAGCCCGACGGCACCTGGGGCGCCGGCGGCTCGGTCATCCGCCACGCCGACCTGATCTCGCTCGCGAAGGGGCAGCGGGCCGATGCGTGAACTGACCTCCGTCGCCCGGAACACCGTCGCATGGCGCGAGGCGCCCGACCCCACGCTCCGGTCCGACGAGGAGGCGATCGTCGCCCCGGTCACCGCGACCTCCTGTGACGTCGACACCGCGATCCTGGCGGGACACGGCTTCATCGAGCCGCCGTTCACCCTCGGTCACGAGTGCGTGGCCCGGGTCGTGGAGACCGGCGACGCGGTGACGTCCGTCGCGCCCGGTGACCTGGTGGTCGTCCCCTGCTCCGTCAACTGCGGCACCTGCGACAACTGCCGCGCCGGGCTGACCGCGCACTGTACGGCCGTACCGCACATGGCCATGTACGGCGCGCCGATCGGCGGGAGTTGGGGCGGACTGTTCTCCGACCTGGTGCGCGTCCCCTGGGCGGACGCCATGCTGGTCCCCCTGCCCGCGGGCCTCGACCCCGTCGCCATGGCCTCGGCCGGTGACAACTGGTCCCTGTCCTGGCGCCTGGTGACCCCGCACCTGAAGAACCGGCCCGGAGCCCGCTTCCTGGTCGTCGCCCGCGGCAGCATCGGCCTGTACGTGTGCGACATCGCCCGCGCGCTCGGCGCCTCCGAGGTGCTCTCTACGTCGGCCCCGACCCGGAGCACCGCGCGCTCGCCCGCGGCTTCGGCGCGGCCACCGCCGAGACCCTCGAATCCCTCCCGCACCGCTTCGACATCGCGGTGGAGGCCACCGGCCGCGTCGACCAGGTCGCGCTGGCCGTCAGGTGCCTGGCCCCGGAGGGCGTCTGCGAGTCGGCGGGCAACCACTTCCGCCCCGGCGAGCTGCCCCTGCTCGACATGTACCTCACCGGCGTCACCCTGCGCGTCGCACGCGACAACGTCCGGGGACACATCCCCGACGCCCTCGACCTCGCCCGCTCCGGCCGCGTCGATCCCGCGCGGGTCGTCTCCCACGCCCTCGACCGGGAGCAACTCCCGGACGCCCTGCCCGAGAAGCACCTCAAGCCGGTCTTCGTCCGCGCAGGGGTCCCGAAACGATCGAGGGCCCTGCCTCGCCGTAGCGAGAACAAGGCCCTGACCTGGGCTCCGAGCCCTACTTGCACCGTCGGGACGACAGGATTTGAACCTGCGACCCCTTGACCCCCAGTCAAGTGCGCTACCAAGCTGCGCCACGTCCCGGTGCGTCGTCCGCGGTGTTCCGCGTGATCACGCAGGTAAACCCTACCGCACGCTGCGGAGGGACCTCACCTGCGTGGGCGCCGGCGGCCGGGCCGCGTGATCACGGGGCCGCCGTCAGGGCTCGGGGACGGGGTCGACGCCGGTCAGCTCACGGCTGGCGTCCCACAGCCGGGCGGCGACCGAGGTGTCGGTTCAGATGGGCCCACAGCGGGGCCGGACGGGGCCTGCCGCGCAGACCGTAGGCGCGCGGGCCCCACAGCCCGCCGCCGCGCACGGCCGGGTCGAGCACGGCTCTCACCGCGGGCCAGGCGCCCGCGTGCTTGCCCTGGAGGACGAGGCCGGCGGGCCGGGCGCGCAGCCAGGCGCCGACGGTCCGTTCGTGCACGGGTGGCCGTGACGGGGTGAGAGAGTCCAGGGCACCGCCGGGATGGACCAGGACGCTCGCCACCGTGGCGTCGCGTGCGCGCAGCCGGCGGTCGAGTTCGAGGGCGAAGTACATCTGGGCGAGCTTCGAGCGGCCGTAGGCGCGTCCGGGCCGGTAGTCGCGGCGGGACTGGAGGTCGGCGAGGTCCAGCCCTTCGGACTTCGCGGCGAAGCTGCCCACGGTGACGACGCGGGCCGCCGGGGCGGCGGACAGCAACGGCATCAGCCACCGGGTCAGCGCGAAGTGCCCGAGGTGGTTCGTGCCGAACATGAGCTCGTGGCCGGCGCCGGTCTCCCGGCGCGGCGGGTCGTCGAGGGCGACCCCGGCGTTGAGGACCACCGCGTCGAGCCGGGCCGGAGCGAGCGACGCCACGGCGGCCTCCAGCGACGACAGGTCGGCGAGGTCCAGCCGCAGGGCGGACACCCGGGCGCCGGGGACCCGGGAGCGGAGCGAGGTCAGGGCGGCTTCCGCCCTCGCCGGGTTCCGGCTGCCCAGCACCACCGTGGCTCCGGTGGTGGACAGTTGCTCCGCGATGAAGTAGCCGATGCCCGCGTTGCCGCCGGTGACGAGGAAGACGGCGCCGTCGGCACGCGGCAGCCGGTGGACGTCCCAGGGAACTACGGGCGGCATGGGTGGTGCGGACGGCATGGCTGCGGGCTCCCTCGGTGGGCGACTCTACGGTCGTGGCCGTCCACGAAGGGCCGGCCCGTCACCCACGGTGGCAGCGGCCGCCGACAGGTCGCCTACGGATCACCGACAGCCGCCGCCGTCCGCCGACCGGAGTCCGGGCTCCGGGCTCCGGGCTCCGGATGTGTCTCTCGGCGCCTCAGGGCGAAGGCGTCTGCGCCTCGTCGGCCGGAGGGTTGGGGTCGTCCGTGGATGTCGGGCGTAGGAAGAGGAATTCCTCGAAGGCGGCCATCCCCAAGAGGATGGCCATCATCAGGACCGGCACGAGGAGGGCAATCAGGATCACAGGACCTCCCGTAGGTGGTCGGCCTGTGCGGCCTGGTGTGGTGGGCCGTTTCAGCATGCGGCCGAATGGCGGAACGCGCATGTCGTGGAGCCCCGCCGAGGACCGCGACCCCCGGTCACCGGCGTCCGGAGGATCCCGATGTCACCCCTGGCGGGTGAGGACCGCACGGACGAAGGGGCGCACGCTCACTGGAGAGCGGTTGCGCACGGCAGCCGGGCACGGAAAGGAGAACTCCCATGGCCGCCACCACCTCGTCCCCTCGTCGCTCGCCCGGCGCTCTGACGGCAGCGGCAGCCATCGGCCTGACCCTGTTCGCCTCCGTGATGATGTTCTGCTCCGGTGTCCTCGCGATCTACCGGGGCATCATGGCGATCACCCAGGACGGCGTCTTCGTCGCCACCCGCGACTACGTCTTCAGATTCCATGTGACGGGGTGGGGCTGGGTCCATCTGTGCCTCGGAGTCGTCGCCGTGGCCGTGAGTTTCGGGCTGCTGGCGGCAGCGGCCTGGGCGAGGGTCCTCGGGGTGGCCCTGACGGCCGCGGTGATCGCCGTCCGCGTCCTGTCCGCCCCGTACTACCTGGAGTGGTCGCTCCTCCTGATCGTGCTGTACGGGCTCATCATCTGGGCGCTGTGCGTGTCCGACCGCGGGACCTTCCCGGGCCTCGGCAGGCGGAGGTGACCGGGCCGGCATGCACTACGAGATCCGGGTCGACGGACCGCTGCCGAGGGCGTTGAGCGAGGCGTTCCCGGAGCTGGACAGTTGCGTCGTGTCGGACCAGACCGTGCTGTTCGGCCAGGTCACCGACGAGGCGCAGCTGTACGGCCTGCTGGCGCGCTGCCGGTCGCTGGGCCTGCTTGTGGTGGAGTTGCGGCATCTGCCGGGGTGATCCGCGCTCCGTCCGGGGCCTCACAGGAGGTCCAGCTCCCTGGCGCGGCGTACGGCCTCGCCGCGCCGGGTGACCGCCAGCTTGCGGTAGAGGCTCTTCAGATGGGTCTTGACGGTGTTCACCGACAGATACAGGTCGGCCGCGATCTCCTCCGTCGACATCAGCTGGGCAAGCCGCTGGAGCACCTCGTGCTCACGCTCGCTGAGCGCCTCCGTCACGGGCGCGGGCACACCGTCCTCGAGGGCGTCGCGCACGGGGGCGGGGCCCATCGGCCCGGCCCCCAGCCACTCGTGGCCCTGGGCCAGGGCGGTCCGCCGCCGCGCCAGTCGCCGCAGCCAGGTGCCGCACTCCAGGAACGGCCGTCGTAGACGCTCGGGGCGGGCCACCGTGAGGGCCCGGGCGACCAGGCGGTGGGCCTCGGCGTCGTCGCCCCGTGCGTCCGCGGCCTGGGCCCGCGCGAGCAGTACCCGTACCGTGATGCCCGGCCCCTCGCCCCGGCCGACGTGGAGCCGTGCGAGCAGGAGCTGAGCCGCCTCGTCGTCGCCGGCGGCGAGATGGGCGCGCACCGCCGCCACCAGGGTCTCCGCTCCCCCGCCTCGCTCGCCGAGGGCCCCCTCCAGCACTCGGGACGCGACCTCGGCACGGCCCTCGGCGAGATGGGCGGCGGCCATCGCCAGGGCCACCCGCTCCTGCAGCCAGGGCGAGGGTTCGACGGTGGCGGACGGTGGTCCCAGCGCGGCCACCAGCCGCAGCGCCGCCCGTGATCTTCCCCGGGCGAGCAGCAGACGTGACCGCAGCAGGGCCAGGCCGGCGGTGACGAGCGGCTCGCGCGGGGCCGCCGCGGCGGCGTGGTCGAGGTGGGTACGGGCCGCGGCGAGGTCGTCGCGTTCGATGGCCACGGCGGCCAGCACCAGCTGGGCGACGCCGGCCCGGGCGGCGGGCGGCAGACCGGCCCGCTCGGCCTCGGCGACCGCTTCCCCGGCGTGGGTCTCGGCGTGGCCCTGTCGGCCGTGCAGGAAGTCGATCAGGGCCAGCCCGCCGAGGCACTCCTGCCGCAGGTGCGCGGTCTGCGGACCGTCATCCACCAGTGCGGCGGCGCTCAGGGCGGACCGGGCAGCCTCCAGGCGTCCCGCCCACAGCTGGGCCGACCCCAGGTCACTGAGCAGCAGGGCGGACAGTTCCGGATGCCGGGCGAGCCGGTCGGCGGGCAGCGCGCGCCGGGCCGTCTCCGCGTCCCGGGCGGCGGCCTCGGCGAGGTCGGCCGACCCGGTCGTCCGGGCGGCGAGGACACGCAGCAGGGCACAGCTCAGGCGCAGGGCGGCGGACTCGGGGGCATCGTCGGCTGGCAGGTGCCGCTCGGCGCGGTACAGATGGCCGAGGCCCCGGTCGAGGTCGTGCGAGGCCAGTGCGCGGGCGGCGCGCACCAGGTCCGCGGCCGGTCCCCGGGCGTCCGGGGGCATCCGGGAGAAGAGTGCGTCGAGGCGTTCGGCGTCGAGTCCGGTGAGCAGCCGTCCGATCGCCGGTTCCGCGATGAACCGGGTGGTGGCCGGCTCCCAGTCGCCGGCCGCCGCGGCGTGCGGGAGGGCCTCGGTGAGCAGTCCGGCCTCGCACAGCCAGCGCCCCGCCCTGCGGTGGAGCTCGGGCTCCAGGCCGGGGTGCCTGACGCGCAGATGGACCCGGAGGATCTCGGCGAACAGGGGGTGCAGCCGGTACCAGGCGCCGCCGATGCTCTCCACGAAGGCGTTGGCGCGCTGCAGGGCCGCGAGGATCCGTTCGGCGTCGTCACGGCCCGTGAGGGCGCCCGCGAGCCCGGGATGGATCTGTTCGAGGATGCTGGTGCGCAGCAGCAGGTCCTGGGTCTCGGCCGGCTGGGTGTCGAGCACCTCGGCGAGCAGGAAGTCGGCGAGGGTGCTGCGGCCCGCCTCGAAGTCCTTCAGGAAGGTCTCCGGGTCATCGGCGCCCTGCGCCGCGAGGATGCACAGCCTCAGACCGGCCGCCCAGCCACCGGTCCGCTCGGTCAGGGCCCGGGTGCCGGCGTCCGACAGCCGCAGGCCGTGGCGGTCGAGGAGCGCGGCGGTCTCCTGCGGTCCGAGGGCGAGGTCGGCGCCGCGGATGTCGGTGACCTCGCCGGCGGCCCGGTACCGGTGCAGCGGCAGCAGGGGCTCCGTACGACTGATGATCAGCAGGCGGAGCCCGCCGCCCGCGTGACGCAGGACGAACTGGAGTTGCTCGGCGACCTCGGTCGAGGTCACGATCCGGTCGAACTCGTCGAGGACGAGGATCAGGGGCTGCGTCCGCCGGCTGAGCCGTGCGGCGAGCCTGGTCAGCAGGGAGTGGTCCACCTCGCCGGGGCGGGCCGGACTGCCGATGTCCTCGGGGGCCTCCAGGCCGTGGCGGCGCAGGGCCTCCAGGGCGTAGGTCCAGAACACGCCGGGCGCGTTGTCGTCGGCCGCCACCGTCAGCCATGCCGTGCGGCCCGGGGCGCCCCCGGCGGTGATCCAGTCGGCGACGAGCAGGGTCTTGCCCGCGCCGGCGGGGCCGTTGACCAGCGTCAGGGGACCTTCGACGCCCTGTTCCAGCCTCTCCGTCAGGCGTGGTCTGCGCAGACAGGTGCGGGGCGGGGTGGGCACTGTGAACCGCGCCGCCAGCAGGGGGTCGCCGTTCGGGGCCAGCGGCCCCGGGGGCGGATCCCGGTGTCCGCCCGATGCAGGAAGCGGCATGACAGGTCCACCAACAGCCCTCAGGTCATACAGCCGGACAGTCCCTTCCTGGATCGTCGCGTCGCACCCGGGAAGCCGCCATCGGAGAGCGCCCGTCCGGACGTACACGGACGCCCCGCCCCGCGCCCGGCCTGCCCGCACGCCCCGTGCCCGCCGACGGGCCGGGAACCGCCGGCCGGGGGTCTTCAGATGCTCCCCAGGCTCCTTGGAGAGCCCGTTGTCATTCTTCGACTCGGCCCTGGCGTGCCGCTGTGTGGACGGGGCCCCACCTGGTCGGAGAAGGAGATTGCCATGCCCCCAGCCCCGCGGACAGAACCCGGGAAGGTCGCGTTCACCGACGTGGAGCCGAATCGTCGCCGGGGCGGCGACCTGCGCGTCCTCCTGAGCCCGAAGACCTGCGGCGCCACCGCCGGCTTCATGGGTGCGGGGACCCTGCTGCCCGGGGAGTTCGTCTCCGAGCACTACCACCCGTACTCCGAGGAGTTCTTCTACATCGTGCGCGGACAGATGACGCTCCGCCTCGACGGACAGCCGGTCAAGCTGTCGGCCGGTGACTCGTTCATGGTGCCGAAGAACGTACGGCACCGGATGGACAACGACGGCGAGGAGGACCTGTTCGCGGTCTTCTTCCTCGGCCCGCTCGCCCCGCGCCCCGACCTGGGGCACGTGGACACCGAGGAGCTGCCCGGCGAGGGTGGCCTCCCCCAGGTCGGGGGGCGCGCATGAGCGAGCGGCGTGTCGTCGTCACCGGCATCGGCGTGGCGGCCCCCGGCGGCCTCGGTGTGCCGGCGTTCTGGGACACCCTGATGGCCGGCCGCTCGATGACCCGGCGGATCACGCACTTCGATCCGTCCGGCTTCCGCTGCCAGGTCGCGGCCGAGATCGACTTCGACCCGGCGGCGAACGGGCTCTCCCCGCAGGAGGCCCGCCGCCTGGACCGGGCGGGTCAGCTCGCGCTGGTCGCCTCGCGGGAGGCGCTGACCGACAGCGGTCTGGCCCCGGACGCGCTGGACCCGTCCCGGGTCGGCGTGTCGCTCGGCAACGCCATCGGCTGCACCGAGCTGATGGAGCGCGAGTACGTCGTCCTCAGCGACGGCGGCCGCAAGTGGCTTGTGGACCCGGAGTACGCGGTGCCCCAGCTGTACGACGTGATGGTGCCGAGCTCGATGGCGGCCGAGGTCGCCTGGACCGTGGGCGCCGAGGGCCCGGTGGCGCTCGTGTCCACCGGCTGCACCTCGGGCATCGACGCGCTCGGCCACGGCTTCGAACTGGTCCGGGAGGGCAGCGCCGACGTGGTGCTGGCCGCCGGCACGGACGCGCCGGTCTCGCCCGTCACGGTGGCGTGCTTCGACACCCTGCGCGCCCAGTCCACCGCCAACGACGACCCCGAGCACGCGTGCCGGCCCTTCGACCGCGACCGCAAGGGGCTGATCCTCGGCGAGGGTTCGGCCGTGATGGTCTTCGAGGAGCGGGAGCACGCCCTGCGCCGCGGCGCCCGCGTGTACTGCGAGGTACGCGGCTACGCGAGCCGGGCCAACGGCTACCACATGACCGGACTCAAGCCCGACGGGCGGGAGATGGCCGAGGCGATCCGGGTCGCCCTGGGCCAGGCGCGGCTCAACCCGGAGGACATCGACTACATCAACGCGCACGGCTCGGGCACCAAGCAGAACGACCGGCACGAGACGGCCGCGTTCAAGGCCAGTCTGGGGCACCACGCGTACGAGACGCCGGTCAGCTCCATCAAGTCGATGATCGGGCACTCGCTCGGCGCGATCGGCGCCATCGAGGTCGCCGCCTGCTGTCTGGCGATCGACCGCGACGCGATCCCGCCGACCGCCAACCTGTCCGTCCCCGACCCCGAGTGCGATCTGGACTATGTGCCGGTCACCGCCCGGGAACAGCGCACCGACGCGGTGCTCAGCGTCGGCAGCGGGTTCGGCGGTTTCCAGAGCGCCATCGTGGTGGCCGCACCGGAGAGGACGTACGCATGACACGCCGAGCGGTGGTGACGGGGCTCGGCGTACTGGCGCCGACCGGCATCGGGACCAAGGCGTACTGGGCGGCCGCGCTGGACGGCCGCAGCGGGCTCGGCCCGATGACGCGCATGGACCCCTCCGGCTATCCGATCAAGGTCATCGGCGAGGTGCCCGACTTCGTAGCGGGCGATCTGCTCCCCAGCCGGGTGGTGGTGGAGACCGCGCTGATGACGCAGTTCGGACTCGTCTGCGCCGACGAGGCGCTGCGCGACGGCGAGTTGGACCCCGCGGAGCAGCCCGAGTACGAGATGAGCGTCGTCACCGCGAACGCGACGGGCGGCGCCGAGTTCGGCCAGCGGGAGATGCAGAACCTGTACGCCAAGGGGCCGTCCCAGGTCGGCGCGTACATGGCCATCGCCTGGTTCTACGCGGCCAACTCCGGCCAGATCTCCATCCGGTACGGGATGCGCGGCCAGAGCGGGGTGTTCATCACCGACCAGGCCGGCGGTCTCGACTGCGTCGGGCAGGCGCGGCGGGTGATCCGCAACGGCAGTACGTTCGCGCTGTCGGGCGGCACCGACTCGTCCTTCTCCCCCTCCGGGCTGGTGGGGCAGATCCCGCCGGGTCTGGTGAGCCTCGACACGGACCCCGGCCGTGCCTATCTCCCCTTCGACGTGGCGGCCCACGGGTACGCGCCGGGCGAGGGCGGGGCGATCCTGCTGGTCGAGGAGGCCGCCTCGGCCCGGGCCCGCGGGGTGCGGCCGTACGGGGAGATCGCCGGCTACGCGACCGCCTTCGACCCGCATCCGCGCACCGGGCGCGGGCCGAACCTCCGGCGCGCGATCGAGGGCGCCCTCGCCGATGCGCGGACCGCCCCCGAGGACGTGGACGTGGTGTTCGCCGACGGCTACGGCGTGCCGCGTCTGGACCGGCTGGAGTGCGAGGCCCTGGCCGGTGTGTTCGGGCCCGGCGGGGTGGCGGTGACCGTGCCGAAGACGGCCACCGGCCGGATGTACGCGGCGGGGCCGACCGTCGACCTCGTCGCGGCCCTGCTGTCCCTGCGGCACGGGGTGATCCCGCCGACCCTGAACGTCACCGACGTCTCGCCCGACTGCCCGGTCGACCTGATCCTCGGGGACCCCCGGGAGGCGCGGGTGCGTACGGCGCTGGTGATCGCCCGTGGCCACAACGGGTTCAACGCGGCCGTGGTGGTCAAGTCCGTCGCCTGACCGGCCGGCTCAGGCGGCAGGGCGCGGGGCGGGAGCCCTCGACGGTTCCCGCCCCGCGCCCCGGCAAGCGCTCAGCTCCTCAACGACCTCGACGACTCGTCACGGAACGGAGACAGACATGGACGAACTGACCCTCGACGGCCTCCGCGAGATCATGCGGCACTGTGTGGGCACGGGTGAATCGGTGAACCTGGACGGCGACATCGGCGACACCGCGTTCACCGACCTCGGGTACGACTCGCTGGCCGTCCTCGAAGTGGTGACCCAGGTGCAGGGGCGGCTGGGCGTGGCCATCCCGGACGAGGCGCTCAACGACATCGAGACGCCGGGCGCGCTGATCGAGTACGTGGCCGCGCAGAAGGCGGGGGCGTGACCATGGCCGCCGGGCACACCGAGTCCAGTGTGGTGATCGAGGCCCCCATGGACCTCGTCTGGGGGATGACGAACGATGTCGCGTCCTGGCCGGACCTGTTCACCGAGTACGCGTCGGTGCAGATCCTCGACCGGGACGGTGACACCGTGCGGTTCCGGCTGACGATGCATCCGGACGAGGAGGGGATCCAGCGGTCGTGGGTCTCGGAGCGCACCACCGACGTGCGGACGCGCACGGTGCGGGCGCACCGGATCGAGACCGGGCCCTTCGCGTACATGAACATCTTCTGGGAGTACCGGACGCTCCCCTCGGGCGGGGTCGAGATGCGGTGGGTGCAGGACTTCCACGTCCGGGACGAACTGCCCTACGGCGACCCGGAGATGGCCGAGCATCTGCTGAAGAACACGAAGGTGCAGATGAGTGCCATCAAGGAGCGGATCGAGCGGGTGGCCCGCACGGAGGCCGCACCGGCCGGCTGAGCGGGCCGGGGGGACAGCGGATCGCGCCCGGCCGGGCCCGTCGTGGGGACGGGTACCGGCCGGGCGTTCCGGTTGCGCGGTTCCGGTCGGTAGGTCGCGCCGGGGCGCCGACGGCATGGGAGTGGCCCGGGGAGCACGTCTGACGTGCTTCCCGGGCCACGTGGCCCGTCAGTGCGCGGGGGATGTCACACCGACGGGAGTCGGGGGTGGGAGCCATGGCCGCGGCCGCCTCGGCCGGGGCGTCCGCCGCCGTGACCGAAGGGGCCGCCGTGGCCCATCGGTCGGTCTCCGCCCGGGAAGTGGCCGTCCGGGCCGCCCCGTACGCGGCCCGGACGGCGATCGTGGCCGGTGCGGTGGGGGCGGCCGCCCAGCAGCGCCACCGCGATCCCGCCCACGAGCAGCAGCCGGCCCGGCCAGGACAGCAGCCAGTCCGCGCCGAAGAGGATCCCGCCGGCCCCCCAGGCGGCGAGGACGAGGGCCAGGGCGCGGGTGCCGCGCCGCGACTTCAGCCGGGCGGCGACAGCGGCCCACCGGCCCCGGCGCTTGAGATCCGGCACCGGCACGGAAGGCTCCGGCAGGTCGTGCAGCGCCTCGTTCAGGGCTGGCGCGGTCTCGGCGGCGAGCACCACGCCGAGCCGTTCGTCGAGCTGGCTCTTGGTCAGACGGCCGCTCGCGAAGTGCTCGCCCAGTTGCCGGGCGGCGGTCTCCCGCTCCTGGTCGCCGATGCGGTGGTGGTTGGGTGCGGCCATGGTGACCGTGCCTCCTTGGCAGTCGTTCCCGACGCCGTACGGCCGTCGTACGGGGGTTGTACGGGAGTCGGGCGAGGTTCAGCGGCGGGGTCGCGCGGTGGCGGACTCCGAGGCTCCGGACTCTCCCGTGCGGGCCGGTCCCGGCACCGGGACAGCGCCCCGGGCCGCCGCCGGCGCCGCCTGGCGGGCGAGTGCGCTCGGCCACCACAGCCGGGGACCGACGTCCAGGGCGAGCGCGGGAACGAGCAGGGTGCGTACCAGCAGGGTGTCGAACAGGACGCCGACCGCGACGAGCAGACCCATCTGCAGCATGCTCACCGCGGGCAGGACACCGAGCACGGAGAACGTGGCGGCCAGCACCAGCCCCGCGCTCGTGATCACGCCACCGGTGACCGCGACCGCGCGCACCACACCGGCCGCGTGACCGCGTACGGCGGCCTCCTCCCGGGCCCGGGTCACCATGAAGATGGTGTAGTCGACGCCGAGGGCGACCAGGAACAAGAAGCCCATCAGGATCAGCGACTCGTCCGAGCGCGGATGCCCGATACCGCGGAAGAGCAGGACGGAGACGCCGAGGGCGGCGAGGAAGGACAGCGCCACGCTGGCGAGCAGCAGCACCGGCGCGACCAGGGCCCGCAGCAGGGCGACGAGCACCAGGAAGACGACGGCGAGGACGAGCGGGATGACGGTCCGTTCGTCGTGTGTGTAGGCGCGGGCGGTGTCCAGCCGGGTCGCGGTGTCGCCGCCCACCAGGGCCGAGGAGCCGGGCACGGCGTGCACCGCGTCCCTGACCTGCTCGATGGTGTGTTCGGCGGCCTTGCTGTCGGGCGGGTCGGCGAGCACGGCCTTGAGATGCACCCAGTCGCCGGACCGCTGCGGGTCCAGGACGCGGGCGACGCCATGGGTGCGTTCGAGTGCCGCGGTGACCTCGGTCGTACGGTCGGCGGCGGCGTAGACGTCGAAGGGGGAGGCGGAGCCGGCCGGGAAGTGCCGGGCCACGACGCTCTGGCCGACGACGGACTCCTGGGTGGTGGTGAACGAGTCCGCCTGGGTCAGTCCGGTGCGCAGACCGAGACCGCCGAGGGCGCAGGCGGCCAGCGCGACGGCGCCGACGAGCCAGATGGTGCGCGGACGGCGGGCCACCCAGCGGGCGATGCGTCCCCAGGCGCCGTGTTCCTCGTCCGTGGTGGTGTCGGCGCCGGCGCGCGGCACGAACGGCCAGAACAGCCAGCGGCCGAGGACCACCAGCAGGGCGGGCAGCAGGGTGGTCATGGCGAGGTAGGCGACGACGATGCCGACGGCCGCCACCGGGCCGAGGCCGCGGGTGGAGTTCATGCGCGCGGCGAGCAGACAGAGCAGGCCGAGTGTGACGGTGGTGGCGGAGGCGAGGATCGCGGGCAGCGAGCGGCGCAGCGCGAGCGCCATCGCCTCGTGGCGGTTGGTGTGGTGGCGCAGTTCCTCGCGGTAGCGGGCGATGAGCAGCAGGGCGTAGTCGGTGCCCGCGCCGAACACGAGGACGGTGAGCACGCTCGCGCTCTGGCCGTTGACGACGAGTCCGGCGTGGGTGGCCAGCAGATAGACGACCGCGTTGGCCAGGGCCGCGCTCAGGCCGACGGAGAGGAGCGGGACGAGCCAGAGGACGGGACTGCGGTAGGTCAGCAGCAGGACGAGGGCGACGACGGCGATGGTGGCCAGCAGCAAGGGCCCGTCGACGCCGCCGAAGACACCGGCGAGGTCGGCGGCCGAACCGCCGGGTCCGGTGACGTCGACCTGGAGACCGCCGGGGGCGCCCGTACGGGCCTGGTGACGCATGTCCTTGACGTGGTCGACGAGTTGGTTGAAGCCGTCGTCGCCGTGCATGGTCAGCGGAACCGTGAGAAGCAGCGCCTTGTGGTCCTGGGAGGCGGCGACCGGCGCCAGGGCGCCGTCGCTGTAGCGGGCGAAGCGGGCGCGATCCGCGTCGGCCTTCGCCCGGTCCTCGGGGGTGACGGCGCCGTCGCGGGAGTAGACCACCACCGCCGGCAGGGTGTTGCCGACACCGAAGTGGTGCTTGCCCGCCTCGAAGGCGAGGGTGGACTCGGCGCTCTTGGGCAGCCAGGCGGTGGCGTCGTTGCTCTGGGCCGAGGTGAGCTTGGACCCCAGCGGCCCCGCCACGAAGGCGAGTAAGAGCCAGAGCAGCAGGACCGCCCACTTGGTGCGGGAGCCCGCGGGCCAGACCGCGAGCCGCTTCCAGACCGGCATCGGTGTTTCCTTTCCCGACCCGCCCGGTGAGGCGGGGTTGTGGAGGTACGAAGGTGCGAAGGTGCGAGGCAGGTACGGGAGGTGCGGGCCGGCTGGGCCGTCCCCTCCCCGCCCGGGGGACGACGGGGAAGGGACTGCGGGGTGAACCCCCGCCGGTCAGCCGGCGGCCTCGGCGGGGGTCTCGGTGTCGGCGCCGCCCCAGCCGCGCTGTTCGAGCACGACGTCCTTGAGGAACAGGGAGGCGGCAAAGCCCACGGCGAGGATCACCGCGGCGGTCAGGAAGACCGGGCTGAGCGCATGTGCGTAGGCCTGGGCCAGTCCGTCGCGCAGGCTCTGCGGCTGGTGCTTGAGCCACTCGGGGCCGATGGATCCGCCCGACGGCAGACGGCTCGCGTCCTTCGCCGAGAGATACCGGGGGATCTCGTGGCCCAGCCGGTGGTTGAGGATCGTCGCGAACACGGAGACACCGAAGGAGGTGCCGAGCATTCGGCTGAAGGTGACCGTGGAGGTCGCGGCGCCCATGTCGCGGGGCGGCGCGGCGTTCTGCACGGCGACGACGACCACCTGCTGGGACAGGCCCGCGCCGACGCCGAGTAGGAACATGTAGAAGCCGGAGGTGACTCTGCCGGTGTCGGCGTCCATGGTGGAGAGCAGATAGGCGGCGACGCCGGAGACGGCCATGCTGGCCACCGGGAACCACTTGTAGCGGCCGCTCTTGGCGACGGCGCCGCCGACCCCGAAGGAGGCGATCATCAGGCCGAACATCATCGGGAGCAGCAGCAGGCCGGAGTTGGTGGCCGTGGCGCCCGAGGAGATCTGCAGATACAGCGGCAGGAAGAAGACGAGTCCGAAGCCGGTCAGGCCCGCGACCAGGGCCACCAGGTTGCAGATGTCGAAGGTCGAGTCGCGGAACAGATGCAGCGGGATGACGGGTTCGGCGGCCCGGCGCTCCACGAGGACCCAGGCCACCAGCAGGGCGACGGCGCCGGTGAAGAGCCCGATCACCACCGGGGAGCCCCAGGCGTACTTGGTGCCGGCCCAGTTGGCGGCCAGGACGAGGGCGACGAGTCCGCCGGAGAGCAGCAGCATGCCGAGATAGTCGATGCGCGGACGCTCCACGTGCGTACGGCCCTTGAGGAAGACCGCGACGAGCGCGAAGGCGATCGCGCCGATGGGCAGGTTGACGTAGAAGACCCAGCGCCAGGTGAGGTGGTCGGAGAAGAAGCCGCCCGCGAGGGGTCCGCCGATGGCGGACAGGGCGAAGACGCCTGCCGAGTACCCCTGGTACTTGGCGCGTTCGCGGGGGCTGAACAGATCGCCGGTCAGGGCGAACATCGCGGCCATCACTCCGCCGCCGCCGATGCCCTGCACCACCCGGAAGACGATGAGCTGCGTCATGCTCTGTGCCGCGCCGCAGGCCGCGGAGCCGGCCAGGAAGACGATGGTGGAGGCGAGGAACACCGGCTTGCGGCCGAGGAGGTCGCCCAGTTTGCCGGCGAGCGGCATCACCGCGCTGGTGGCGAGGATGTAGGCCGCGCCGACCCAGCCGATGCGGTCGAGTCCGCCGAGGTCGCCGACGATCGTCGGCACCGCGGTGGCCACGATGGAGGAGTCGAGGGTGGCCATCAGCATCGCGAACAGCAGACCGAAGTAGACGAGCATCACCTGCTGATGGGTCATGGTCGGCGTCGCCTGCGGTGCGATGGCACCGTCGCGCGCCTCGTGGGCGGTGGACACGGGCAGCCCCCTGGAACGAAGGATTTATTTGACAATTGCACATACGTGCCAAAGTCAATTACATGCCTTCAGCATAGAACTGCCGAAGTCACACGTCAACGGCTACCATGGAGACATGACCAAGCCCGTGGACTCGACCTCCTCCTCCGACGCCTCCGAGGCCGCCCCCACGGCCCCCCTGACCGACCCCGAGCCGGATCCCGCACTGGTCGCCGTCGAGCGCGCCATGGTCCGCATCCGGCGCAACCAGACCAAGCGGACCCTTGGCCGCTTTGTCACGAGTCGTCTCGACCGGTCCATAGACCTGACGCACACCGTCGTGGTCGACGCCGTCGAGGAGGAACCCGAGGAGCCGGGCCAGGAGGTGACGGTGGGTCTGGTCGCCGAGCGCCTCGCCGTGGACCCCTCACGCGCGAGCCGGCTGGTGGCGGCGAGCGTCGAGGCGGGCTATGTGCGGCGGGTGCCGTCGCAGGCCGACAGCCGGCGCGCCTGCCTGGAGCTGACCGAGGCGGGACACGACCTGGCCGCCCTGGCGCACCGGGTGCGCCAGGAGTACTTCGGCGAAATCATGCAGGACTGGTCCGCCAGGGACCGCAAGGACTTCGCGCGGCTGCTGAGCAAGTTCGCCGGCGTCCCCGTCCGCAGCCAGTACGTCTACGACCTGGCCGAGGACGGCGAGGACGAGCACGCCGGAAACTGACCGGGCGGACACACGAACGCGCCGCCGGGGATCTCCGTCCCCGGCGGCGCGTCGGTGTCTCCTCCGGTGCGCCGCGCCCTAGGTCCTGTCGTCAAACTCCCGCCTGCCCCCGCGACGCCATGCACGCTCCCCCACCGCCGCACCGGGCGAAATCCCACGTACATCCAGTACGAGGGCTTCCGCCCGGCACTCCCCCAAGCTCTTCGAGCAGGGGGTACCCCCAGAGCACGCTCCCCCACTCTCGGCTTCGCTCGAGCGGGAGGGGCCCCCACGCCGCCGCAGAGCCCGCCCTCCGGGCGGACGGCGGGAGTTTGACGACAGGACCCTAGGCGCCCTCGGGGGACAGGGCCGTCTCCGCCAGGACGGCCCCCTGCGCGGCGGTCACTTCCTCGATGTACGAGACGCCCGACGAACCCGCCGCATCGAGGCGCCGCCACTCCTCCCGCAGCCGGATCCGGCCGTCCGGGAGGTACTCGGGTGTGCTGGTGCACTCCCCCGCCACCACCGTGCCGCCGTCCAGCGCCTGGCAGTACGCCAGATGGAGCGTGCCGTCCGGGTCGCAGGTGCCGACGAGCCGGCCGATGAGCACCTTCCCGCCGCGGAACTCGGCCCACACCATCGGCCCCGCCTGGTGGTAGTGCCCCACCGGCACCTCGTGGTCGGGTCCCGCCGTCTCGGCCGCGCTGGAGACGAAGAAGCGGTTGTTGTAGTCCGGGGCTCCCCCGTCCGGCGCGGTCATCGGGCGGGCTCGATGTTGTAGTTGGACCGGAAGAAGTTGTCCGGGTCCAGCCGCCGCTTGAGCTCCGTCAGCCTCCGGTGGCCCTCGACGCCGTACATCCGCACCACCCGGTCCACCCGGTCCGCGGCCCCGCCCGCCCCGCCGTCCGTCACGTAGTTGATGTAGCCGTCGCCCGACACGGCCCACGGCTCGGCCGCCGCGGACACCGACTTCGCCCAGGCGATCTGCTCCTCGTCGGCCCAGTCCGGCTCCCAGATCGCCATGCCGGTCACATTGAAGCGGGCGGTGCGGAACGGGACCGCCGACGGCCGCTCCGGCTCCCGGCGCACGGCACCGTGGAACGCCTCCAGATAGACGGTGTCGTTGAAGTCGCCGCGCCACTTGCCCGCCTTGAACCGCTGGACGAGCGTCTCCACCAGCTCGTCCGGCAGTCGGTCGGTGCAGCGCGCGCTCCAGTAGTGACGCAGCCCGTACCGCAGCTGGCCCAGGATCTGCTGCATCGCGATGTACGGCCGTTCCTGGATCTGCCAGTCCAGGACCTCGGGGCCGCGCAGTCGCTTCTCCAGCGAGGCGATGTACTCGGGGTCCGTGCCGCAGTAGCTGACGCTCATCACCGCGGCCGGGATCTGCGCCGGTCCGTACCGCTCCAGCAGCAGGATGCACACCAGCTCGTCGGGCGCCTCGGTCATCAGCTCCCGGAACAGTCGCACCGCGGCGGCCATCTCGTGCTGCGGGTAGGCGACGGTGCCGCCGTGCACCCGCTCCAGGGGGTGCAGCCGGAAGGTGAACTCGTCGACGACGCCGAAGTTGTGCCCGGCGCCGCGCAGCGCCCAGTCCAGTTCGGGGTCGGACTCGGGGTCCACGGTCAGCTGCCTGCCCTCGGCCGTCGTCAGGGCGTACGACAGCACGTTGTCGCAGGACAGGCCGTACTTGCCCATCAGATGCCCGATCCCGCCGCCGAGGGTCAGCCCGCCCACGCCGGTGGTGTCGAACGTGCCGCCGGTGACCGCGAGGCCGTGCCGGGCGGCCGTGGCGTCGAACTGCGCCCAGGTGGCGCCGCCCTGGACCCTCGCGGTCCGGGTGCCGGGGTCGAGCTCGACCCGGTCCAGCAGCCTCAGGTCGATCACCAGGCCGTCCTCCACCCCGCCGGAACCGGCGATGTTGTGGCCGGCGCCGCGCACCGCCACGGGCAGCCCCGTGTCGCGTGCGGCGCGCACCACGTCCTGGAGCTCACCGGGGGTGCGGGGCAGCACGATCAGCGCGGGACGGTGGTCGTACATGCCGTTGAAGAGCAGACGCGTGGCGTCGTATCGGGGATGGTCCGGGGTGATCACCCGGTCCGGGCAGATGCCGGCCAGGGTACGGCGCGCGGCGCGGGCCATGGCGACTCCTCACTGGGGTTGGCGTCCTGACGAGGCGGGCGGTCAGTCGTGAAGCGGGCCGTCGAGCAGCGCTCCGGCCGCCCGCCTGGCCGCGGCGAGCGCGGACTTGGCGGCGCCGCCGCTGCCGCCGGTGAAGGTGAACAGCGACGGCAGGGCCGTGGGCCGCAGCCCCAGCAGCCCCGAGGCGGAGTAGGCGTCGGCGGCCACGACGCCGCGCCGGTGGGCGACCAGCCCGAGGCCCGGGAGCCGCGTCGCGGCGTGCCCCTCGGCCCGGGCACGCTGGGCGTACGAGTCGCGCAGCCGCTCCGCCTCCTCGTCCCAGCTGTCGCTCGGCACGCCGAGCAGCATGCCGTCGGTGCCGTCCGGCCGCCCGTACAGGCCGCTCGTCTCGTCGACGAAGCCCGGCGGCCGGCGGCCGGCGACGGTGTACAGGTCGTACTGGATGAGCTTGACGCGCAGCTCGCCGGCGGGCAGCCCGCTGCGGTGCAGCAGGGCGCCGGTGCGCCAGCCCGTCGCCAGGACCACCCTGTCGAAGCGGCGCTCGGCGTCGGGGCAGTCGACCGCCACTCCTCCGTCGGGGGACGGCACGACGCGGTGGACCAGCCCGGTGCCGAGGGAGCCGCCGCGGTCGAGCACATCGCGGGTGACCGCCTCCCGCAGCCGGGCCGGGCGGATGTGACCGGCGGCCCGCTCGACGACCGCGTACGCGTACTCCGGGACGGCGATACCGTGGTCACGGGCCAGGGCCGGGGCATCGGCGAGTTCCGCGGAACCCGGCACATACTTGTCGATCAGGGCCAGTTGCTCGACCGGCTGCGTGGTCTCCCGCCCGTCGTGCGCGTACACCGAGGCACCTTCGCGGTACTCCGCCCACCGGGCGAGCCGGGGGTCGGAGCGCAGCTCGGCCAGGCTCTCGCAGGCGAGCCGGCAGGCGGCGGGGCCGGGTTCGTAGCCGCGCACCAGGCCACCGGAGGCCGCCGTGGCCTCGCCGGGCAGCTCACCGGGCGCGGCCAGCAGCTCCACCTCGTTCTTCGGGTCCGCCCGCAGCAGATGCCAGGCCAGCAGGGTGCCGGCGACGCCCGTACCGACGACACAGATCCGCATCGGCTCTCCCTCAGCGCCCGGGGCCGCCGGAGCGGCCGGTGAGAAGACCCAGCAGCTGCTGCGCCCGCGCGTGCCCGGTGTCCAGCGCCGCGGGCAGCAGACAGCGGGCGGCGAGAGCCGGGTCGAAGGACTCCCAGCACAGGGCCTGTTCGGCCCGGTCCAGCTCGGCGCGTACGAGCGCGAGGTCCTGGCGGGGACCGCCGGTACCGGCCCCGGTCGCGCTCAGCGGCCAGCGTCGTACGTTCGCCTCGAAGGCGTCGGCGGTGAAGTTGCTGGCATACGGGGCCGGGCGGTCCCAGGACAGGAAGAGCCGGACGGCGCGCGGATCCCGCTCGGCGAGCGTCTCGTGCGCCCAGACGGCATGGCCGCGGCTGGTGGAGAACTTCCGCCCGTCCAGCCGGTAGAACTCGTTGACCACGAGCCCGGTCAGCGCCTTGTCACGGGGCACCCCGACGGCCACGGCCAGCGCCGGGAACAGCACCGCGTAGTAGAAGGCGTTGTCGAGGCCCAGGAAGGACCACAGGGCGCCGAGTCCGGCGAAGGCCCGGGCGTGGTCCGCCAGGCTCACAGCCGCCGGATCGAACTGGCGGCCGATCACATACAGGTAGGCCAGCCCCATTTCGAACCAGACGTCGAGCCGCTCGGTGCCGTCGGAAGTCTCGATGCCCCAGTCCGTGGGGTAGGTGACCGGCACGTCCGGCAGCCCCTGCTCCAGCAGCCGGGCCAGCAGGACGCGCACCCGGGGCGGGATGTGCGCCCGGGACCAGATCTCGGTCAGCGCCTCCCGGTACGGGCCCAGCGCGAACACGGGCCCGTGGTGGCGCACCCGGCGCGAGACGCTCCCGCAGCCGGCGCAGCGCAGGTCGGCGAGGCCGGCGGCGGTCGTGAAGCCGCCGCAGCCCTCGCAGGTGCCGCCGCCCATCGCCGCGCCGCAGGACGGGCAGCCGCCGGTCGCATAGGCGTGGTGCAGGGTGCGCCGGCAGCCGTCGCACACCGCCATGGTCCAGTCGCCGTCCCGGACGAGACCGCTCTCGCGCAGCTCCTCCAGGAACCGCAGGACCGCCGCCCGGTACCCGGCGTCGGCGCGCGGCGCCGTGAACACGTCGTGGCCGATGCCGGCCAGGGAGAACGCCTGCCGGATCAACTCCCGGTACTCGTCGGCGACTTCGTCGGGCTTGCGGCCCAGCTGCTCGGCCTTGGTGACGACGTAGTTCTGGTGGTCGTCGGTCCCGCACACGGCCAGCACCCGTTCGCCCCGGGCGCGGGCCGCCCGGGTGGCGATGTCGGCGGCGAGGTAGGGCCCGGAGAGATGGCCGAGGTGCAGCGGGCCGTTCGGGGTCGGCGGCGGGCTCAGTACGGCGACCGGCCCCCGCGCGTCGTCAGCGGGCGTCACGGGCCACCTCGGCATTCCCGGCGGTCGCGGCTTCCGGGTCCTCGGGGAGCCAGTAGATGCTCAGCAGCGTCACGGGCTCGGTGTCGGACAGATTGTGGATGACGTGCCGCTCCTCGGGGTCGAGCAGGACGGCCGTGCCGACCGGGGTGGGCTCGGGCTCCCGTCCCTCGACGGCGAAGGCCGCCCGTCCGCCGACGACGACGGCGAGTTCGACCTCCGGGTGGTGGTCCGGGGCGCTGCTGCCGCCGGGCGGAACGACGCACCACATCGCGCCGAAGGGCAGCGCCTCGCTGCCCGCGTACTGGCTCCACCGTCCGATCCGTATCGCGTACTCGTCGGTGAGAACCGCGGATTCGCTGCTCAGCCTGCGCACTTCGCACCATCCCTTTGTCGGTGGACGCGCTCTTTGTCGGTGGACGCGCTCATCGTGGCCCAGCGCGCTGGTGTGCATCTCGAAGGCGGCTCATGGTCGGCGCGGCCGGACTTGTGGCCGTCACCAGCGGGTCCTGAGAAGCGCCGCCTACCCTGCGGGCCATGGCTGTGGGAGAAGTTCCGCTGGTGTACGCGCCCCGCCGCATGGTGGCCTACGCGCCCGACCGTGTACGGGGCTGGACGGTCAAGCGATACGGGATCTCGGCCACCCGGCCGGTCCCGCCCGAGGAGGTGGTTCAGGCGGCGCGCGCCGCGGTGGAGCGGACGCTGCCCGAGGCGTACGGCGACGCGCTCGCGTACGGCTACAGCGTGCTGCACGAGGATCCCGACGGCTGCTACGCGGTCGTCGGCTGGTGGAGCCGCAACAAGGTCATTCTGCACACCCGGACGTGGCTGTCGACCTGGGACGACCCGGCCGACTGGCAGCCGGCGCCCCACGGCGCCACCGCGTGCATCTGGGAGATGGTCGCGATGGCGCACGAACGGGACGCCTGGGTGCGGCATGTGGTGCAGCCGGGGACACCGGACCTGGACGGCTATCTGGCCTCGACGGTCAGCGGCGAGTTCTGACAACTTCCGGCAGTGACCGGTAATTGCCGGTAATCACGGGTATTCGCCGGCACCTTCATGTTGCTTCCGACGACTTCCGACGACGCAGATACCGAGGGAGGTTCTGCCGTGACACTCGCTCTGCTGCTCCTGCTGCTGGGCGTACTGCGCTACCTGGGTGTGGGCCGGGAGAGGATGGACCGGTGGGGCGCGGCGGTCCGCCGCCGGATCGGCCGGCGCCGTCCCGACGCCGAGGGCGAGGTACCCGAGTCCTGACGCCGAGGGGGGTTTCCGAGTCCTGACACGACCGGGGCCGGGGGGGGGGGGGGGCGGGGCCCCCCCCCCCCCCCCCCGGGGGGCGCCCCCCCCCCCCCCGCCCGGAGGGTCGCCGACCCGGGCCCCCCACGCCCCCACCCCA